>JBKQWF010000179.1:0-44055 GCA_052139695.1 Limisphaerales bacterium
CCCAAATCCTCGCCTAATGTTCGCTCTGCACCTGAATGCTTCGATAGGAATTGTATAGGACTGGAAACATGTGGTCGGCGAGACGCCGACCACAGCGACCGAGACGGTCGCGCTCCCCGGACCGTGAAATTCGTCGGCTTAGGCGAGGATTTGGGCCCAATCTTGGGCAATTTTCCGGGGAGCGCGGTTGTCTCGACCGCACCCGTTGGCGGGACGCCAACGGATTCTCATGGTTTGGACGTTTTTGGCCGGTCCAGAGGCCAATCCCAGCGAGACCAGGACAAGGGATCGAAGGTGTGACACGGAGGGAAAGATTCACGGGAGCGAACAGAGGGAACGGAGGAGGAATTAAAAAAGGCCGAAATTGGGGCTGAGCGGCAGCCCAGCCCTAACCTCTGTTTCCTCGGTTCCCTCTTGTTCAGTTCTTGATAATGGGGCTCGCGGCGCTCGCCCCTCCCGAAAACTCCTGTTGTCATGTCGAACCACTTATGCGCGGATAGATAGCAGATGGCGCCTCTACCAGGTCACAGGCTCCAGCCGCTCCGATACTGCGTCCTGATGAACTGATTGGCGGCTTCCGAATTCTTGACCTTCAGATTGGCGGCGTCCCATTCGATCAGGCCATCCACGCGTTTGGCGACGTTGCCCAGGAGGCAGGTCTCGGTCAGCGGGCCAGAGTAGGCGAAAGAGGCGCAGGCCTGCTGGCCGGACTTGATGGCCCGCACCCAATCCAGTTCGTGGCAATGGTCCTCGATCCGCGGCAGCGTTTTGGGCGGGCGCTTGTAATCCAGGTGCCGGCTCAACGGCAGAAGCTTCGGCGAGTTGCCATAGGGACCGCACATCAGCATGCCTTTGCTGCCCTTGAACAAGACGCCGCCTTCGGCTGGCCACGCCAGGTCCGCGTCCATGTCTTCTGGCCGGGGCGGGCGGGTGCCCTCATACCAAGTCAGCCTCACCGGTGGCAGACTTTCGCGGGCCGGGAAGCGAAAAGTGACGATGGCCGAAAGCGGGTGAACCTCAGCGTCCATGCCGCACGAAGTGGCTTCGACGGTTGCTGGTGGCCCAAGCTTCAGAGACCAATTGATCACATCCAAGGTGTGAGCGCCGCGGTCGCCCATCATGCCGCAGCCAAAATCCCACCAGCAACGCCATGTTGTCGGATGATACGCGCGATGGTACGGGCGCTCGGGGGCCGGACCAAGCCAAAGATCCCAGTTCAGGTTGGCCGGCACGGGCGGTGTTTCCTTGGGGCGTGCGCCCCATTGGGAACTCCAGCTTTCATGCCCCCAAGGGTAATACGTCAAGCTGCACCAGGCATCCACCTCACGCACCTCGCCGATGGCTCCGTCCCAGATCCATTCGCAAATGACTCTCATGTCGTCTGTCGAATGGCCCTGGATGCCCATTTGCGTCACCACGCCCAAGTCCTTCGCCGCGGTGGCGAGCATGCGGGATTCATAGACGTCGTTGGTGAGCGGTTTCTGGCAATAGACATGTTTGCCGGCCTTCATGGCGGCCATGGAAATGACGGCGTGCGTATGGTCCGGGGTGGCGATCACCACCGCCTCGATGTCCTTCTGCTTATCGAGCATCTCGCGGTAGTCCGTGTAAATCTTCGCGTTCGGATATTCCTTGAACGTATGCGCCGCGAAATCGGAATCCACATCGCACAGCGCCACAATGTTGTGCGAACTGAGCGCCTTCAGATTGGCCCCGCCCATTCCTCCGACGCCGATCCCGGCAATATTCACTTTCTCGCTCGGTGGATTCTGCCCTGGCCCGCCCAGAACGTGCCGGGGAAGAATGGCGATTGTCGAAGCCATTGCGGTTGTGGACAAAAAACCACGGCGATTCATGCGGTCGCGTGAAGACGACAGAGGATTCATATTTGATTGGGTCATGTTCAAAACTTAAATGGTTAAAGGTTATTTATAAGACTTCGCATTGGTTTCGCTCGCTTGCGGCAATTACCGCCGCAGCCCGCGAATATCGTGCAACAATTCCTTCCTTAACACGTAACGCACGAGGGTGGCCGCGCCAAAACTGAGGATGAACGTCTCCCATCGCCCGGGGGTCAAAAGCCGCCGGGTCGCCCACCACGCCGTCACCGTCGCCGCCAGCCATTCCGCCCCGGAGATCAGCGCGAAATCCACCCACGGCGTCTGCCGGGCCAGAAACTCGCGTTGCGTCTTCACATAGCGAGCCTGAAAAAGCGCCGCGACGACCAGAGCGGGAGCATAGGCGAAGGCCAGGGCAACGACCGTGCCAAACTGCCATCTTACCAGCATGAAATACGCGCCCAATCCTGCCGCCCACCCCAGGCCCGTCGCGATCAAGAATTTGATCACCGGCGAGGCCCGCGGAAATTTAAAATCGTAGAGCCGGCTCAGATGCTCCAGGTAGCGAAACTGCTGTTTGAGCGAGAGTTTGGATTCTCCCTTGGCCCGCATGCCGAAGTGGATTGGAATTTCAACGGGCCTGCTGACGCGCGCTTTGCACATCAATTCCAGGGCGATTTTGTAGCCCAGCGGGGTCAGATTGCGGGCCTCCAGATACGTCTGGCGCTTGAGCGCAAAAAACCCGGCCATTGGATCGGTCGTCTTTCCCGCGAATGGGCGCGCAAGAAGCGTGGCGACTGTCGAGTTGATCTTTCGCAGCAAACCCCAATCGGTGTCGGTGCTTCCGCCGGGCAAGTAGCGCGAGCCCAGGACAAAATCCGCCGTGTTGGCGATGAGAGGCGCGATCAATTCGGGAAGTTTTTCGGGCGGATGCTGCAAATCCGCATCCATCACGCACAGAATCCCGCCCCGTGCCTGCGCCATCCCATGGAGGACGGCGCCACTTAAGCCATTGGCCGGATGCAACCGGACGAGGAGCTTGAGAGGATACGTCCGGGCCAGTTCCGCGCATACCTCCGGCGTGCGATCGCGGCTGTTGTCATCGACGATAATCACCTCGAAGCGGTGCCCTGCTAGCGCGGCCGCGATCCGCTCCAAGAGCGCGGGCAGGTTTTCCGATTCGTTGATCGTCGGAACGATCAACGAAACTTCCGGCGTCCCGGCGTCCCACCCCGCTATTTCGTTTGATGAAGTCATGTCAACAAACCATACTGGAGGCGTTCTTTTTAGCTGGATTCTTCAACGAAAGGCATCCACGTCCAAGCCGCTGCCGTCAATGATGCTTTTCAGAGTGCCGATGGGGAGGGTTTTGCTGCCATGCATTGCCCGGATCACTTGGCGTCCGTTTGCGTGAGGCCATTTCTGGTGACTGCCCGGTTGGGAAACCATGGCAAAACCATGTTTGTTCAGAACTCTGACGACTTTCTTTGCGTTGCAAACTGGGCACCGCTGGCTCACGGCACCGCGAGTTCGATCATTTTTGCCCCTTTGGGCAATTTGATAGGCGCAGGTTCAAACCAAAGCGCCAGCGCTTCCTGGGCATTAGAAATGGCTTCCTCTTCGGTATCGCCCGCGGTGGCGCAACCGGGCAATTCGGGGAAAACTGCTGACCAGCGTTTAGCGTCTGGATCAAATTCAACCAACAACCGGAATTTCATTATCAAAGTGATAACCGTGGGGCCGCGTCGAAGCAAGCCGGACGATACGGGGAAATAATCAGGAGGCGGGCAATTCTATTTCTCACTCCGTGGACAGGTCGCGCAGTTGCGTCTCGCGGTCGTCTTGTTAGACTATGGTTGTGTGTGGCGCGAATGGTCTTCTCCGGCGGCCGCTTTTGTGCGCGATGCTGGCGGCCTTGGTCCCGGCGGTCGCGCAACCGCCTCCCGTTCTGACTTGGACCAAACAGGCCGCGAACAACATAATGAAATGATGAAAAGACTCGCAACCACGGCGCTGGCCGGCTTTTGGGCCGTGCTGGCTCAGTTTCAATGCGCCGCAACCACCCAAGATGTCACTGCCTTTGGGGCCATTCCTGATGATAACAAGGACGACGCGGCGGCCATCCAAAAGGCGATTGACGCCGCCGGCAGCGGCGACACATTGTCTCTGCCAGCCGGAACATTTCTCGTGGACCGGGTTTTGCGAGCCAAGTCGGGCGTCAAGATCCGCGGGGCAGGCCAGGGAAAAACCATCATTAAGTGCAACGCGAGCGGACAAATCGATTTCTTCGACCTGTCGGGGACGCGCCACGTTGAGCTGTCGGATTTCACCATCGAGGGCAACGGCGATAGCAATGCTCACGACGGGGTTTTTGCCAAGACCGGGGGCGGTCACTTCATCCACCGCCTGGCAATCCAAAACCTTGGCAGCCTCAGCGGCCCGCTCGGCATCCATTTTGTGGGAACGGACGGAAACTACAGCAACGGCGTGAGCGATTGCGTCATCGCTGACAACACGATTCGCAACATCGGAGTGAAGTCGGAGTGGGGCGGCGGCATCCGGCTCTCGTGGGGAAGCTCGCGCAACCAGGTGCTGCGCAACGTGGTGGACAGCACCGGACGCGGCGGCATCTTTGCCAACGACGGCTCCATGGATTTGGTCATCCGCGGCAACGTCGTCACGCGCTCCGGACGAAAACAAGAGAAGCTCGGGATCGAACTCTGGGGGAATTGCGATCGCGGCGTGGTTGAAGACAATCGGATCGATCATTGGTTGAGCTTAAGCGGTTGTTCCCTGGTCGCGGCGCGCCGCAATATCATTAGCGACACCTCCGGGGGCATCGGCTTCATCGGGCTTGAGATCATCGCCCAGGACGCGGTGGTGACGGACAACCTCGTGGACGGCGGGCAGCAGATGGGGGTCTCCGTTTCCAACGACGCTCACAATGAGCGCCAGTATTGCGCCTACAACACGATCCGCAACATGATCCAGTGGGGCGCGCAATTGCAGGGGGACCGCACAGGGGCGCGCCTCCTTTATTACTACCGGAACAGATTTCTCACGACGCAGCGCGGGAACAAGGCGGCGATCTATCCCGGAGCCGACGGCCGGGGATTTCGCTTCAACGGCAACTGTCAGGGAGTCACGCTTGACAGCAATGAAATCAGCCACAATCCGGCCGAGGGTTTGGAATTGGGGGGCAGCGGACTTGACCAGATCAGCGTGGTCAACAATACGATCAGCGGAAATGGCTTCGACGCCGTCAGAGGCGATGCCGGGGGCGACCTGGAATGGACCGGCAACACGGTGGCCGGCAATGGCTCCAATAACCAGCTCCGGTCACGAGGCTTTCCGCAACCCAAGCCGGCGGCGGAATTTAGCTGTCCGGCTGCGGCGCTCACGGGTCAGGCTGTAGATTTTGCCAATGCCTCTTCCGCGGCTGGGGGCGGCATCGCGCACGTGCTCTGGGACTTTGGCGAGGGCGTGCCAAGCGCTCGATTCAACGATACCCACACTTACAGCCGCGCCGGGACTTATCGGGTCACCCTGGTCGTGTGGGACAGTCACCTTCGGGGAGCCATCCAGGAGCGGTCGATCACCATCAGCGAGAAGTCAAAGAGCGCGTTTTAGGCGGGGCGATTAAAACCGTTGGACAAGGTAGGGCGCGCACTCCGCTGCGCGCCTTCCCGGCGGCCAGCAGAGTGGCCGCCCTACCTTAAGATTGACCGACACTTTTAATCGCACCCGTTTTAGGCGGGATGGTGCGATGAAGTGGTCGGTCAGTTGGTGGGGCGGAGCTGCCGCTCCGCCCAAATTTCCTCCTCACCGGCAAGTGTCCTACCCGGCCGGAAAAAAAGAATGGGCGGCGCAGCAGCACCGCCCCACCAGCTTGTGTTGACCGGTTTTGGTCGCACCCCGGGCACAGAGGCACGGAACACCGACTTGACGGGAGATGGAATTGAGGTCAAATGTATCCATGGTGCGCTCCCTCATTTTAGCGTTGTTTTGTCTTGCGCTCTGCTTAACCGGTCAATTGGGTCCGGTCCGTGCCGCGTCGCCCGAGAGTGAGACCGTCGTCTATCAAGGCGGCGCTGGGCCCGGCCAGGGGAAGAATATTGTCTTTCTGACGGGGGACGAGGAGTATCGCTCGGAGGAGGGTTTGCCCATGCTGGCAAAAATCCTCGCGCTGCGCCACGGGTTCCATTGCACCGTCCTTTTCTCCATTAACCCGGCGGATGGAACGATCGACCCTGTCACGCCGACCAATGAACCGGGCCTGCAAGCGCTGGACTCGGCCGACCTGTGCGTGATGCTCCTGCGGTTCCGCCATTGGCCGGATGAGCAGATGAAGCATTTCGTGGATTATCTCAATGCCGGCAAGCCCATCATCGCTTTGCGCACCAGCACCCACGCCTTTGCATACGGGGCCAACTCGCCGAGCCCTTACGCGAAGTATGATTGGCAAAGCCAGGATTGGCCCGGCGGCTTTGGCCGCCAGGTGCTGGGAGAAACCTGGGTTTCCCACCACGGCGATCATGGCAAGGAAAGCACCCGCGGCGTCCTCAACTCCGCCTTCGCCAGCCATCCTATTCTTCAAGGCGTCACGGACCTTTGGGTTCCCACAGACGTTTATACTGTCTCGCACCTGCCAAAAGACGCCCAGGTCCTGGTTTGGGGCCAGGTGCTTTCCGGCATGAGCCCCACCGACCCGCCCCTGGACGGTCCCAAGAACAACCCACTCATGCCCGTCGTCTGGCTGCGTGATTACACGGGCGAAAGCGGCAAGACCGCAAGAACCGTAACCACCACCATGGGCTCCGCCGTGGATTTGCAAAACGAAGACCTTCGCCGCCTGATCGTCAATGCTTGCTATTGGACGACCGGTTTAGCCGGCAAGATTCCCGCCCGCGCGGATGTGGATTACGTCGGTGATTACAAGCCGACCTGGTTCGGCTTTAATCAGGGCAAAAAGGGCGTTAAACCGGCCGATTTGCGCTTGAAGACCGAGGCGTCAGGTCAATAACCCCCCAGCGCGCTTTTTCATGAAACCAGTTCGTCTTGGCATCATTGGCATGGGCAATATCGGGAGCCATCACGCGGGCTACCTGCTCGAGGGAAAGGTCAAGCGCTGCGAGATCGTGGCCGTCTCGGACGCCTTTGTTGATAAGCTCCTCCCCTACCAAAAACGCGGCTTAAAAATATTTGCCGATGGTGAGGAACTGATTCATTCGCGAGAGGCCGATGCGGTTATTGTGGCCACGCCGCATTATCAGCACACCTCTCTCGGCATCGCCGCCCTCAACGCCGGCCTGCACGTCATGGTGGAGAAGCCCATCTCCGCCCACAAGGCGGACGCGGAACGGTTGCTGGCCGTTCGCCGGCAGCATCCCAAGCAAGTCTTCGCCGCGATGTTCCAATTGCGCATCGAACCCCGCTACGCCAAGATTAAGAAACTGATTGCCGAAGGTGCTTTAGGGCAAATCGCCCGCTTCTCCTGGATCATGACCGATTGGTTCCGCTCCGAGGCTTATTATGCCAGCGGCGGCTGGCGCGCGACCTGGAAGGGCGAGGGCGGCGGGGTCCTCATCAACCAATGCCTGCATCAACTCGATCTTTTGCAATGGCTCTTGGGCATGCCTGCCCGCGTGCGCTCGTTTGTGCAATTGGGCCGCTTCCATCACATTGAAGTTGAAGACAGCGTCACGGCCTATCTGGAATTCCCCAACGCGAGCACCGGGATGTTTGTCTCTTCCACCGGCGAAGCTCCGGGCGTCAACCGCTTCGAGATTGCCGGCGAAATGGGGCGGCTGCTGCTGGAAAACGACAAACTTCTTTTTACCCGCAACGAAGTTTCGATGCTCGAACAGTGCAAGACGTCCAAGCTTGGTTTTCAGAAGCCGGAGGTGTGGAACATCGAGATTCCCTTTGCCAGCGAACCGGCGCAACACGCCGCCCTGACCCAAAACTTTATCGACGCCATTCTCGACGGCACGCCGCTCATCGCGCCGGGCGAAGAAGGCATTCAATCGATTGAATTGGCCAATGTCCTGCTCTATTCCGGGCTAATGGAGCAGACAGTCGAACTGCCGCTGGACAGCGCCGCTTACGAGAAGAAACTCAACGAGCTGATCGCGGCTTCACGGTTCGAGAAAAAAGTGGCGCCAGTCTCGAACGAGGATTTCACCAAATCTTTCCGACGTTAACATGATGGTCACCGGCATTGGAGACGAAGCAGGCGTGGCGTTGGACGCGCAGATCAAAGCTGCCCGCCAACTTGGCTGGAGCCACTTGGAGATGCGCGCGGTGGAAGTTCCCGGCTTTGCCAAAGGCAATTTTCACGACATTCCAGACAAGGCTTTTGATTTGGCGGCTGGGCAACTGCAGGCGGCCGGCGTAGGCGTCTGCTGTTTCGGTTCGGCCATCGCCAATTGGTCCAAAAAGATTTCCGATCCTTTTGACGCCACCCTCGACGAGGTGCGGCGTTGCATCCCGCGGATGCAGCGGGTCGGCGCAAAATATGTCCGCATCATGAGTTTTAAACCGGGGGACGCGGAAGACAAAACGCCGCCGGAAGTTTTCCGGCGCGTCGCTGAGATTACGCGCCGCTTTCTCGACGCCGGCCTGCAGCCGGTCCATGAAAATTGCATGAACTATGGCGGCATGAGCTGGCAACACGGCCTGGAATTGCTGGAAAAATGCCCCGGCCTGAAATGGGTCTTTGATACCGGTAATCCGGTGTTCAATCCCGACCGCCGCCAGCCCCAGCCGTGGCCGCGTCAGGATGCCTGGGAATTCTGGGAGCACATCCGCGACCATGTCGTCCACCTCCACGTCAAGGACGCTGTTTATGTCCCGGCGAAGCACGATTGCGATTACACTTATCCCGGGGAAGGGCAGGGACGAGTGCGGGACATTTTGGCGGACGCCTTGGGGCGGGGCTACGATGGGGCGATCTCCATCGAACCCCACGTGGCGGTGGTTTTCCATGACGCGAAAGGGCCGGCCCGCGGGGAAGATTTATTTGACAGTTTTATTCGCTACGGGAAGCAACTGGAGGCCATGATCACCGAAATCCAGGCCGCCCGCCCTCCCAAGGGGTGACCCAAATTCACACGAGCGATGAAGGGATCAATTCATCAGCCAGAAGGCCCCGGTAAAGGCTTCACCCTGATTGAACTCCTCGTGGTCATCGCCGTGATTGGCATTCTTGCCGGGATTTTGCTTCCGGCCCTGGAACGGGCCCAAGCCAAAGCGCGCGGCACGTTTTGCCAAAACAACAACAAACAACTGGCCATTGCCTGGCTGATGTACGCCGACGACCATGCTCAACGCCTGCCTTATAACCTGGCGGGCCCGGCCGCCCGCACCAACATCAACTGGGCCGCCGGCGTGCTCGATTGGGAATTGACCAGCGACAATACGAATATGGCCGATCTCACGCAAGCCGCCATGGGGCCGTATCTGGCCGGATCGGCCAAGGCCTATCGCTGCCCATCCGATTCCGTTTTGAGCGCCTTGCAAAGCGCGGCGGGCTGGAGCAGCCGCACGCGCAGCTATTCCATGAACGCCTCGGTGGGAGACGCGGGGGAATTGACCGTTTCCGGTGTCAATTCTAACAATCCCGATTACGCCCAGTTTTTCAAATTGACTTCCATTCCGTCGCCCGTCGGCATCTTCGTCTTTTTGGACGAACATCCCGACAGCATTTCCGACGGTTATTTTGTCAACCATGCCTACGAGCCGGAGTGGATTCGCCTGCCCGCTTCCTGGCACAATGGCGGCGCCACTTTTTCTTACGCGGACGGCCATTCGGAATCGCACCTTTGGCAGTGCCCCAGCACCACGCCGGCCTCCGCGCCGGACGCAGCCGGACTGCCGATCGATGCTTCAGCCGATCCGCGCGATTTCAACTGGGTCATCGCCCGCATGAGCGTTTCTCTGTGGCCCTAAGGCGGTTATTTATTTCCACCGCCTAAACCGGCAATCCGGAGAATCATTCGATTGCTGGAGCAACATTTGGCATATTTTGCGAGGAGATTGGCGCGTTCTGCTCGTGACAGAATCAGCTCCGAGGATACATTGAAGCCATGAAACGCTATACCTGGCATCTCACGTTGGTCTTGCTCAGCGCCACGACCTTCGCGGCCTTATCAGAGTCCTTTGATTGGCCGCAGTGGCAGGGCCCCGACCGGAACGCCGTCTCCAAGGAAACCGGACTGCTCAAGGAATGGACGAAAGAAGGCCCACCGCTCGCCTGGAAGGTCAAGGGACTCGGCGGCGGCGACAGCGCGCCCTCCATTGCCGCGGGCCGGATCTTCGGCATGGGCAATCGCGGTGACGACGAAATCACTTGGGCCCTGTCCGAGACGGACGGCAAGACGCTTTGGGTTACGACTCTTGGACCGGCTTTCATGCAGCAAATGCCGCAGGGAAAAGAGGGGCCGGGATGTACGCCAACGGTTGATGGTGAACTGCTCTATGTCCTGGGCCTAAAGGGCAACTTGGTTTGCCTGCAGGTCCGGGACGGCAAGATCGTTTGGCAACGCAGCCTGCAAGGCGATTTTGGCGGGAGCCTGCCTACCTGGAGCTACCGCGAATCGCCACTGATTGATGGGGATAAGGTCATCTGCACCCCTGGCGGCGAAAACGCGACGCTCGTGGCCCTCGATAAGTTGACCGGCAAGGCAATTTGGAAGAGCCAGGTGCCCGGCAGTCCCAAAGCAGCCTACGCCTCGGCCATCGCCATCGACTTCGACGGGCAGCGCGAGTATGTGCAGTTCACCTTCAACGCCCTCCTCGGCGTCGCGGCGTCCGACGGCAAGTTCCTCTGGCGTTATGACCGGCCAGCCAACAGCCACGGTATTAACTGTTCCACGCCGATTTACCACGAGGGCCTGGTGTTCGCCGCCTCGGCCTACGGCGCGGGCGGCGGGTTGGTGAAGCTGGGCAAGGGTACGAATGGCGGTGTCAAGGCCGACGAAGTCTATTTCTCCAAGAAGATGCAAAACCACCACGGCGGCATGATCCTCCTTGACGGCTGCCTCTATGGCGCCAATGGCGGCAATGAGGGTGGCTCTCTCGTGTGTCTTGACTTCCAAACCGGCAACGTCTTGTGGGACGAGCGCGACGACGCCGAACACCGGGCGCCGAAAGGCTCACTCGCCCTGGCGGATGGCCGGCTCTACTATCGCACCGAGAAGGGCACGATGCTCCTAGTTGAGCCGAACCCGAAGCAATACGTGGAGCGGGGCCGCTTCGAACAACCCGACCGCGGCACGCAGCCGGCTTGGGCGCACCCGGTCATTGCCAATGGCAAGCTCTACCTCCGGGATCAGGATGAGATGCTTTCTTATGACGTGAAGGCGCAGGGCAAATAACAGCGCCACCGATTCAACGAGCACATAGTCTGCCAGTATTGACTAAAGAAGGATTATGGTCCGGTCGCTGAACGGCGAAATAAGGCTCATCGCAGATATTTTTCCAAGAACGCCTCGTCCCCGACCGCGGCCAGCAGGTAATTCTTCTTCTCGTCGGACCAACTGGCGGTGGTCGCCTTATTCACCCGGGCAATGACCGGAGCGCCCGGAGACGGCGCCTTTGGAACCGCATTTCGGTCAGCGACAAAAAACCAAAGGTCACTTTGATTGCCGGGAGGGAGGACCCGGCCTGTTTTAAAGCAAACCATGGAAACCGGTGCGCCTTGCCAATGCAGAACCGCGCAACCCGCCAGCTCGGTCTTTTGCAATCCCGCGGGCAGCGTGTAATCAGCGGGCGCATTTTTCATCTTGAGAAAGCGGCGCACCTGGCTTGGGTCGCTGGTGCTCAAATCCATGGCATAACCGCGCAAGCCCGTTTCCGTCATGCGCTTGCGATAGGCAGCGTGCCCCGCGTCCACGCGATGCGATGTCCCCGGCCAGAAACTAATGCCCGCCATTAAAACTAACGCAGCAGCAGCAGCCAGCAAGGGAGCCCAGTATCGTTCAAAAAGGCCCCGCCGGATTTTCCGCTCAGAGAGAATTCGCTCCTTCAAACCGGATGGGACTGGCACGGCCCGCAGTTTCCGGCGCAGGACCAAATAAGACTCGCAATGTTCCTGAAACCAGAGCGTCATCTCGGGCTGATCTTGCGCGAATTGAAGGGCCTCCTGGAAAGAGGGGTCCTGTTCGTCAGCCGTTCCCGGCCGATACAAAGCGAGGATCTGTTTGGCCTCTTCTCGATTCATCCCTTGCCTCTCGTTTGATTCCTGGCCCGGTCTTTGCCGGCGAAAATAACTTTAAGTTCCGCCAAACCGCGAGCCATGCGGGACTTAACAGTGCCAATGGGAACTTCCAGCATCTCGGCAATTTCCTGATAGGAACAATCTTCCAGGTAGAAAAGCGCCACCGGCGCCCGGTACAGTTCATTGACCCGGCCCAGCGCCTCCACCGCCTGCAAGGCGTCCAACCTCCCAGCCGCATCCGGCAAAATAACGGGGAGGTCGTCATCCGTCTCCGTCAGCTCCGAATGCGGAAAGCGCGTCAGGGTGCGGCGGGTTTCCAGGAAGGCGCGATGGAGGGTCGTGAAAAGCCATGATTTGACTTTTGACGGGTCCCGCAATTGGTGGCCTTTGGTCGCCCACATAAAAAAAGCTTGTTGCGCCAGATCGCAGGCTTCCGCTTCCGAGCGGGTCAAGCTGACCGCGAACCGGTAGAGCGGCTCGTAATAATCAGCCACCACCGTTTCAAAATCCGGGCCTGGCATAACGCTGTCTAGTTAAGGGTAATGAAACGCAAAAAGGTTCCTGTAAAAATCAATAAAAGACGCGATTTTTGCCAATGTCCCAAGAGGTCCAGAAAAAGACCAGCCTCATTTTGGAACATATTTGCCGTTCAGTCATCGTAAAAGAGCAGGTGACCATGCGTAGCTATTATCGATCATCGAAGCCAAGTTTATACTTTTTTCGAGGAACCGTCCATCCGCGCCTGCCGGGAGAATGGAAGGAAGGCAGATTCTTGAATTCGTTTCCGGCCCGTCCCAAGCGGGTGATAGCCTCTGAGCGAAACATCCCCGTTGCTCCATGGATTGCGACAGAGTGGCGGCTGGGTTTTGGCGGACAGGTTGCGGTAAAATAGGCTGCTTGGACGGCAACAGCGGCCCTCAATGGGCAATTCTCGACCCAAATCGTCGCTTTACGCAACGAGTTCCCTGGTAAATCTCTCGCGGCGCTGATGCCTTCGGCGAGACGCCGCAGGCTGCGGGCGAGGACGCCCGCGCTCCCCGATCCTCTGGATACGGCTTAACGCTTGCTGTACTGGAAGCGTTTGCGGGCGCCGGGTTGGCCGTATTTCTCGCGCTCCCTCATACGAGGATCACGCGTCAACAGTCCGGCTGATTTCAAAGTGGGCCGCAAGGCCGCATCCGCCACCAACAAAGCCCGCGCGATGCCATGCCGCATCGCCCCGGCCTGGCCGTTCGGGCCGCCGCCCTCGACCTTCACCCGGATGTCGTATTTGCTCGCGCTTTCCGTCACGGTTAGCGGGGCGGACGCCATCGTGCGGAGGGTATCGGTGGGGAAATAATTTTCAAAGGGCCGCCCGTTGACCACAATTTTGCCTGAGCCGGCCGCCATGCGGACCCGCGCGACCGCCGTTTTGCGGCGACCCGTGCCAATAAAGTCTTTAGTTTCTGCCATAGAAATTCAGCGTAATGGGGTTATTTGGCCGCGGCCAATGCCGCCGGCTGCTGCGCGGCGTGCGGATGCTGGCCTCCTTTGTACACTTTCAGCTTCGTCATCAAAACGCGTCCGAGTCGATTCTTCGGCACCATGCCGCGCACGGCGTGCATGATGAGTTTCTCCGGCGTGCTGGCTCGCGTCTGGGCCACCGTCTTATACTTCTCCCCGCCTTTCCAGCCGGAGTAAGTCATAAATTCCTTGTCCGTCTCCTTTTTACCGGTGACACGCACCTTTTCCGCGTTGATGACAACGACGAAATCACCCGCGTCAAAATGAGGGGTATAAACCGCCTTGTCCTTGCCGCGCAAAATATTAGCGACCTGGACAGCCAGGCGGCCCAAAACGGCACCGTTGGCGTCCACCACGTGCCATTTGCGCTGCTGCAAATGATCTTTAGGTAAAAAAGTCTTCATCAATAGCCCTTTTCAAAAGGAGCGAAGAACCTACCAAAGCCCCGCCCGAAGTCAACAGCCAAAAAAAGGGAAAACGACGCCCCTATGAAGATGAGGGCAAATCCAGGTTAGGCGCCGCTTGAGAGATGGAGGATCAGACCTTTTTGCCGCGGTTCAGCGCTTCGGTGAACCAGTCGGTCGTTGGCGGTTTGACCTGGCCCCGCCCTTGCGGCCGGTTCGGACCCGGCGAGGTTTTGCCAGTGGCGGCCGCTCCAATGATGGGCGCTGCCTTCATCGAGAGGGCAACGCGTTTTCTCGGCAAGTCCACTTCCGTCACCGTGACCATGACCTTCTGCTGCACTTTGACCACTTCCGCCGGGTCTTTGACAAACCGGTCACTCAACTGACTGACATGGACCAGTCCATCCTGATGGACGCCAATATCAACAAAGGCGCCGAAGGCCGTCACGTTGGTGACGATGCCCGGCAGCTTCATCCCCGGTTTCAAGTCCTCCATCTTCTCCACGCCGGCCTGGAAGGCGAACACTTCAAATTGCTGCCGCGGATCGCGGCCGGGCTTGGCCAGTTCGGCGAGGATGTCGTTGAGCGTCGGCAAACCAACGTCGGTTGTGACATATTTCGAGAGCTGGATCTTCTGCCGCCGTCCCGCGTCCCGCATCAAATCATTGACAGAACAGCCCACGTCCCGGGCCATCTTGTCCACGACGGAATAACTCTCGGGATGCACCGCACTGGCATCCAACGGATGTGCCCCGTCGCGAATCCGCAAAAACCCCGCAGCCTGCTCGAACGCCTTTGGCCCTAAACGCGGGACTTCCTTTAATCCGCCGCGCGACTTGAACGGGCCGTGTTCGTTGCGATGGGCCACAATATTCTCCGCAAGCGCCGGGCCAAGGCCGGAGACGTAGGCGAGCAACTGCTTGCTGGCCGTATTGAGTTCGACGCCCACGCCGTTGACGCAACTCATCACGACATCGTCGAGGGTCCGTTTGAGAGCAAGTTGGTCCACGTCATGTTGGTACTGGCCCACGCCAATGGATTTCGGATCGAGTTTCACCAATTCCGCCAATGGGTCCATCAGCCGGCGACCGATGGAGACCGCCCCGCGCACCGTGAGGTCGTGGTTTGGAAACTCTTCGCGCGCGACCTCCGACGCCGAATAAATGGAAGCGCCGCTCTCGTTGACCATGACTACGGGGATGGTGGAAGGCAGTTTGAGCGACTTGACGAAGGCTTCCGTTTCGCGGCTGGCTGTGCCGTTGCCGATGGCGATGGCTTCGATTTGGAATTTGCGGATGAGAGCAAGCACCGCTTCAGCGGCTTCGCGCACCTCACCCGAGGAAGAGGCGGTTGGATAAATCACGCCGTTGTGCAGCAATTTGCCTTGGCGGTCCAGGCAGACAACTTTGCAACCCGTGCGGAATCCCGGATCAATCGCCAGCACATTCTTGCGCCCGAGGGGCGAGGACAGCAGCAATTCGCGAAGATTTTCCGAGAAGACGCGAATGGCTTCGGTGTCGGCCCGTTTCTTGGATTCAATCCGAATTTCCACCTCAATCGCCTGGCCGAGCAGGCGTTTGTAGCTATCCTGCACCGCCAGGCGCACCTGTTCGGCGGCGGGGCCTTTGCCGGTGACAAAGAGAGGTTCGATCAAGGCCAGCGCCTCTTCCTCGTCCGGTTGGATGCGCATCATGAGCAGCCCTTCGCTCTCGCCGCGACGAATGGCCAGCATCCGATGACTGGGGATTTTGGCAACCGGTTCGGTCCAATCGAAGTAGTCCTTGAACTTCGCGGCGGCCTCCTCTTTTTCGTACGCAACCTTCGATTTCACCATGGCCTTGCTCCAGAACAGGGTGCGCAGCTTGGCCCGCGCCTGGGCATCGTCGCTGACGCGCTCGGCCAGAATGTCGCGGGCGCCCGCCAGAGCTGCCGCCACATCCGCCACGCCTTTTTCCGCGTTGACGTAAGCCTGAGCCGCGGTGTTCGGGTCCGCCGTGGATTGTTGGTTGAAGAGCAGATCAGCCAGCGGTTCAAGCCCGAGCTCTTTGGCAATGGTAGCGCGGGTGCGGCGTTTGGGCCGGTAAGGTTGAAAGACATCCTCCAGCGCCGTGAGCGTCTCAGCCCTGTCGATGGCGGACTTGAGTTGGTCCGTCAGAAGATTGCGCTCGGTGAGGGATTTGAGAATGGCCTCCCGGCGCTGATCCAATTCCGCCAGGCTCAAGAGCCGCTCGCGAATGCTGGTGATGGCCACTTCATCCAGCGATCCGGTTGCTTCCTTGCGATAGCGGGCGATGAACGGAACGGTGGCGCCTTCCGCGAAAAGCTTGGCGGTGGCGGCCACTTGCCTCGGCTGAACTTTGAGTTCACCGGCGATCTTCAGAATATGCGTTTCGTTCATTTAAGAGCGGCCAGCGGTGTATCCCGGCATGGAAGAATTGTAAAATCAAAATGCCCAATCGGATAGATACTTCGATCAAACGATGGCGATGAGAACAAGGTGCCTGTAACAATTTCCCTTTGGCGCTGTCTTTCGGGTAACATGCGAACGGAAATGCCCGGCATCGAGAATCCAAGCGCGCAGCAGGATGACGCGACCGTGGCCGCGGTTCGGGGCGGCGATGCCGAGCGTTATCGTGAGCTTGTCGAGCGACATGAACGCCGTGTCTTTGCCGTCGCGTGGAGCCGGCTCGGCGATGCCGCGCTGGCGGAGGAGGTCACGCAGGAGGCTTTCATCCGCGCTTACCGGCGGCTCTGGCTGCTCGGTGATGGCGCGAAATTCGCGGGCTGGGTCAATGCCATCGCCCGCCACCTTGCCATCAATTTCGGCCTGCGCCATCGCCGCGAACTTAATAAACGCAAGCGTTGGGCGCTGGAAAACCCGCAAGTCTCAGCGGCGGATAATGCTGTCGGAGAACCTGATCCGCTCTACACGCCGGAGACTCTGCGCCGAACCTTGGCCGATCTGCCCAACGCACACCGCGAATGCCTCGTGCTATTTTACATCGAAGGCAAGAGCGGCACGGAAGCGGCGGCGGCACTGGGAATATCCGAGGCGGCCTTGCGCGTCCGCCTGCACCGCGCCCGCGCCGCGATGCGCGAACGGCTGGAGGAAAAGCTCGAAGGTTCGCTAGTCAAATTGGGCCCGGCAAAATCATTGGTTCCAGATGTCATGGCCGGGGTGCTGGCCTCTTCGTCCGCCAAGATGGCAACGGCGGGTGGAACAGCAGCCGCTGGCGTGGGCGCGAAAATCGTGTCTGTGTTGGGAAAGACGTTCCTGTTTTCATGGCTGGCACCGCTCATTTTTCTCGTCTCAATTCTGCCGAGTCTGGGTTTAACATCGCTTCTCCTGCGCAACGATCGACGCAATTTCCGCGATGCTGGCGGTTTCCGCCCGGAACTGCATCGCCGGTTTTCCCGCAGCTTCCTGTGGGGTTTCCCGCTGGTGGTGATGGTGATGATGGCGTTCAGTGCTTCTGGCAACGCCATTTGGGGAATCAACGGACTGGAGCTTGCCCTCGCTGGCTTTGCATTGGCATTGACGCTGATGACAGCGCGCACGCTAACGATTTGTTGCAACCAGTTTCAAGTCGGCATGTTTGCTTACTGCCTGATTATCGCGGTCGGGCTTTCCGCGTTGGCACTGGGTTGGCTGCCGCCAAGCCTGGCGAATCTGCCTATGCTGGCAAGCACTATTGTGTTTTTCCTGGTCTTTAAAAATCGCCCGGTGCGGATGGACTACAACTTGTTTTTGCGCGCCGCGCACGGCCTACTGAAATCTCTCGGCGGTTCAAATGAGGGGCCGCAATCGAATCATTTTGACCGGCAGGCGCTGCTTGCCTTTGCCCGCTTTCTTGGCTCGCGTTTTCTCGTGAGCAATTTTTGCTGGGAGACCAGCGGATTGGCCCTGCGGCTGCCGCCGGTTGGAAGCAGGTTTCTGACCACCATGGGCGACCTATTCACGCCGGCGATCAGCCGGAATTGTTCGCGCATTTCCCTGGGTTGGGACGGAAGGGTCAGCGCCCACTGCGGTGAAGCGGATGTGCAAACCCTATCCCAGTTGAAAACCGCCGGAATGACCGATGCCAAGGACGTGGAGGGCCTCGTTGGCTTGATCGTCGGTTTGGCCTGGCGGGAATTCCGCAAGGGAAATCCTGCCGGGGCGGAAGTCGCCTTGGGCCAATCGCCGGAAACGGATGTATTCGCCGTGCCGTCAGCTCGCTCCAAATCAACCCGCTGGTGGCGGATTTATATCGGCGCATCGGTTGTGTTGATGGCGGCTTCGTTGAGTTTGGAATATTGGCAACCGTCGGGGTTGGACGGCCTAAAACCCATCTCCATCACCGAGGTGCAAGTGCATGAATTCTTGAGTCTGGTCAGCACCAATCCGAATCCGCTCTTTGCGACGAATATTGGCGGAATGAAAGTTCACACTCAAAAAGGCTTTATTTGGGATCCGGATATGGCGCTGTTCACCTGCATGCTGCTGCCGGAAACTAACCTGTTTACCTCGCGCGGATTGCAGATGATGCACAAATCCATTTTTAACGGCGTCGATCCGCAAGCACAGGATAAGTCGAGAAATCTATGGCTTTGTGAAGCGCCTCTGGCAAAACGCGCGCTGCTGGTCGGCTGGATTGGCTGGCCGGATTTGAATCTGACGCCGGAAGATGTCTCCAAGGAGATTCATCAGGGAAAGTTTCACGAAATTGAATTCAAATACGACTATCTGCTTGTGCGTGGAAGCGCGTGGTCATGGGTGGAAAACAAACGCTGGGACGTGATGCGCGCCAATGAAATGACCCTCACCCAGCTTCGCTGGTTGCGCGAGGTGAGCTGTCTGGACCTTGTTGACCGCGAAAGGCTCATAGCGCAAATCGTCTCAGTGCAGACCCTCTCGGCCAATCCGTCCGGCAATCCGCCGATCCATGATTGGAAGGACGTGCGCGGATTGTTTTTCACGCCATGCTGGCCGGCGTTGCAAGACACTTATTATTCCATTGCCGCGCTGGAAATTCTTGGAGGACTGGGAAAGATTGACCGCGAGGCGTGCATCGAAGGAATCTTGAAAAGGCATCGGGGCAAAGGTCATTTCACCTCGCCCAGTTCCGGAGGGTTCAACGAATACCACATTGATGGCAGCGCGCGCGACACCATCGCTGCCTTCGAATCGTTGCGCATTTTGGGCGCGCTGGATCGCGTGAAGGATTTGGACAAATGGCAGTTTCGCCCCCAGGATCGGGGCACCGCCAAAGGGCAGTTGACGTGGCAGGACGTCGAGGCCTGGGTCTGCCAGCAGCGTTTGGAAGAAATCCTGCGCCAACGAAGAGAGAATCCTCAAACACCCGCTGGCTCTCTCATATTCGGAACCAAAAGGAAAGAGGCGGTCGGCGAGACGCCGACCGCTGCGACCGAGACGGTCGCGCTCCCCGGGCCGTGAAATGCGTCGCAGATTGGAGGACCGCAAAACCACTTGAAAAGCAACGGATCAGCGGTAGAGTAATCCCGCTGTAACTTGAATCCGGTGTGAAAACCGATCGGAAAAGTGCTTTCCTCCAATGCTTGCAGGCCGTTTACCTGCTCTTGAACGCCCGACTTTGGCATCACTTCAAAAACGAACTATGAAAACATGTAAACTGACGGCGCTGGTCATTTTCCTTGGCGCGGCGTTGAGCGTATCGGCCCAGAGCGCCAATTATCCCGCCACTATTCTGTCCAACAAACCGGTCGCCTACTACCAGTTGCAAGAATTGCCGGGCGCAACCGTGGCGGCCGATTCGACCGCGAATGGTTTCGACGCCAACTATGTCTATGACACGTCCGGCGGCACGCCGGTGTTGGGTTTTCCTGGAATTGACACCAATTCCATTGCCTTTCTCGGCAACCTTTCCGACGGCTACGGGGCCATCGATATTCCCTTTAACAACTTGCTCTCGCCCACGGGCAGTGACGGCATCCACGGCGCCGCGTTTTCCATCGAGTGTTGGGCCCAGGCTTACTCTGGAAATGTCGGGACGGGGCTCTATTTGTCCATCATGGGAATGTTTGGGACGTATGCGGACAGCGGGACTTATGTCAACGCCTCCGGCTGGCTTCTTGGCCAGACCCCGGGGCCCGGCAGCACCTGGCTGTTTAACATGAAAAATGCCGGCTTCCTCAACGCCGGGAACGTGGCGCCAGGACAGTGGACCCATTTGGTGGGGACGTTTGACGGCACAAATCAAAATTTTTACGTGAACGCTCAATTAGTCTCTTCCGCGGCCGCCTCGGTCTATCCGGGCTATCTGGCGGACAACGGCTCTGATGGCTCGATCGGCGCGGTGCTTAACGCGGGCTTTCCACCCTACGGGCCGTGGTTGGGCGGCGTGGACGAGGTTGCCTTCTACACCAACGCACTGACAGCGGGTCAAATTTCCAACGACTACGTCGTCGGCACCAACTCCTTCAGCTTGAGACCGATGGCGCCTTTCATTGTGACACAGCCGGATTCGGAAACCAATTATTCGGGAACCGATGCTACCTTTTCCGTCGTCGCCATTGGCACGCCGCCGCTTTATTACCAATGGAGCCGGCAGGGCGTAGGCCCGATTGCCAATGCCACCAATGCCACCTACTCCTTCGTCTCTCATTACCCGGAGGACAACGGCGCGGCTTATTCCGTGACCGTTTCCAACTTGCTTGGCACCGCGGAAACGGAGTTGGCTACGAATGCGGTGTCCACCGACATCCTGGTCGAAGGCCCCCCATTCTCCATCACTCGCAACGTCGGCAGTCACGCGGCTTTTCGAGTCGCCGCCATCGGCGCTGTGCCGATCGGCTATCAATGGTCTGTCAGCACCAACGGCGGCACCGCCTTCCAGACACTGACCGGCCAGACCGGCGATACGCTCTGGCTGACCAATGTTCAAATGACTTTGAGCGGCAATCAGTATGCGGTGTTGGTGACCAACCCATTTACATCCTATAGCAATGCCGCCACCTTGACCGTCCAACCCAGAGCCGTCAACGTCCCATTGACAGGGTATGGCGCGATTGTGGCGTCGGACAATCCGGTGGCTTATTGGCGATTGGACGAAGCCGCCGGTGCGACCAATGCGATCGATGCGGTCGGGAGTTTCGATGGCAGTTACCTAACGAGTTTAGGGGCCGTGGTGTGGGGAATTGCGCCGGGAATTCCGAACGACGTGGACCCCGCGGTCGATTTCCAAGACAACCAGATCACCAACGCCGGACAAGGCGGCCAGGTGGACATTCCATACGCCTTGGAGTTGAATCCGTTCGGACCCTGGTCGGTGGAAGCCTGGGTCAGGCCCGACGGGGTGGATAGCGCTATTCGCGTGCCATTTTCATCGTTGAGCGATACGAACTACGAAAACAATGAGACGGGTTGGAATCTCTATCAATTTCCTACTCCAGGTTACTGGACGCTGAACATCTTCAACGGCGGGAGCGCGTCAGGCTATACTGGCAGCGACCTGGGTCATTCGCCCCTGGTGCCCGGCAAGTGGTACTACCTGGTCATTACAGATGATGGGAACGTGATTCAACTTTATGTCGATGGCGTGGCTGGGAGCGCCAGCACCACGGTTGCGGCTTCCGGCTTTACTCCGCAGGGACTCAACGGCGACACGAATGTGGCTGGCTCCGACGAAGTTCTCGGCCAGGGTAGCGACGGCGCGTATAACGGCGCCAATGCCGGCTTGGACGACGTGGCCTTTTACAACTACGCCCTGACACCGGCCCAGATTCAGTCGCATTACTTAAACAGGGCATCGCTGACGGTCTCGCAAGCCAATCGGGAAATAATACTGATTTGGCCAGTTGGAATTCTGCTGGGCACGTCCGATCTCACCCAGCCTTTTCTTCCGGTGAGTGGCGCGAGCTCGCCCTACACGATTCCGATGACTGGCAGCCAGTTTTTCTATAAAGTGGTCATAGAATGAATTACACATCCAGCCCAATGGAGCGCATCAGATCCAATGCGTTGCTCTTTTTCACCACGCCGGGCCGCAAGCGGTAATCAAAGCTCAATTTTCCATTGGCGAGTTGGTCCTCGAAGTGAAAGTTCGCGCCTGGCGGCTTCACCTCCTCGGCCACTTGTGTCAGCGCCAGATCGTGGGTGGTGATTAATCCCAACGCACCCCGTTGGACAAGGGCTTTGACAATATAGGCGGCCCCGATCTGGCGATCGTGGGAGTTTGTTCCCCCCAGCACTTCATCGATCAGAAAAACCAACGGCGGCGGTTGCTCAGTCAATTGAATGATTTGCCGCAAGCGTTTGATCTCGGCATAAAACCGCGAGACCCCCTCCTGCAATGAGTCCACGGTCCGAATCGAAGCGCCGATTCGCAGAGGAGTCATCCGGAAAGCGCGCGCCCGCACGGGCGCTCCGGCCATTCCCAGCACCAGGTTGACGCCAATGGCGCGAAGCCACGTGCTTTTGCCGGACATGTTCGAACCGCTGACCACATGCAAGGGCCGATGCGAATCCAACAGGATGTCATTTCGCACCGCCCGCGATTCCGCGATGAGGGGATGGGCCAGCCCTTGCGCCTCGATCAACGGGGACGCGGACTTGTCCATCCATTCCGGAAACACGTCCGCCGGGTGCTCGTAAGCATAACCCGCCAGCGAGGAAAGCGCCTCCATTTCACCCAGCGCCATCAGCCAATCCTCGATCATGGCCCCATGCCGGGCGTGCCAGGCCTCCAGCGCAAAGGCAAACTGCGTTATCAGGAGCAAAAATGGCCCGATCAAAGCCACTGCGAAATTGTTGCGTGTGTCCAGGCAGTCCACCACCCGCGCAAGCCGGCGCAAGCTGGCTGAGGCCGAAACACCGCCGCTTTTCCATTTTGCCTGAAGTTCCTGCAATCGTGGCGCCCGAAAGCTTTCACTCTCTAAGCGGGAAAGCAGCTCCGCCAGCCACCAGAGATCCCGCGCGGGCGATTTCATGGAAGCGAGCGTCTTATTCGTCCGCGATCTGTTCACGAGCGCCAATGCGCATTGCGCTCCAAACGCCAGGGCGGAAAGACGAAAGTCACCCAGCAGCAAAAGGGCCCACGTGATCAGGGGAAGACCCAAGGCGGCGATACGTTCCAACTTGCCTGGCGGATGGGGAGGCAGCGCCGCCCACGTCACCAGCGCATTCGTATCAATGTGCGCGCGCGGGTCGTCGGCCCGCATGGCCAGTTCCTCGCGCAGGTCCAGCTTGCTTCGCATTTCCGCCACGGCTGTTTGCCGCGCCTCCACCTCGCCCGGGGCCGCGCGCTGCAGCAGCCATTGCGCCAGCATTGCCCTGCCAGCCTGCGTTTGGGCGATG
Source organism: Limisphaerales bacterium (assembly GCA_052139695.1). Lineage (GTDB taxonomy): Bacteria > Verrucomicrobiota > Verrucomicrobiia > Limisphaerales > Palsa-1400 > PLGF01. Next base: position 23,281 of record JBKQWF010000179.1, read on the forward strand.
TTGATAAGCTCAAAAAGACTGCCCGTTCCAAAAATATCCAAATCAATGGCGTAAGGATGCTGCTTGTCCAGGAACTCCGTCCCGGCGGACCCCTTTCCGGCCCAACGATCGCGGAGCCGGTCAAGCCCGCGCTCGTAAAATCCGACCATCCGCCGCGCCGCGTCCCTTTTGTCAAGAATCCGATCATGGATCATCCCGCTGAGATACAACCCGATAAGCACGCCGGTAAAAAGAAAACCGACTGAAACCGCGTTGCGCAAGAGGACTGCCGCAACGACCAGCACCACGGCCAAAAGGACCCGCAGATTGCCGGTCCGCCGGTGGCGCAACTCATAATGCTCCGCCTTCTGGCTCCATTTCGCGAGCCGCTCTGCATATTCTTTTCGTGGTTCCATAAAACGATGACACCTCCCAGAACCCGAGCCAGAGGGGGGCCATGCGGGCAGCGTCGTTGATCTTTCAGGCGCTTGCAAGGCGGAAGGGGTTGAAGGCAGGGCGCCTCACTCCGTGCGCGCCGCTCCGGCGAATTGACAGATGATTTGAATCGCACTCGAAACAATTAGTGTTTGCCAACAAACTCGAATATTAGGGCGTTGCGGCAGCAACGCCCTACCCTCGGTGGTGGGGCGGCGCTGCTGCGCCGCCCAAATATGAATTTGACAGGTTTTGAAATTAGGAGCCCACGCTGCTGACTAAAGGTCCAGCCGGAGGACAAACCCCATGCAAGAAAAATGGCCGGCGGGAAGCCGGCCATTCTTGCGGTTAAAATCCAGTTGGAAGGGATCAACCCACCAGGGGCTGTTCCAACGGCGGAGGCGTCTCGACCGGTTCTTCCACCGGCAGCGGTTCCACCAGCGGCTTGAGTTCCGCATGACGGTGCGACGTATAGCCCGTCCCCGCCGGGATGATGTGTCCCATGATGACGTTTTCCTTGAAGCCGCGCAGGTAATCGACTTTGCCCATCGTCGCGGCCTCGGTGAGAACGCGAGTCGTGTCCTGGAAGGAGGCAGCGCTGAGAAAGCTCTCCGTCTCGAGAGAGGCCTTTGTGATGCCCAGGAGCACGGGTTGTGCTTCCGCGGGCTTGCCGCCCATCTTCTCGACGCGCGAATTCTCTTTCTCAAACTCAATTTTGTCGATCTGCTCGCCCCAAAGGAACTGCGAGTCGCCGGGCTCGGTCACGCGCACTTTGCGCAGCATTTGCCGCACGATAATCTCGATGTGTTTGTCGTTGATCGTCACACCCTGGAGGCGATAGACTTCCTGCACCTCATTGACCAGATGCTCCTGCAACTCTTGCGGTCCGCAGATGTCCAGAATCTCATGCGGGTCCACCGGGCCTTCGGTCAGTTGCTGGCCTTTTTTGACAAAGTCGCCCTTGAAGACGATGACATGCTTGCCGATCGGGATAAGATGCTCTTCCTCCACGCTCGTTTGCGGGTCCTTGATCAGGATGGTGCGCTTGCCGCGGACGCTCGGACCAAAATCGACGATGCCGTCGATCTTCGAGATTTCGGCCGCGTCCTTTGGACGGCGCGCCTCAAACAACTCCGCCACACGCGGAAGTCCGCCCGTGATGTCCTTGGTCTTGGAGGTCTTGCGCGGCGTCTTGGCCATGAGCGTGCCGGCGACGATTTTGTCGCCTTCCGCCACGACGATGTGAGCGCCGGAAGGAATGGGATAGTTGGCAAAAGGCTCGCCCTTCTCATTCAAGATGACGATTTGCGGGTGCAAATCCTCCTTATGCTCGATGACGACCATGGCCTCTTGCGCCGTGGTTTCATCGACTTCCTGTTTCATCGTCACCCCTTCGATGATGTCCACAAATTTGATGCGTCCGGCCTTTTCGGAAAGAATCGGGACGTTGTACGGGTCCCACTGGACAAACGGTTCGCCTTTCTTGACCTTGCCGCCGTTCTTGACGGCAATGACGGAACCGATGACGAGGTTATGCACTTCCAACTCGCGTCCGCTGTCTTCAGCGAGAATGGAAATGGAGCCGTTCTTGTTCAGGACGATGTTGTTGCCGTCTTCCAATTCCACGAGGCGAAGTTCGTTATAGCGGACCAGGCCGTCGAACTTGGCCTTCACCTGCGGCTGTTTAAACACCTGGGAAGCGGTGCCGCCGATGTGGAAGGTGCGCATGGTCAACTGCGTGCCCGGCTCGCCAATCGATTGGGCGGCGATGATCCCGACGGCTTCGCCGCGCTTGATCATTCCGCCGGTGGCCAGGTTGCGCCCGTAACAGTGGCCGCAAATGCCCTGCTTGCTCTCGCACGTCAAAACCGAGCGGATGCGCACCTTTTCCACCCCTGAGCTTTCCACCTTCCGGGCCTTGACCTCATCGATCAATTCGTTGGCGTGGACGAGGACATTCTTGACATCGTTTGGATCCACGATTTCATCGCAGGAAAGACGGCCAATGATGCGTTCGCTCAGTTTGACCACTTCGTCTTCGCCTTCAAAAATGGCTTGGACAAGGATGCCATTGGAGGTGCCGCAATCATCCATGCGAATGATCACATCCTGGGCGACATCGACCAGTTTGCGGGTCATGTAACCGGAATCGGCAGTCTTCAAGGCCGTATCGGCCAACCCCTTGCGGGCGCCGTGCGTGGAAATAAAGTACTCCAACACCGTCAGACCCTCGCGGAAATTGGAGAGAATCGGTTTCTCAATGATGTCGCCGCTGGGCTTGGCCATGAGGCCGCGAACCCCGGCCAATTGGCGGACTTGCTGGCGGTTGCCGCGTGCGCCGGAGTCCACCATCAGGGAGACGGGATTATACTCCTGCTTGCCTTGGTTGGTTTCCAAAGTGCGCAGCATGACGTTCGCGATCTGGTCGGTGCAGTGGGTCCAGATGTCGATTACCTTGTTGTAACGTTCGCCCGGCGTGATGACGCCTTTGCGATACTGCTTTTCCACTTCGGCAATCAGCTTTTGCGCGCTGTGAATTTCCTGGTCCTTTTCCTTCGGAATGATCATGTCATCGATCCCGATGGAGCAGCCAGAACGGGTCGCGGAGCGGAATCCGAGTTCCTTGAGCTTGTCCAGCATGAGGACCGTTTCTTCGTGGCCGCAAATCTTGTAACAAGTCCAGATGAGATCGCCCAACTGCGATTTGCCGGCCACTTTATTAAAGAAGCCAAGGCGTTCGGGCCAAATCTCGCTGAAAATGACGCGTCCGACCGTCGTGTCGATTGCCGGATGCACGGCATCCCCGTAATTGGTCTTATTTCCCCGATCAGGGTTCGCCAAGCGAATCCGGTCATGAATCACGACGCTGCCATCGGCGAGCGCAAAAACGACCTCCGACTTCGAGCCGAAAAGCATCGCCGGCTCGGCTGATTTCGGCTTGCGCGGCTCGGCGGTCAAATAATAACAGCCGAGGGTGATGTCTTGCGTCGGCGTCATGATCGGTCGTCCGCTGGATGGGCTGAAAATGTTGTTCGGCGCCATCATCAACATCCGGGCTTCCAATTGCGCCTCGACTGACAGCGGCACGTGGACCGCCATCTGGTCGCCGTCAAAGTCCGCGTTGTAGGCGGTGCAAACCAGGGGATGAATGCGAATGGCCTCGCCTTCGATCAGAATCGGTTCGAAGGCTTGGATGGACAACCGATGGAGCGTGGGAGCGCGGTTGAGCAGGACGGGATGTCCTTTGGTGACTTCTTCCAGGATGTCCCAGACTTCCGGCGACTGGCGCTCGATCATTTTCTTGGCGGAACGAACGGTGTGGACGTAGCCCAGCTCCTTCAAGCGGCGGATGATGAACGGCTCAAAGAGCACGAGCGCCATCTTCTTGGGCAGCCCGCACTGATGGAGCTTCAGTTCAGGGCCGATAACGATGACCGACCGGCCCGAATAATCAACGCGTTTGCCGAGAAGGTTCTGGCGGAAGCGCCCGCTCTTGCCCTTGAGCATATCGCTCAAGGATTTGAGCGCGCGGTTGCCCGCGCCGGTCACGGCACGGCCATGACGCCCGTTGTCAAACAAAGCGTCCACCGCCTCCTGCAACATGCGTTTCTCGTTGCGGATGATGACTTCCGGCGTCTTTAGTTGCAGCAGGTTCTTCAACCGGTTATTGCGGTTGATAACGCGGCGGTAAAGGTCATTGAGATCCGAAGTGGCAAAACGCCCGCCTTCCAGCGGGACCAAAGGACGCAGATCCGGCGGAATGACCGGCAGCACCGTCAAAATCATCCATTCCGGGCGCGTCTTGCACGATTGAAAAGCCGAGAGCAGCTTGATGCGCTTGGCAATTTTTTTGCGGATTTGTTTGCTCTTGGTTTCTCCCATGGCCAGGGCGAGGTGATCGACCTGTTTTTGCAGGTCCACGTTGGCCAAGCCTTCGCGCACAGCTTCGGCCCCCATTTTGGCCACGAAAGCTTCCGGACCATAGGTTTCGCGGGCTTCGCGATACTCGTGTTCGCTCAACAATTGATGCAGCTTGAGCGGCGTCGAGCCGGGATCGATCACCATGTAATCTTCGTAATAAATGACGCGTTCCAAGTTGCGCGCCGTCATATCCAGGACCAAACCAAGGCGCGAGGGCATGCACTTGAAGAACCAAATATGCGAGACAGGCACAGCCAGCTCGATATGGCCCATCCGTTCGCGGCGGACGCGCGCCAGGGTCACTTCGACACCGCAACGGTCGCACACGACGCCGCGGTGCTTGATGCGTTTATACTTTCCGCAAGAGCATTCCCAGTCCTTGACCGGGCCAAAAATGCGTTCGCAGAAAAGGCCGCCCTTCTCCGGCTTGAACGTGCGGTAGTTGATCGTTTCCGGATTCTTGACTTCGCCTTTGGACCAAGCCCTGATGGCTTCCGGGGAAGCAACAGAGATGGCGACGTATTCGACCTGGTTCACCTTGTCCAGGCCCAGTAATTCGCGGGCAGTTTCTTTAGTATTCATTTTGCGACGGACCCTGGCCGATCAGGCCAGAATGATTGCGATTATTTCAATGCCCCCAAGGCGTTCGCCTGGACGGCGGCAGCTTGGTCAACAGGGTTCGAGTATCCGACTTTCACATCCATGGCCAGGGACTGCATCTCCTTGACCAGAACGTTGAACGACTCCGGCACGCCGGCTTCCAGGGCGTTGTCTCCTTTGACAATGCTTTCGTAAATGCGCGTGCGTCCCTGGACGTCGTCTGACTTGACCGTGAGCAATTCCTGGAGGCTGTAAGCGGCCCCGTAGGCTTCCATTGCCCAAACTTCCATTTCACCGAATCGCTGGCCGCCGTATTGCGCCTTGCCGCCCAGCGGTTGCTGGGTCACCAGGGAATACGGGCCGACCGCGCGGGCGTGGATTTTGTCCGCCACCAAGTGGCCCAGTTTCATCATGTAGATGTAGCCGACCACGATTTCCTGATCGAAAGGTTCGCCGGTGCGGCCATCGTGAAGGAGGATCTTGCCGTGCTCGGGCAGCTTGGCCTCTTTCAGATAGGAGCGGATATTCTTCTCCTTGATGCCATCGAACACCGGGGTGGCAAATTTCAGTCCGAGCAGCCGGGCCGCCCAGCCGAGATGAGTTTCCAAAACCTGTCCCACATTCATGCGGGAAGGAACACCCAGCGGATTCAACACAATATCAACCGGCGTGCCATCGGCCAGGAACGGCATGTCTTCTTCCGGCACGATTTTGGCCACCACACCCTTGTTGCCGTGGCGTCCGGCCATTTTGTCGCCCACCGACAGCTTGCGCTTGGAGGCAACATAGACTTTGACCGACTTGATCACGCCGCTATCGACTTCTTCGCCGGCTTCGGCGCGTTCGATTTCCTCGTCGTGCTGCATCTGCAAATCGTCAAACTTCTTTTTGAAGGTGCCGATGATCTCGTTGATCTTGTTGCGAATAGGCGACGGATCGATTTCAATGCGGTCATAGACCTGCGCCAGCTTGCGCAAAAGCGTCTTGGTGATCTTGCGATTGGCCGGGATGATAATTTCACCGGTTTCGGAATTGACCACGTCGAGTGGAATTTTTTCGCCGAGCAGGATGTTGCTCAAGGCTTCGGTCAACTGCTCGCGCAGTTCATCGGTCTTGACCTTGTGTTCATCCTGCACTTCCTTGGCGTGCCGTTTGGCTTCGGGCGCGACCTTCGCTTCGGCTTCGCGCTCTTTCTTGGACGAAACCTTCACATCCATGACGATGCCGTAAGTGCCGGAAGGCACTTTCAGGGAGGTATCCTTCACGTCCGCCGCTTTTTCGCCGAAAATGGCGCGCAAAAGACGCTCTTCGGGCGCAAGTTCCGTTTCGCTCTTGGGCGTGATTTTGCCGACGAGAATGTCGCCCGGCTTGACTTCCGCGCCAATGCGGATGACGCCGTCCAGGCCGAGATTCTTCAACGCTTCATCTCCCAGGTTGGGAATGTCGCGCGTGATCTCCTCCGGACCGAGCTTGGTATCGCGCGCGCCGACGTCGAATTCATCAATGTGAATGGAAGTGAAGACATCGTCCTTGACGATACGCTCACTGATGAGAATCGCGTCCTCGAAGTTGTAGCCGTTCCAAGGCATGAAGGCGCAAAGGACGTTGCGTCCCAGTGCCAATTCGCCGCCTTGCGTGCAAGGACCGTCGGCAATGGCTTGTCCTTTCTTGATGGCGTCGCCCTTGGAAACCAAAGTCTTCTGGTTGATGCAAGTGGCGGCATTGGACCGCATAAACTTGCGGAGGGGATAAACCCAAATACCATTCGCCGGGTCGGTCTTCAGTTTCTTTTTCGTCTCCGGCAGTTTCCCGTCGGTGGTGACCACAACCTGATTGCCGTTGACCGAAGCGATTTTTCCGCTTTCTTCAGCCACCAGAATGGCGCGGGAATCGCGCGCGACGCGCTCTTCCAGGCCCGTTGCCACCAAAGGCGCCTCGGTGACGAGCAGCGGCACGGCTTGGCGCTGCATGTTCGAACCCATCAACGCGCGGTTGGCGTCGTCATGTTCCAAAAACGGAATAAGGCTCGCGGCCACCGAGACCAATTGCTTGGGAGAAACATCCATGTAATCAACCCGCGCCGGTTCCACGTCGATGAAATCGCCTTTGCTTCGGCAAGGGACCCGATCGGTCAAAAAGACTCCTTTTTCGTCGATGGGCGCATTAGCCTGCGCAATAATGTAAGCTTCTTCGCGATCGGCCGTCAGATACTCCAAATGAGCGGTGACCCGGCCTTTTTCGACTTTTCGATACGGAGTCTCCAAAAAGCCGAAATCATTGACCTGGGCAAAAGTGGCCAACGACGCAATCAGTCCGATGTTCGGACCTTCGGGCGTTTCGACCGGGCAGATGCGCCCGTAGTGCGACGGATGAACGTCGCGCACTTCAAAGCCCGCGCGGTCGCGGGACAAGCCGCCAGGCCCAAGGGCGGAAAGCCGCCGCTTGTGGGTCAACTCCGCCAGCGGATTGATTTGATCCATGAACTGCGAAAGCTGGCTGCGTCCAAAGAAATCGCGGATGACCGCTGAAAGCGCCTTGGGATTGATGAGCTTCTGCGGAGACATGCTTTCCAAGCTTTGGTCGAAGAGTGTCATGCGCTCCTTGACCAACCGTTCCGTGCGGGCCAGGCCGACGCGGCATTGGTTGGCGAGCAATTCGCCCACCGTGCGGATGCGCCGACTGCCGAGGTGGTCAATGTCGTCCAGGCTCCCCTCGCCTTTTTTGAGGCGCAACAAATACTTGGTCGCGGCCACCAGGTCCTCTTTGGTCAGGATGCGGGAATCGCCCCCCTTGATGCCCAGCTTCTGGTTGATTTTGTAGCGACCGACTCGCCCAAGATCGTAGCGCTTGGGGTCGAAAAACAAGCGCTTGATCAAGGCCCGCGCGTTGGCCGCCGTCGGTGGATCGCCAGGGCGCAACCGCCGATAAATATCCTTCAGCGCTTCCTCTTCGTTTTTTGTCGGGTCCTTTTTCAGGCACTTGATGACGATGCCGTCATCGATGGTCGTATCCACCACCTTGATTTTGGTGATGCCCAGTTCCGCGATTTGTTTAACGACCGCTTTGGAGAGCGGCTCAAAGGCGCGGGCCACCACAATTGCCTTATCATTATCCACCGCGTCTTCGATCAGGACCTTGTTCTGAATGTCCTCGAGCTTCTCCGCGTCTTTGACGCTCAGGTCTTCAATGTCATAGAAAAGCTTGAGGATGTCGGCATCGCTGCCGTAACCCAAGGCGCGGAAAAACGTCGCGGTCAAAAACTTCCGGCGGCGCTTTTTGCGGTCGAGATAGACATAAAGCAGGTCGCTGGTGTCGAACTGCGCTTCATACCATGAGCCGCGATCCGGAATAATGCGGAAGGAATGGAGCGTTTTGCCATTGGGATGCTGGGTCGCCTCAAAGGCCAGGCCAGGAGAGCGATGCAACTGGCTGACGATCACGCGCTCCGCCCCGTTAATGACAAAGGTGCCTTGGGGAGTCATCAAGGGCAGCTCGCCCATGAAAACTTTTTCTTCCTTGGCCCCCTTCTCCTCCTTGAGCAGAAAAGTCACGTGCAGCGGCGCGCCATAGGTAATGCCTTCCCGCAGGCATTCCAGCCAGTCGTGCCGAGGCTCGCCGATTTCGTAGCTATGGAACCCGAGGACGCATTTGCCATCGTAGCTTTCAATTGGAAAGACTTCGGTAAAGACGGCCTGCAGGCCGGTGTTTTTCCGCTTGGAGGGCGGAGTGTCGCTTTGCAGGAAATCCCGGTAGGAATTAGTCTGCAACTCGATCAGGTTGGGAGGCGCGATGACCTCCTTGATCTTCCCGAATGTGACGCGTTCTGTTGCTTTAAATGGCATGATTAACCTCGATCAACTGCTGGCACTGGCCAGATTATTATTAGGTCTAACGACAAAAGGCCCGTTCCCTGGCATGAGGACAACGCGCCGGTTCAACAAACCTTTTGCTGCAACGGTGATTCTCGTTTTAGAAATTGCTCTTGTGACGATTCAAATGGACAGGCGGTAAGCAACCCGCCTGCCAATTATACATCATTGTTATTTAATTTCAACCTTGGCGCCGGCATCTTCCAGTTTCTTCTTGGCGGCGTCGGAGTCGGCTTTGTTGGCCCCTTCCAGCACCGGCCTGGGCGCTCCCTCAACCAAAGCCTTGGCATCGGCCAGGCCCAGGCCCGCCTTGATTTCACGCACGGCCTTAATGGCGGCGATCTTCTTGTCCGCCGGCACTGAAGCCAGAATGACGTCAAAACTGGTCTTGGCTTCCGCGGCGGGCGCGGCGGCGGCTCCAGCGGCGGGCGCGGCGGCGGCGGCAGGCGCGGCGGCAGTGACGCCCCAGGCGGTTTCCAATTGTTTGACCAGGTCGGCGGCTTCCAATACCGTCAATTTGCCGAGTTGTTCCACTAATGCTGCTATATCAGCCATAACTATTTTTCCTTTCAGTCTCGTTGCCGTCCGCAGCCGCGGACGGGTTGCGCTCGCGAGCCCGCAAGCCGACGATTTACTTTGTTAATGTTGTGTGCCTCATCCCCAGTGGCTCGCTGGAAATGAAAATGACTCTCCTAAAAGCTTAGGCTTTATCGCCTTTTTCCACCCGCGCTTGCAACACCCGCACCACTTGCGTGCCGGGAGCGTTGAGCACGGACGCAAGCCTTGAAGCCGGCGCCATGATGACGCCCAGCAACCGCGCCCGCAAAACGTCCAAAGACGGCAAATCGGCCAGGGCCAGGATGTCCGCGCTTTCCAGACGCTGGCTCTTCAGATAACCGAACCGGACTTTGGGCTTTTCAAATTCCTTGCTGAATGTTTTGACCACCTTGGCGGCGGACGCGACGTCGCGCTGGCCGGTAACGACGGCTAATTGGCCGCTCAATGAGTCTCCAAGGTCGGCCACGCCGGCTTCCTTGACCGCGAGGCGGAAAATCGAATTCTTGACAACTCGCATTTCCGCTCCCGCCTTGTTCAGGCGCTTCCGCAACTCCGTGATGGGTCCGACTTTGAGGCCGCGATAATCGAGAACAATAAAAAACGGCGAGGCGTTGATGCGAGCGAGGTATTCGCTGCTGATAATTTGTTTTTCGGCGCGCATGGGTATTTATGGGGGGTTAAGCGGCGGCAGCCAGAAACTCGCGCACGTCCACCCGCACGGGCGGACTCATCGTCGCGGAAATGGTGCAACTATGGATGAATGTTCCCTTAGCGCTGCTGGGCTTTGCCTTGGCCACCGCCTCGATCACGGCCTGGGCATTCTCCACAATTTGCGTTGGCGCAAAGGAAACTTTGCCGATCGGCACATGGACATTGCCGCCTTTATCGACTTTGAATTCGACCCGGCCCGCCTTGACTTCTTTGACCGCTTTGGCGGTGTCCTGGGTGACCGTGCCGGTTTTGGGATTAGGCATGAGCCCGCGCGGGCCGAGCGCTTTGCCCAACTTGCGCACTTCCGACATGGCGTCGGGCGTGGCGATGGCCACATCGAACTCCGTCCAGCCTTCCTGGCATTTCGCGATTAAATCTTCGAAACCGACAAATTCGGCCCCGGCGGCGCGAGCGGCTTCGGCTGCGGCGCCCGGCTTGGTAAAGACCAGCACCCGGACGGTCTTGCCGCTGCCGTGCGGCAACGGCACGGTGCCGCGGACCATTTGGTCGGATTGCTTGGGATCAACCCCCAGCTTAAAAGCCATGTCGATCGTTTCATTGAATTTCGCTTTGGGAAACTTGCCCAAAATCTCGACGGCGGACGACAGCGGGTATGGTTTGCCGGTTTCGACCAATTCCCGTCCTTTTTTATAACGTTTGCTTGGCATATATAAGCGGTACAAACGAGTGCCGCCAAAGAGCGGCCACTCTCCCGCGTTGAGTTTTATCCCTGAACTTCGATTCCCATGCTGCGGGCCGTGCCCGCGATGACGCGGAAGCCGGCCTCTTCGGAGACCGAGTTCAAATCCTTGCTCTTGAGTTTGACAATCTCCATCACTTGTTTGCGCGTTACTTTGCCGACCTTTTCCTTGTTGGGCACTTTCGAGCCGGAAGCGATCCCCGCGGCTTTCTTGAGCAGGACGGAGGCCGGGGGAGATTTGGTGATGAAAGTAAATGACTTGTCCTGATAAACGGTGATAACGACCGGGATAATCAGGCCGGCCTGGTCTTTGGTGGCGGCGTTGAACTCCTTGCAGAAGCCCATGATGTTGACGCCTTGCTGGCCCAAGGCGGGGCCGACCGGCGGCGCGGGGTTGGCCTGCCCGGCCGGTATCTGCAACTTAATTTGTCCGGTAATCTTTTTTGCCATATAAAACCTTATGCTTTTTCCACCTGCCAATACTCCAGCTCAACCGGGGTATTGCGCCCGAAAATGTTGACTGTGACCTTCAATTTGCCGCGGTCCGGCTCAATCTCTTCGATCACTCCGCTAAAATTCAAAAACGGCCCGTCATTGATCTTGACCGTCTCGCCCACATCAAAATGGACCTTCGGCTTTTCCGTTTCCTCGGACTCGGAGATTTGCGCCTTGATCGTCGCAATTTCATCCGGGGTCACGGCGATCGGCCGGTCGCCGCCCACAATCCCGATCTTGCCCGGCGTATCCTGGATAAAATACCAGGGCCGCTCCATGATCCGGTTGTTCTCATCCAGCAGGACCATGTCAATATACACATATCCCGGGTGCAGTTTGCGGTTGGTCACCGTTTTTTTCCCGCCGCGCACATCGACCACCTTTTCGACCGGGACGAGGACCTCTTTAATGTACTCGGTCATCTCCTCGGCTTTGAGGCGCTTCTCGATATTCTCTTTGACCTTCTGCTCTTGCCCGGACAAAGTATGAATGACAAACCACTGGCTCTTTGGCATTCGAAAATCCTTAAACAATGAGTTGCAACGTGTAGGCAAACAGCAAATCGACCCCTACGGTAAAGCCGCCTAAGAGCGCTACCGAGACGATCACGACCACTGTGGACCCCGTCAACTCATCCCAGGTCGGCCAGGTGCATTTCTTCAACTCGTCTTGAGTCTCCCGGAAATAGCCGGAGAGCTTCAGGAACGCGCCCTGCCGCCACAGGAGCGTGAACACCGTCATGGCGATCACGATCCCGATAATCATTGGCAAATAATCTTTCATTTTTTCTCCTGACTTTTATGGCGGAGGGGGAGGGATTCGAACCCCCGGTGCGGTTTCCCGCACAACGGTTTTCAAGACCGTCGCGATAGACCACTCTGCCACCCCTCCGGTCGATTCCCTCGACCTTCCTGTCCCGGGTGGCAGGGCGGGAGGGACTCGAACCCCCAACCGACGGTTTTGGAGACCGCTACTCTACCAATTGAGCTACCGCCCTTTCTTCTCCCGAGCAGTCCCTCATCCCTCCAGCAGGTGCGCCTTGCTCTCCTGCCAAAAAAACTACGCTACGATATCCGAAACCCGGCCCGCGCCGATGGTTCGACCGCCTTCGCGGATGGCGAAACGCTGCCCTTTTTCCATCGCCACCGGCGCGATCAATTCAATATCGACTGAAACGTTGTCGCCCGGCATGACCATTTCCACTCCCTGGGCCAATTGGACCGTGCCGGTAACGTCCGTCGTGCGAAAATAAAACTGCGGGCGATAGTTCGTGAAAAATGGCGTGTGCCGCCCACCCTCGTCTTTCGACAAGACATACACTTCCGCCTTGAACTTGGTATGCGGCGTGATGGTTCCCGGCTTGGCCAGGACCATGCCGCGCTCCACTTCGTCTTTCTTGGTGCCGCGCAACAGGACGCCGACGTTGTCTCCGGCGCTTGCTTTGTCCAAAAGTTTGCGGAACATCTCAATGTCGGTCGCCACCGTCTTGCGGGTGTCCTTCAAACCGACAATTTCCACGTCGGACATCTTATTGAGCTCACCGCGCTCCACTCGGCCCGTCACCACAGTGCCGCGGCCTTCAATATTGAACACGTCTTCGATGCACATCAGGAAAGGTTTATCGACTTCGCGTGTCGGCAGCGGAATGAAGCTGTCCACCGCGGCGAGCAAATCATCAATCGACTTAATGCCTTCGGGCGTTCCGGCCAGGGCAGCCGTAGCACTGCCGCGAACGACAGGGGTCTTGTCGCCAGGAAATTGATATTTGTTCAACAAGTCGCGGATTTCCATCTCCACGAGATCGAGCAACTCCGGGTCATCCACCAGATCGACTTTGTTCAGGTAAACCACAATCGCCGGAACACCGACTTGCCGGGCCAGCAGGATATGCTCGCGCGTCTGCGGCATCGGGCCATCGGCCGCGCTCACCACCAGGATGGCGCCGTCCATCTGCGCCGCACCCGTGATCATGTTTTTCACGTAGTCGGCGTGGCCGGGACAATCAACGTGGGCATAGTGCCGGGCAGGAGATTCATATTCGACGTGGGACACCGCAATGGTGACCGTCTTGGTCGCGTCGCGCACGGTGCCCCCTTTGGTAATGTCGGCGTAGCTAATTGGTTTTGCCATGCCTTTTTTGCTCTGGCATTCAACAATCGCGGCCGTCAAAGTGGACTTGCCGTGGTCAACGTGGCCAATGGTGCCGACGTTGACGTGAGGTTTCGTTCGTTGGAAGGCTTCTTTTGCCATATTATCTCGTGCTTCTTTTTTAGTTACAGTCCGCTACGCTCTTCGATCTTCAATTTTCTGTTATCTGGAGCCCATGATCAGAATTGAACTGATGACCTCGTCCTTACCAAGGACGCGCTCTGCCAACTGAGCTACATGGGCAAAAGCCAAACACATTGCATCTCTTCGCATTCTGACCGTGCGAAACGACAAAAACCCATCACCCAGGCTCCCCTCGCTTTCGGCGAACGAACCTAGGGCTAATGGTTCCTCTATTTTCACCCGATAACTTTGCCAAATCTACGGTCCCCCTAAATCCATGTCAACGCCTTTTTCACCTTTTTTTCACACCGAAGTATCTCAAGTTGTCTTTCCGGCGCCGCTCGTGCAGATTAAGACCAATCACCACCGCGATCAAAGAAAATGATCAACATTCAAAAAATGGACCTTTATGGGAATCCTCATTATGAATGAAACTAACCGCCTCCGTTCCGGGCGGAAAGTGGGCTCAGGGTTTACTCTCATTGAGTTATTGGTCGTTGTCGCCATCATCGCCATCCTGGCGGCCATCCTTTTGCCAGCCTTGAGCAGGGCCAAACAGCAATCCCAGGGCGTTTATTGCGAAAATAACATCCGCCAGGTGCAACTGGCCTGGAACATGTACGCCCACGATTTCAACGATGTCGTGGCCGGGAACAATTGGCAGGAGGAGCAAGCGCATGACACGGGCGCTAACGGCATGGCGGTGAACTGGATCTCCGGCTGGGAAGAACTGGGCTATGCCAATACTTCAGACAATTGGCTGACGGAGACGGTCCTGCAACCTCCGCAATTTGGCGGCGTGGTCATCTGGGGATCGGCGAGGATCAAGGACCAATTCAAGTCCTGCGCGGCCAACAACGCGGACATGCTGTGGCTCCAGGCTCGCGCCTCATTTGCCGTCCGTTAATTGCTTCATCTGCAATTTTCATGACAATCGCGCGCCGCAATTTTAGATTTCGTCATGAGAATCTGTTTGCCCGCCCGCGCGCTGTTACAGCAATGGCTTCACAATGAACCCCTCTCCCTGCCCTCATCCCGCAAAGCGGGGAGAGCGTGGCTGCGGGCCGGGCGAGGGGATCGTGTAAAGATCTCATTGAAACACTACACTCGCGTTCTTCAGATTCTCCACGCCCTTGGTGTTTTCTGCTTTTTCATCCGCGCCGTTGCCCAGGAGATCATTCCGTTTCCGCGAGCTGTCATCAAAACGGAACAAGTTCTGGAATGGCGGTTCCAGACCGATGCGGCGGGATGGACCGCGGCGCATGATTGCTCGGCGGCGTCTGAGGGCGGCCTTCTGCGCATTCAAAGCACGTGCAATGATCCTTACCTTTTTGGCCCTCCTGTCCACATTGCCGGTCCGGCCACCGCGCGGCTTCGCCTGAAATGCGCGATTGGCGGCAACGGCCAGATTTTCTGGACGACCCCGGCTTCGCCCGATTTTGACGAAGGGCACAGCCAGCATTTCAGTCTTATACATGACAATCAGTGGCACGATTACAACGTGCCGTTGCCGGAGGAGGGAACCATGGAGCGGCTGCGATTGGACCCTGCCGAAGCGCCGGGAACCATTGAGGTCGAATCTTTTCAAGTGATACGGCAAACGTTGCACCCGCTGGAAATCCAAGCGGTCCACACGGACGGTCCAAACGTTCGCGTGCGGCTGAAGAACTATGGCGCCGCGCCCATTTCATTTACGCTCGGCGGGCAACCTCTCAGCCTCGGCGCGGGCGCGACCGGCGATTTTTCGGAAATGGCGCCGGGAAACGCGCCTTTCCGCACGCGCGAGGTCAGCGTGGAGTCCGCCGGATTGCCCTCCTCGCACCAGTTTGTCGCGATTGTTGACACAAACCTTGCCGCCTCCTGGGTGACTCTGAGGTCCGGCGGTTTGGTGGTGCGGGCGGCGCGGGACGGCTCGGGCGCGCGCCTCGAGCGCGATGGCCGCCTGGCCGCCGTGCTGGCGCCATTGCTCAGCAAGAACGGTGTTACGCCTGAACTTAAATTGGACCACGAAGGCCAAGAGCTTGCCTGGCACGGACGAGGGGTTTCGCTGGAGCTTTCGCTGCATGGCGATGAGATCTCGGCCAGGATTGAGAGCGATGGGCCGTGCGAAGGACCGGTGCTGCGGGCATTCGGCTCGCTGCAACAGGGACTTTTTCCAGGTTTGGAATACCTGGCGGCTGGCGAGCATTCTTCCTCGACCTTGGACATTGAGACCGAGGAACATATTCGCTTTGCGCCTGATCCGATGAAGGTCACCATGCCGCTGATGGCATTTGTCACCGACACCGCGACGACGGCGATGACCTGGCGCGATATGTCGTTGCATCCCGTCTTTGCCACTCCCAATTTTCTCGACGGCCCCGAAGGCCATCGCGCCTCTTTGCGCGGGACGAACATGGAATGCACCGTCCTGGTCCGGCCAACCGGTCCCCTCGAGGATGCGATTCTCTGGGCGGCGCAAAGGCGCGGGTTGCCGCCGCTGCCCACTCCGCCGCGTTCGAGGCAGGCGGAACTGGACTTGTGTTCGGCCACGCTCAACGGTCCTCCGCTGAGAACACCCCAAGGCTGGGGCCATTGCGCTGAGGCAAGCTGGGCGCGCGAACCTTATGCCGATCAAGCCTCGACCCTTTGGCGCTTGACGGGGCAAGTGCCGGACCTGCCGCGCCTGGTCCCGGGCGGGGCGCATATTGTCAACGATTCGATTTATTTTCTCACCGGCCGGGCGGAGGAATGGCTCAAGATGAAAGCGGCGGGCGCCGCGGCGATTATGTCGGAACAAAAGCCCGACGGTTCCTTTCGTTATGACGGCAAATATCGCCGAGGACATTTTGAGGACACGGCCAGCGGCTATTGCGCCGTGCATGCGGTCCAATTGCTGGAACACGCCAGGCTGACCGGCAACGCCGCCTCGCTTGAAGCGGGCCTCAAAGCGCTCGATTTCATGAAGCATTTTCGCGACCCGCGCGGGGCGCAAACCTGGGAATGTCCGTTGCACACGCCGGACATCCTGGCCAGCGCCTGGCTTGTCCAAGCCTGCGTGCGGGGCTACGAATTGACCGGGCAAGCCGATTACCTGGCGCGCGCCCGCGCGTGGGCCATCACCGGCCTGCCCTTCGTCTATCAATGGAGTGCCGAGCCGACCATGGCCTACGCCACCATCGCGGTTTTTGGGGCCACAGGCTGGCGCGCGCCTAATTGGATGGGGTTGCCCGTGCAATGGTGCGGTTACGAGTACGCCTACGCCCTGGCCATGCTCGCGCCGCTGGACCATGCCATGGACTGGAAAAAGATCGCCACAGGAATTCTAATTACAGCCGAACAGATGCAATTTCCTTCCGGCGAATTCGCCGGGTGTGAGCCGGATTCATTCAACCTCGCCGAACAGCACCGCAACGGCCCGGCGATCAACCCCTGCGCCCTCGTCAGCCTGCGTTTGGCATTGGAGGGCAAGGTGGATTCGCTCGCTGTCGCCGCCGCCGGCGGGCATCGAGTGGCGGCGCCGTTTCCCGTCAGCATTCGCGACGGCATGGCGCGGATTGACGGGCGTGAAGGCCTCTCTTACCAGGTGGTGGTCGATGGCGAAAGGACTGTGTCCGTGACCTCCCATGGAAATGACACCGTTGCGCTCGCGCCGTAGGGGGCGGGCGCGGAGTGCCCGATATTCTAAATCGCACCCCTCTTCCTCATCCTGATTGCCTCGGGGCATAACCGCGCTAGGATTCCCCCATGAACCTTCGGCAATCAGTTCCTTGCAAAATCGTTCCGGGTCTCTTCTGTGGCGTTGCGCTCGTTGCGGCCATGGTGTGCGCGGCCGCTCCACCTCCCCTGATGCGGGATTTTATCGGGATCAATGGGCACACCGTCCAGTTCAAGCCGGAGTTATACCGTCCCATCTGTGGGTTGGCGCGGGATTACCATCCCGTTGAATGGGATTTGGGAAGCAACTCCGCGCAATTGCCGCCCTTCCCCTTCGCCAAAAACGGCGTTGATTGGAGCAAAGTCTATGGCTCCTGGCGCGCTTCCGGCTGGAACATCGACGTCTCCCTCATGTTTGAATCGGTCCCGCAAACCAACTGGAAAAGTCTTGAGGCCGATGCCCGCGCCTATGGCCAGGCCTTTGCCTCGGAATTTGGTCCGTCCGGCAAGCGTCCTCTCGCGGATTCCGTCGAGATCGGCAACGAGCCGGGCAAATGGAACGACACAAATTACACCCGCCTGTTCAAGGCGATGGCGCAAGGTCTCCGCGCCGGCGACCCCAAACTCAAGATCGCCACCTGCAACGTGACCGCCGGCAAAAGCGGTGACTACGAGAAAAGCGTGGCCTGCGTGCAAGAATCTCCCGAGCTGTTTGATGTCTTGAATGTTCACAGCTATGCGCAACTGGAAGGCTGGCCAACCTGGCAGCGAAGTTTCCCCGAAGACCCCAGGCTGCCCCACTACCTGCAAGACGTGGAAGCCCTTTGCCAGTGGCGGGACGCCCACGCGCCGGGCAAACCCGTTTGGGTCACCGAATTTGGCTATGACAGCAGCACGCAACCTGCTGAACAAAGCGGCGATTTCGCCAAATGGGTGGGCGTGACGGACACCCAGCAGGCACAATGGCTGGTCCGTTCGCTCCTCGTTTTCTCCGCCATGCCCGTGGAGCGCGCCTACATTTACTTCTTCGACGACAACGACCAACCGCGGGTCCACGCCAGCGCCGGGATTACCCGGCATTTCCGGCCCAAGCCTTCCTACTACGCGCTGGCGCAACTGCAACGCCTGCTGGGCGCCTGCCGTTTTGCGAAGATCATTGTCAACGAACCTGGCAATTTGCGCGTGCAGGAATACCGCGGCGATTCCGGCAGGGTGGTTTGGGCCGCCTGGTCCCCGAGCGGCAACGGACGGGATGTCGCCGCGACGCTCGATCATGTCCCCGGCAAGTTGGTCGGCGTGCAAGGTATGTGTCTCGCTCCTGTGTCATCCCTGCCTCCGGACGTGAGTCAAGTAAGTCCCTCCCAAATCAGACTTACAGTCGATGAAAGCCCCCTCTACCTCATCTTCGAAAGGCCATGAACAGGCTGGCGGAACTGCTATACACCCGAGCATAAGCAATTCGACATGTGGTGTTTCCTCGCGACGGGAGGGCGAAGCGCATAATGGGGCTCGCGGCGCTCGCCCCTCCCGAATATTCCTGTAATTTCGAATCATTTACGCGCGGATATGCGCCTCGCTACTTGAATTGATAGCCCCTGGGAGTTCAGTTTTCGCCCTTATTCAACACGGACATGTCACTTATCGGCTGCTTTTAATCCCGGTATTTGGTTTTTCAGGTGGAGAAACCGTCTGCTGAGAGATTTTCCTTGCAAATCTAGAGCGGAAGCGGTTTACTTTGGTCACGCATCAAAGGGGTATGAAACGGGGCCTTCATCTGAGCAAGTGAGGCTTGATTCAAAGGTTTTCTGTGTGAAAAGTCGTCTCGATTGCGTTAGGGATTGGGATCACGAAGTGAAAGAGGCTCACTATTGTGTCGCCACCCTGGCAGCACGGTGCCTCTCGACGGACCGGCAGCTTCGTCGTTTCTTCCTTCAGAAATTCGGAGTCTCACCTCATGTCTGGATGGCCTGCAAGCGCCTGGAAGCGGCGCGCCTCCTCCTGGACAAAGGCGCGCTTATCAAGGAGGTCGCCTGCGACGCTGGTTTTAGCAGTCCCCAGAACTTCTCCCGTCAGTTTAAGCAGCGTTACAAAGTAAGTCCCCGTGATTTGAGGGCAACACAGGGGGAATGCGTCAAATAATGGGCTACAACCAACCCGCCGAAATGTCCGATAGTGACACGAAATGTCCGATTTAGAAGGGTCAATTGAATAGCAATTTCACGATCGAGAGTTGTATAAAAGCCACGTAAACAAAAAGGGGCCAAAGAAAAACCCCTCGACCGTTTACCGGAGATAACGCATCGGGAATAAAGGATTGGATAAAAAGCATATCGCGGCAGAAAAGTTGCAGCGAAATCAGTGCAAAAAAGGAGAATTATGAAAACCTCAATTGTCAATTCAGCGGATGGCGTGTCTATCGACAGGAAAACAAGCCCACTTGCGAGAGCATGGCGATACATGGCTGTCACGTGCCTCGCGGCCACGTTGCCTTCGGTTTGTTCAGCACAATGGGGCTTTAGCTTGGATGGGGGCGGGCTAGGATCGACAGGGGCCAATCCCGGATACTATGATGCGATGACATTGGTAGGAACTACCTTATACGGCACAACGACTAGCGGAGGAGATTACAACCACGGTGTAGTTTTTTCAGTTAACACGGATGGGACGGCTTATCAAGTCCTCCACAGCTTCGACTTTACAGACGGGTCCTGCCCCATCGGCCCCTTGGTATTGTGGAATGGGTATCTTTTCGGAACCACGCAGATTGGTGGCACAAATGGTGATGGGTGGGGGACCGTCTTCAGGGTCAAAACTGATGGCACCAGTTTTAAGAAACTCTATGATTTCGGCACGGTCGGCGGCGACGGCTCTTACCCTCACGCAGGCTTGGTACGCTCAGGTTCCTATCTTTATGGGACGACGTATGAAGGGGGGGCAAACGGATGCGGCACCGTTTTCTTTATAGGGCCCCAAGGGAACTATTTTACCTTCACCAGCTTGTCTCAAATGGAGGCCGAGGCGTGCGGGGCGCTCGCTGTGGATCAAAACGGGGTTCTTTACGGTGCCGGGGCGGCGTTCGGAACCGTATTCACAATCAACCCCGATTTGAGCGGTTTAAACTGTCTGAAAACAGGCTTAAGTGGGCTTGTTGGTCCATTATTAGTTCAATCCAGTCAGTCGATTTATGGAAGCGAACAGTTTAATGGCAGTGGGCAGATTTTTCAGCTTAACGTCTCCTCTGAGTCTATAACGCCTCTTCATTCTTTTTCAGGAGGCACCGACGGCCAGTATCCGAACGGGTACATGGCGCTCTACGGCAACCTTCTTTATGGGACCTGCATGAGCGGCGGCAGCTACGGCGGAGGCGATGTGTTTACGTTCAATTTATCTAGTGGGTTGTTCAGCGTGGTATATAGTTTTGGTAATTCAAGCAACATTGGTTACGATCCGTGTCAAGGGGTCGTCACTGACGGGGTTCACCTTTATGGCACAACTTGCGTTGGTGGAATGTATAACAATGGCGCAGACGGAACCGTCTTTGGCATTGCGCCGTAGTAGTCCCGATCCGGTCTCACGAAGGGCGCTCGCGGAGGCGAGCGC
>JBKQWF010000180.1:0-12092 GCA_052139695.1 Limisphaerales bacterium
GAGACTAAAATCCTACGGAAGGTTTTTGAACAGGTTTATTGCGCCCCAATGCAGGAAAGCTGTCTTACGGTCATTCCTGAGAAGACTTAGAATACAGTTTGCCGCCAGGCAATTTGTGCCAGGGCGAGGCGAGAGCGACGAGCACCCCTCTCTCCGCCTCTCTCCCCGCTCGCGCGGGGCGAGAGTGAAATAGGCTCTGTATATCTATGTACGATTCCCGGCTTTTGCCCGGCACAACCGCTTCCAAGAGAAGAATTGCGTCTCGCACCCGGCGCCGTCGGTTTGACCGCGCGAACGCCAGTCAGTCAGCTATGGAGGATAAAACGTCCGCGTTCCCCGGGAACTCGGTCAGGACAGTGCCCAGATTCCCCCTTCGTTGCCTTCGTTTGCTCCCGTTCAAAATCACAGTCCGAGGGACCGCTAAGGCCGCCGGTCGCGGATGGATTGCAGGATGTCCGCCACCACTTCTCCCTTGGGTTTGGCGCCGATGTTGCCCTTGCCGTGCAGGCGCACGGAAACATTTCCCGCCTCCAGGTCGCGCTGGCCAATGACCAGCATGGTGTGGACCCTCGCCTTTTCCGCGTCCTGGATTTTACCGTTGATCTTGTTGGAGGAATAATCGGTGTCCACCCGGACGAAGTTTTCGCGCAACTCGCGCATGATGGCGGTCGCGTAGGCCACTAGTTTTTCATCTTCGCCAATCGTCAAAATGCGCACTTGTTCCGGCGCGAGCCAGAGCGGGAAATTGCCGGCGTAATGCTCGATTAGGAAACCGATAAAACGCTCATGCGTGCCGAGGGGCGCGCGATGGATGCATAAAGGCGTCTTCTCCAAATTGTCCTTGTCCCGATATTTCAGCCCAAACCGCGCCGGCACCGCGAAATCGACCTGGTTGGTCGCCAGAGTGAATTCGCGGCCAATGACGCTCCAGACTTGCACGTCGATCTTTGGCCCGTAAAAGGCCGCTTCGTTGGGCACTTCCACGAAAGGAATCTTCGATTCCACCAGGACGCGCCGGACGAGGTCTTCCGTTCTTTTCCACAGCTCCGGTTCATTGACGAATTTGGCGTTGTCCCCGGTTAAGCGCGCCGGGTCGTGCGTGCTGAAACGCATGATGTATTTCTCGATGCCGAAAATCTTGAAATACTTGAGGTACATCTCGTTGACAGCGTTGAATTCGCCGGCGAACTGCTCCTCCGAACAATAAATGTGCGCGTCATTCATGTTGAGCGCGCGCACGCGCATGATGCCGAACAGTTCGCCGCTTTGCTCGTAGCGATAGCAGGCGCCGTATTCCGCCAGGCGCAACGGCAGGTCCCGGTAACTGCGCGGCTCGGCAGCAAAAATCCGATGATGATGCGGACAGTTCATCGCCTTGAGGTAATATCTCTCCTCGGAAGCTTCGGCAGAAGCGCCCTCCATGCCCGCCGCCGCGCTGGAGGATTTTTCGCGGAAAATCATGGGCGCGAACATGGAATCCTTGTAGAGCAGGGGCAAATGGCCGCTCGTCAAATACAGCTTTTCCTTGGCGATGTGCGGCGTTTTCACGCGCACGTACCCGGCGATAAATTCCGTTTCCTTGGCCAGCTTTTCCAACTCTTCCACCATCGCGCCGCCCTTGGGCAGCCAGAGCGGGAGTCCCGGCCCGACGTATTCGGCGTCGAGGGCGAACAGGCCCATCTCCGCGCCAATCTTGCGGTGATCGCGCCGTTTGGCTTCCTCGATCATGGCGAAGTAGGCTTCCATCTCGGTCTTGTTTTTGAAGGCGGTGCCGTAGATGCGTTGCAATTGCGGGTTGCGCTCGTCGCCCTTGTAATAGGCGCTGGCGACGTGCGTCAGCTTGAAAGCGCCGACATTCCCCGTGCGCATGACATGCGGCCCGGCGCAGAGGTCGATGAAATCACCGTTTCTAAAGTAGGAAATGGGTTCGTTCTCCGGGATGTTCTGGACGATGTCCAGCTTGAACTTGCTCGGCACGGACCGCTCCCCTAACGCGGCCAGCCGTCCTTTTTGGGCGTCTTCCAGCGCCTGGGCGCGGGGCACGACCACTTTTTCGAAGGTCTGGTTGGCTTTGACCACCCGCTTCATCTCCTCTTCGATTTGCGGAAAATCTTCCGGCGAAATGCGGTGTTGCAGCTCGACATCATAATAAAAGCCGTTCTCCACCGGCGGACCGGCGGCAAATTGGGCGTCGGGCCAGAGCTTGGCGATGGCGGTGGCCATGACATGCGCGCAGGAATGCCGCAGGCGCTCCAAGTCGCCCATCTGGTTTCGTTCATCCAATGTCTTGCGTTCGTTTGCCATATCGTTTCTCAATTTGCGTTCAGAAAGAATTCTTTGCTATGCCCGTTCCATTGCAGCGTCACGGAGGTGCGCTCAATTTTGGCCACCACGACGCCCGCGACGCTATCGCCCGGTCCCACCGGTTTGCCGTTAATCAAGGCTGTCGGGTGCGTTTTACTATAGATAATGGCCTGCAAGGTCAATGGCGTTGGCCACGGCGTCTCAATCGCCGGAGGAGCGGGCTCGGTCTCCGGCGGCTTGGCGGGCTTCGCGGCCACAGGGGCCGGACGGGGAACCACTGGCGCTGACGCGACAGGCGTGGGCGCGGGAACTGGCTTAGGCGCGGCAGCGGGAGCCGTGGCGGCTTTCACGGCCAAGGTCGGGGCGGCCTTGGCCAGGACGACATGATGGCTGGCCTGATGCCATTTCCAGAAAAACCATCCTGACAGGGCCAGCACAATCACCACAATGAGGGGTAGAATCCAGGCAAACTGTCCGCCGTTGGCGCCTTCGACGGGCAGCAAAGGGCGCATGGGAGGAGGGCCGCTGGGACGCTTTTTGTCCGACTCTCGGGCGCGTTTGAGGGCGTCGTTAATGAGGCTCATAATTCTACTTCCCCTTCCAGTTCGCGCAGGGCGCGGCCGACAATGCGGTAGCCGATTTTATCGGTTCTTTCCACGTAGCCCGCGAGCAGGCACTTATCGCAGGCGGCGTTGATCAAGCGCGGGATTCCTTTGCTGTAACGATTGATCCGCCACAAGGCGGGCCGGGTGAAATACGGCACGCCGTTGGCGCCGGAAACCTGCAACCGATGCTGGATATACTGCCCGATCTCGTATTTGCCCAACGGACTCAGATGAAAGCGGACGGTGATGCGCTGGCGCAACTGCCGCAAGCTGTGGTCATTGAGGCGGTCACGCAGTTCCGGCTGGCCCATCAAGACAATTTGCAAAAGCTTCCGCTCATCGGTTTCCAGATTGGAGAGCAACCGGACCTGTTCGAGCAATTCGCCGGTCAAATCTTGCGCTTCGTCGATGATGAGAACCGTGTCCTTGTGGTTTTCAATCTGGTGCAGCAAAAAGCGGTTGATTTCGGCCACCGTCTCCAGGCGGTCCAAGCCTTTGGTTTGCAAATTAAACTCCATGGCGATGGCCTTGACCAACTGATCGGCGTTCAGGACCGGATTGAGGATCAGGGCGGTGGAGAAACTCGGCCCCAATTCCTCCAGCAAGGCGCGGCAGAGGGTGGTCTTGCCCGCGCCCACCTCGCCGGTCAACTGGACAAAGCCCTTGCGCTCGCGGATGCCGTAGAGGAGATGATTAAAAGCCTCGCGATGCTTCGCGCTAAAGAACAGAAACCGCGGATTCGGCGTGATGTCGAAAGGCGATTCCTTCAGGCCATAATACTCGAGATACACCCAATCTTCATACTCCTCTGGCCTTCGAGAGAAAAGAGAATAAGGGCGCGGGCAAAAAGGGAGGCGTTTTGGTCGCAGGCGTGTTTCTCGTGGCGCCCGTTGTTAAAGGGTGCGGTTATAAGTGTCCCGCGGTACGGCGCGTCACTCCGTGCGCGGCGGGCCCCGGCGGGCAGGGACTGCCCGCCAGCCTTAAAATTGACTGACGGTTTTAATCGCACTCTCGGCGAATGTAATGCATGGAGTGGCCTCAAATTCCTCACTACCATCGGCAAGATGCGGTCGGCGGGACGCCGACCGCAGCGACCGAGACGGTCGCGCTCCCCAAACCTGAAACTCGGCGCTTTAGAATTTGGGTCACCTGGGTCACCGAATTCGGATGAGAAAGAATTGGGCATTTGCTACAGTGCGAAAACATGAAAGCGCTGATTTTTGATTTGGATGGGACGCTGGTCGATTCTGTCTATGCCCACGTGCTGGCATGGCAAGTTGCGTTCGCCGAGGCGGGAATACCGATTGATGGTTGGCGACTGCATCGCCGGATGGGAATGAGCGGCGGTTTGTTCAAGCGCGCCGTGATGCGGGAGCTTGGGCGCGCCATCTCGCTCCCAAAATTGCAGGCGTTGGACAAGCGCCACGGTGAGCTCATTTATCGGCTTGCTCAGTGGCGGCTATGGGGAGGATGAGTTGTTCCGCGCCGGCGCATTCCGAGTGTTCCGGGACGCGGCCGATCCGCACAAGTACCTGGATGAACTGGGCGTGCTGCCTTGAATCGGTCAAACCGGATCGCGCAGAGGCGCTGAGGGCGCAGAGAAACTCATCTTCTTTGCTCTTACTCCGCGATCTCGGCGCCTCTGCGCGAGGACCTTGCGACCAGATTGACAGCCCCCAGAATGATCAAATGCCGGCGGCGTCGATCTGCTGGTAGGCGGCGCGCAACCACATTTTCACGCGTTGCCGGTCCATCAGGCCGAGGCCGGCGGTTTCCTTGTCCGTGGAGTTGATCGCCGCCCAGAAGCTGCTGCTGCTGGCATCGATCTTTTGGATGGCTCCATCGCTGAGGCGCTTAATGGTCATCGAATGCGCGCCAAGCGCCTTGGCCCGCGCCTCCTCTCCCGACTTCTTAAGGATGCTGAAATCGTCGCCGCGAAGCTCATTGAGCACCAGCACATAACGAAGCCGGGCGCCGAATCGGTCGAGCAGTTTTGCCAGCAGATCGACGGAATCCTTGCCGTTGTCCATGACGTGCCAGTAATGGAGGGCGAAGCCCGCCTCCCCGGCCAGATCCAGCACCCCGGACTCGTCCATCCATCTGGCCAATGGCTCGAGGGTCTGCGCCGCGAGGTCAACCAGGACGCGGCGGTCGGGTTGCGCGACGGCCGCCTCCACAATCGCATCCAGGGCCTCATAACGATCCACCAGCACCGGCGAGGCAAACCCGGCATAGAAACGCATCAGGGCGCCGTGCGAGCGGTCTGTGTCGAAACCGAGGAACGGCAGTTGTTTGTCAATCAGGTACTGCGCCAGGAGGCGTGCCACGAGAGATTTTCCCACGCCGCCCTTTTCGCCGCCCACTAAATGAATATTGGCCATAATATTATGTTTGTTGTTGTCAATTATTCTGAACACCCAACCGCGCGCGCACTCGATGGAACCGAGTGAAAAGGGCGGCAGGGAGCAGAACCGGCTTCATTGCCAAGGCGGCAGGCGCTGGATGTTGCCTGCCGAACCCGCAAAACTGTGTGGGATGAGAAATGCGAGGGCAAGGAAAAAGCCCGGTGCGACAAAAAACTGCCGGCCAACTTTATGGCGGGGCGGGCAGTCCCCTTGTCATTGCGGTCTCTTTAGGAGTGGCCGGGAAAGAGATAGCCGTTGTAGATGAAGGAATAGTCCGTCCCGTCGATGGGACCCGCCCAATCCGAGACATCCCTGCCTTGCGCGGCTCGCTGGCCCGCGGCGACAATCGCGGGGTTGGCCCATTTATGCAAGATGGCGTGCCCGTCGGCGAAACCGACGGAGCTGGCGCTGACATGAGACATGGCAGGAGGACCCGCCCAAGCAAAACCCTTTTCCGACCAAAACACCGCCCATGTCCCCACGTTGTAGCCATGCCAGTCCGCTCCTTCCATCATGGAGAAAGTGGCCGCCGGCCGTACGATGGCCGAGAGTTTCCGATAGGTGTCCCCGGCGCCCCAGTAATCAAAACGCGGCTCTCCCCCAAGGTTCTGCGTGCGGGCGTAGCTGTCGTAGGCCCAGCCATTGGGATTGTCAGGGAAAGGAGCATGAGCAGCGCGCAAATCGGCCGGACAATGGTAAGCGCCCAGGTTATTGCAATAGAAATAAAAGGCGTTGCTGGACCTTAACCCGGTTTGCACCGCCTGCAAGGCGACCGCCGCGTTCGACCAAACAGCGGGCCCCGGGCGCGGGCCGCCCCAAAAACCGCCCGCCGGAAAGATTTCTTGTCCGCTTGCATAATCCGCCATTTGCACAATCCGGTCCGCGTTGTCTTCCGCGTACATGTGCAGAGCCGTGGCGATCTGTTTTTGGTTGTCCAGACACGCGGCCCCTGCCGATTGCTCTCTGGCTTTCGCAAGCACAGGCAAGAGAAGCACCGCCATAATCCCGATGATGACAATCACCACCAATAGTTCCACAAAGCTAAACGCCCCCGCCGCGGGGCGCGGAGCAATCGCTTCGCGGTTTCTGCAACCAACTTCAACGCAGGATGTTGCCACAGCTTGCATGAGGCTCCTATCTTAGCTGGCGGAGGCTGTTCTGCCTAGAACTGTTCTTTTAGGTTTGTCCGCGGGATCGGGCTCAAATGTCGCGGACTTCTCACTGCAATTTATAAGGCAGTTGGGAAACGACGGCGTAAAGAGACGACAGGGTTTGAGCGGTCGGCTGATTGTGGCCTTGCGGTCCGAAATGCAGCGTCTCCCCGGGATCGAACGAACGAACGAGCAGGCAATAGTTATTATTGACCATGACGCCCAAGAGGTCGCCCGACTGGCTGAAAACCAAATCGCCGCTCGAGGGATTGAATTTCCCGAAAAGTCCCCGCAGCGAATTCCGGTCCATCTTGACGTACTTGGGCGTGTCCAGGTCGATTTGAAATTTGCACACCCCGTAATAATTCTCCCTCGTGCCGGCCACCACCACGTCTTGAAAGCGGAACGGGTCCCGCACCAGTTTATAGACGCGGCAGCCCAGCGCTTTCGCCTGGGGAGCGGGGATCGGAATCATGGCGACACGCGGATCCTGGGCGGAAAAAGAGACAGTCTCGATCGGATAAACGGCATTATTAAAGGCCAGCGTGCCGCTGAGGTCCTCCCATCGGGCGCCGGGGCTCCACAGCGTCAGCGGCGTGTCCTGCAGATGGCAAAGAGCAAACGTATTCGTGCCATCCGTGGCCAGCACTATCTGGGTCTGTTTATACTTGGTATCGGTCCCAAAGACGCCGGATTTCATTCCGTAGAAACTGGCCAGCAAACGATTGGTGACCAATTGTTGAAAAATCTCGTTCGGCCCCAAAGGATTGCTCTCGTGGAATTCCTGCGCCAACTCGGAGGATTTGGCCGCCAGAACCTGGACGCCATCGGCCAGCTTGGCGTTGATTTGCTGCTGCACTTTCACTTCGCCCTGAAGGTTGCTCATTTGCGCCACCGCGGCCTGGTGCGCGGCCTCGCTGATCTGCAATTGTGTCGCGAGGTTGGCGCGCTCGGTTTGCATGACTTGATTGCTTTGCTGCAATTGAGACAATTGGTGCTCCATGGCGGTGGCTTTTTCCAACTGTTTGCGGGCTTCGGCCTCAACCACGTCGCGTTCCGCTTTGGAGAGGAGCGATTCCTGGGCGGCCGTGCGGAGTTGGTCATTTAGGAGAGCGATGTTGCTTTTGGCATTGGCCATCTCCCGCATCAGGTTGGTCTCTTGCTCTTGCAAATGGGCCGCCTGTTGGTCTTTGGATTGGAGCTGAGTCTGGATGTTTTGCAGTTGCCGGTCGCGCTGGCTCACCGAAAGCCGGGACTGCTGCAGTTCGACCAGAAGGGCATCATGCACTTTGTGCTCCTGCTCCAATGCCACGCGCATGGCGTTGCCCAGGTCCTGCGAGCCGGTGACCTGGTTTGTCGCCATCTCCGCGCCGGCCAGACGCGGCGCGCCGTTCTGCGGTTGCGACACCTTACTCATGTCCACCGTGGAAAACGCCAGCAGGCTGACCAGGAGGAAATCGCAAATGACAATAAGAATGCTTCGATTCATGGCGCGGCAACGTAAGCAGCCCGGGCGGGCGCGGCGGCCTCAGTGGCGGCGGATTCCTCTTCCGCCCGCAGAAGCAACTGGCGCCGAACGGGGCGCAAATGGAAAATCTTGAAAATGGATACGAAAATGATGCCAAAGGCGGTCGAGGAGTACGCCGCCATCAAGGTGAAATTAATCACGTTCAGCGAAACCAAAATCAAGGAAACAATGGTGCCGCAAAAACCGAGGTAAAGGCCGGCGTCAAACAAATGGTCCTCGTTCTCCAGGAGTTTGATCTGCACGCGCGGCGGAACCCTTTGCCGCCCGATCTCGGCAAGCTTGACCAGGCAGGCGATATAAATAAGCGCCTGCAAAACGAAAAACAGCAGGAGCGTCAACAGGTTTGGTATGTTCATAATCTTCGATGTAGCGTTGGGCGCCGCGACGGCGACTGCGTTGCCCAGCCCGGGCAAGTGCAGCCGAAGGGGGAATATGACCTTCGGGCTTTCCTGGGCGAGAAACGGCTCGCTCAGGAGCAGGACCACTAGCAAAAAGCCCAACGCAAATAGTATTTCGCGGAAGACATGAAATCCGCGGACCCGCAACGGCTCCTCCAGCACGGGCACGGTCCGCGCCACATGCATCGCCGCGGCCATCAGGAATCCCGCTGACAGATAAAAGAACCATTTAACTGTTATCGCGAACCACGGCGCGCGCAAGGCATAATCGGTGGCCGCGCGGGAAAAGAACTGACCGGGCGCGAAAGCCGTGAGGCCCTCCCGGATTCTGGAATCATAAATCAATCGCTGCCGGCGCAGCAACTCGTCCAAGCCCCCCGCTCCAAAGCGCAAGCTCGTTCCCAAATCGTTCAGCCCACGCTGATTGAAGAGGCCCGCGTAATCAGCGACGGCGGCCGGTTCCTTTGAAAGATCAACCGCGGCAAAGAGCAGCGGTAACTGCGCTCCAGCGTTGCGCGCCTGGCTGGCCAGCAAACTCAGCGCGTCAGGAGTCTCGACATGATGCACAAATGCGGTCAATTGGCCCCAATTGAACCGCTGTCCCAGCGACATCAGGTCCAGGAGCACTTCCTCCAACGACTCGGGGCTGCCGCTCCGCTGGTGTGCCACACTCGCCCGAGCCAGGACCACTTGCTGCAAATTGGGGGAGAGGGCATTTTCCTCCAACAGCAGCCCGCAAAGTGTTAGCGCCGCGTCGAAGGCCTGGCCCGCGCCAGACGAGGAGGGAGGAAAGAGGACATTGTTGGTCAAATCCCGGCAACGCAACAGCACCTGTGTCGCGACGGATGAACTGGCCTGCAAGAACTCCAGCACCCGCCCGCGATTGGTCAAAAGCAGGAGGGTGTCGGTAACGGGCCGGGTCATTCCCGCGTTGTCAGCCGAGCCGTTGTCCAAAAGATTCTCAATCTTGTCCGATCCGGGAACTGGGGCGGCGGGACGGCTGACGGCCTCGGCCAGCTTCTCAACCCCAGGAAGGTTCTCCGTCTGAGCCGCTTGCAAAAGCAGCCGCGCCGGGGCCTGCTGGCCTTCTTCCACCAAAGCCATCCCGCGATCAATCAACGAAGGCGACCCGCTGCCGGCCTGTTGGAGCACCGCGATGTTCACGGCGCGCAAATGAATAGGCACAAGCCATCCGCACAGCAGCAGCAGAAGCGCCGCGGCAACGCAGACCATAAACCACCACCATCGACCCTGACTACTATTCATGCGGGTTTCGCCAAACTTTCCTCCGGATCATCTTTCCTTAGACGTTTTCATTTGTCCAATTGTTCACCGTCTTGCGCCCGGTGTGGCGCGATCAAAACCGTTTAAGGCAGGGTGGGCAGTCCCCTGCCCGCCGAGGCGGCGCGCACGGAGTGACGCGCCCCACCTCGCCCGACACATTTAAACGCACTCCGTGTCTGGTCTCAATCCAATGTGA
The DNA here is from genome assembly GCA_052139695.1 of Limisphaerales bacterium. Lineage (GTDB taxonomy): Bacteria > Verrucomicrobiota > Verrucomicrobiia > Limisphaerales > Palsa-1400 > PLGF01. Next base: position 9,872 of record JBKQWF010000180.1, read on the forward strand.
TCAGTAATTCCCTGTGCGGCTTTTCAGGGGAAGCCTGATTGCAAGAAATCACACCCTGAGTGATACTGGCACTGTTGTTTGGGGGGATAATGAGACCCGGTTGGTGATTGGTTGCGCCAACCGGGTCTTCTCTTTTCTGCGGTTCACGCTTGACTCCCTCTCCGGTCGGGTGGAACGTTCGTTCGACCCAAAGCGATAGCAACTCGTTAACCATCAACAAAAAGGACCCGAAATGAAATCTCTACTCGTACTGGCGACGGCTTTCGCCGCCTCCGCCAATCTCTTTGCCGCCGGCTCGGATGACGTGAAGGGCGCCGCGCAAAAGCTCGCGGCCACAGATAATTATAGTTGGACGCAATCCATGGAGAGCACCCAGTTTTCTCCGCCGCCCAGTCACGGCAAAACAGAAAAAGGCGGCTTTACCTACCTGAAATTCACGATGCGCGACAATACCGTCGAAGCGTATGTCAAAGGGGGCAAGGGAGCGATAAAGACCGAGGATGGCTGGCAGTCGCTGGACGAAGCCGCCAACGCCAGCGGTGATGCCGGTCCGGCCCGCTTTATGGCGCGGCGTATGCAGAATCTCAAAGTCCCGGCGGTCGAAGCCGAGGACCTCGCCGCCAAATCCAAAGACTTGACCAAAACCGACAATGTCTATGCGGGTGATTTGACCGAAGAGGGAGCGAAAAGCTTGCTGACGTTCGGCGGACGCCGTGGCGGTCAGGCCCCTGAACCGCGCAATGCCAAGGGCACCGTCAAGTTCTGGGTCAAGGACGGCGTGCTCACCAAATACCAATACAAGGTGCAGGGCACTGTGAAAAACCGCGATGGCGAGGATATGGACGTTGATCGCACCGTCACCATCGAAATCCAAGACGTCGGCGCGACCAAAGTCACCGTGCCCGACGAAGCCAAAGGCAAAATCTCTTAAAAGGCAGGGTCGCCTCGCCGAGGCGGCCGCGGACGGCTCGGCGATCTCGCGGAGCCGTCCCTTCCTTTCCTGATGAATTACTTTCCGCCTTTGCCGTAGCCTGGGGCGGGCGTGCCGTCATCGTTCAAATGACCGGTGGCCCACAGGACGCCCCGGGTCACAAGATCGAGATACCGCGGATCGGATACCGTCTCGTTGTTGTGTCCGATGGTGGTGCTGAAGACTCTGGTTTTGTTCGAGCCGTATTCGTTGGTCCAGACGACGACAAAGTCATTGGTTTGGCTGCCGCCGCCTCTTTTTTCAACGACCTGTTTGCCATGAGCCAGCGGATGGGCCGTGTCAAAGATGTGAATGTTGTTGTAATGCTCCTCCTGAATCGTCGTCCAATCCTCCATCCCTTTGACAATCGGGCTTTCCTTGTCGGTGAACGCAATCGCGATCGGTTTCTGCGGACCGTGGCCGCTGGATTGCAAACCCAGATATTCGAACCAATAGCCGTGCGGCGTGCCCAACGTGACAGGGTCGTTTGGATTGCCAATGCGATAGGAATGCATGGCGCAATGCAGGTTGACGCCCGGAATGCCGTCGCGATGCGGTTTGAGCACTGCTTCCACCACGGCGGGATTAGACTGGTCGGCGGCGCATTCGTCATGGATGACCAGATCGTAGCCTTTGGCGTAATCGCCATTGCCGAAGATGGCCAGCGGGGGATGGGTGGAAGTGTCCGGGGAATAGAGCGAATCGACCACGACGTTGGCCCGCGCTTCCAGGCCGTCTTTCAGAATGTCCTTTTGCGCCGCATAATCATGGCAGCACCCGCCGGTGATCAGCAAAATGCGCAACGGTTTTGGAGCATCGGCCGCACGCAGCGAGGATGAGCCGTTGAACGCCAGCAGCGCCAGCAAGCAGCCGGCGCCAGAAACGCGGAATAAAAATCGATTGATCATGCGATTCTTTTAATGCGGTGGAGGCAGGATAGCAAGAGCGCCGCGCGTAGGCGTCTCCTTTTGGCGGCCAAACAACGCCCGCCAATTCCTGAGGCAACTGTTGCGGGTCAACCGTCTCCTATTCTATTTCCGCGTCCCGCGTGGTCTGCGGTTTAAAAAACGTTTCTTTGGCAGAGATCGGGGCCGCCCCCAAATCCGCGCCTAACCTTAGCGCTACGTCTGAATGCTTCGATAGGAATCGTATAGCACCGGCAAGATGCGGTCGGCGAGACGCCGACCGCGGCGACCGAGACGGTCGCGCTCCCCAAGCCGGAAATTCGCTCGCCTTAGGCGAGGATTTGGG
>JBKQWF010000181.1:0-4362 GCA_052139695.1 Limisphaerales bacterium
GTAATGGCGGCTTTACGCCGCCATTGCCGCAACGACATCAGATTGGCCGCCGACCCCGCATAGGCTTCATGCGGCTAAAATTATGTTTTGACGAAAAGCCCTTTTATCCCGCCGGCGCAACCATGTACCGCCGACGCTTTTCGGTAAGTGACGCAAGCAACTTCTGGTAATCCTTCGTAAAGGACTCCACCCCCTGGTCTTCCAGCTTCCTCGTAATCGCCGCCACGTCAAATCCCTCTTCCGCCAACAGCTTCATTACGGCCCGTGCCTCATCCAAGCCTTCTTCAATCCGCGTGGCCGGCTTGCCATGATCGCGGTAGGCCTCCAGCGAGGCAACCGGCATGGTGTTGACGGTATCGGGACCAATCAGCGTATCGATGTAGAGCGTGTCACTGTAATGGGGATTCTTGGTTCCGGTGGATGCCCATAACATACGCTGCACTCGCGCGCCCTTCTGCGCCAGGGCTTGGAACCGTGCGGTGGAAATGATTTCCTTGAACTTCACATAAGCCAGTTTGGCGTTGGCAATGGCCGTCTTTCCCTCCAGCCATTGCAGGCGCTGTTTTTCCTCCGCGCTCTTCGCCGCGGGCAGTTTGGCATCGAGATACTGGTCTACCATCACATCGATGCGGCTCACAAAAAAGCTGGCCACCGACGCAATGCGGTCGAGCGGCTTTCCTTCGCGCGCCAGTTTTTCCAAGGCAGCAATATAGGCCCAAGCCACTTCTTCGTAGCGCTCGATGGCAAAAAGCAAGGTGATGTTTATGTTGATCCCCTCGCCCAGGAGTTGCTCGATGGCGGGCAGGCCTTCCGCCGTCCCCGGAACCTTCACCAGGATGTTCGGCCGGCCAACCTTCTTCCACAAGCGATGCGCATCGGCGATTGTTGCCTTTGTGTCACGAGCCAGGGTCGGCGCCACTTCGATGCTGACATAGCCATCCCGGCCTTCCGTGGAGTCATAAACCGGGCGGAAGAGGTCGGCGGCCGTCTGAATATCTTCAACTTCCAGAGTTTCGAAAATCAGGGGTGTGTCTACTCCGGCCTCAACCAATTTCTGAATGGTCGAGTCGTAGTCACTGCTGCCGGCGATCGCTTTCTCGAAAATACTGGGATTAGACGTAATGCCTGAAACCCCATCGTTATCGATCAAATTCTTAATGTGTCCGGAAATCAGATCCTGGCGGCGGATGTAATCGAACCAGACGCTCTGGCCCAGGCTATTCAGAACCCGCAGTGGATTACTGCTCATTCGAAAATCCTCCTCGTCAGTTTACATCGTGCGGCGGGCAGGAACGCCCGCCGGAAACGTGCAACCTTTAGACACGTCCCGGCGCCATTCCGCGCCCCTTCCGCACCGGCGGAGAAAACTCCGCATCATCCTCATTCAGGCCTTACACCCTGAGAAGTTCAGCGTCCCAAAAGATCGTGCGCAAGCTTGGCGATGTGCTCCCCGGTAAACCCCAGCTTCTCAGCAATGATTTTATATGGAGCAGACGCGCCAAAGCGATTAATTCCGTGCACGGCGCCCTGGGGGCCCACATACCGTTCCCAGCCGAAGGTCACTCCGGCCTCGACGGCCAGACGCGCCGTCACACCGGGCGGCAACACTTCGTCCCGATAAGATTGCGGCTGTTTCTCAAAAAGATCCCACGATGGCATGCTCACCAGGCGCACCGCGATACCTTCCGCACTTAATTTCTGGTAAGCCTCAAACGTGGGCGCCACCTCCGACCCGGTGGCGATCAGAATGAGTTCCGGCGTCTTGCCTGTGGCATCGGCAAAGATATAAGCGCCCCTTGACAGCCCTTCCGCGGAGGCATACTTAGTGCGGTCGAAGATTGGCAAGGCTTGGCGGGTCAAGATCAAGGCGACCGGGCCCTTGTGCTCCAGCGCCACACGCCAAGCAACCGCGGTCTCGTTGGCGTCGGCAGGCCGAATCAAAGAAAGATGGGGAATGACGCGGCAAGCCATCAGATGCTCAACGGGCTCGTGCGTGGGGCCGTCCTCACCCAGAAAGACGCTGTCATGGGTTAAGACAAAAATCGCGTGCGTCTCCATCAGCGCGGCGAGGCGCAGAGACGGGCGCAGATAGTCGGAAAAGACAAAGAACGTGGCCCCGTAAGGAATCAATCCACTCAGCGCCATGCCGTTCAAGATTGCCGCCATGCCGTGTTCGCGAACGCCGAAATGGAAGTTGCGCCCACCAAAGTTGCCAGGTTCGAAATCCTTCTCACCCTTGATCAAGGTGTCGGTGGAAGGAGCCAAGTCCGCTGAGCCGCCGAGCAACGTGGGAAGAACGGGAGAAATGGCGTTTAAGACCTTGCCCGAGGCTTGCCGTGTGGCCATCGGCTTGTCGGTGTGGGTGAAAACCGGAATCTTCGCTTGCCAACCCGGGGTTAATTCACCACGCGTGTAACGATCCCAGTCCGCCGCGAGGTCCGGGAACGCTTGCCGGTATGCCGCCAGCTTGGTTTGCCACGCGGCATCAGCTTCCGCCCCTTTGGCCAGGGCCAGCCGAAAATGGGCGCGCGCTTCATCCGGTACCAGGAACGCCGGCTCCAAGGGCCAGCCGAGATTTTGCTTGGTGAGCTTTACTTCCTCGACACCCAGCGCACTTCCGTGGGCCTCGGCGCTATCGTGCTTGTTGGGGCTCCCGTAGCCAATGTGCGTGCGCACCATGATGATCGAAGGCCGTCCGCGCTCTGCCTGGGCGGCTCGAATCGCTGCATCGATAGCTTGCAAGTCGTTTCCGTCCTCGATCTTTTGTACAAACCATCCATAAGCTTCGAAGCGCTTGGCACGGTCCTCGGTGAACGCTAGTTGGGTGGAGCCCTCAATCGAAATGTGATTGTCGTCGTAGAAATAAATCATGTTGTCGAGCTGCAAGTGGCCCGCCAGGGAGGCCGCTTCCGACGATACGCCTTCCATCAGGTCACCGTCGCCGGCGATGGCGTAAATTTTGTAATCCACAATCTCGTGGCCGGGACGATTGAAATGCGCGGCAAGATATTTCTGGGCAATCGCCATGCCCACGCCATTGCCAAATCCCTGCCCGAGCGGGCCCGTGGTGGTTTCAATTCCCGGAACCAACCAATGCTCGGGATGTCCCGGCGTCTTGCTTCCCCACTGGCGAAATTGTTGCAACTCGGAAATTGGCATGTCGTATCCCGTGAGGTGCAACAAGCTGTAAAGCAGCATCGAACCGTGACCCGCGGACAGCACAAAGCGATCACGATTCGGCCAGGCAGGTTCGGCCGGATTATGCTTCAAAAAGCGTGTCCAGAGCACGTATGCCATCGGCGCGGCGCCCATGGGCATGCCTGGATGGCCGGAGTTGGCTTTCTGGACCGCATCGACGGCGAGAAAGCGAATCGTGTTGATGCAAAGCTGGTCGAGCTGTGACGGATTTAAGCTGGATTTCGAAGCGGCAGTAGCGGTTTGACTTTCCAAGATATTAGTCCTCCACAAAAATAAGATTGATTGGGAACATTCAGCAAAATTATTTCCACACTCCCCTGCCCAGTGCTCTGCAACGCCCTACCTAATTTAGATGCCACATGAGGCAAAAGGAGCGCAGCTCTGAAACAAGCTATTATATACCGTTGCATTCCAAGATTGCAGGGAGGTGGCAAGGATTTTAGACCCTCCAACTAACGCTGGATGCGCGCCGACCCCCCTTGGGCGAAAGCCCGCACTTGTTCGACCGTAGCCATGGTCGTGTCCCCTGGATAGGTTGTCAGCAACGCCCCGTGGGCCCATCCCAGCTTCAAGGCTTCTTCCGGCTCTTCACCCGTTAGCAAGCCATAGAAAAATCCGGAGGCAAAGCCGTCTCCCCCGCCCACGCGATCGAAAACGTCCAGATCGACAGTGGGCGCCAGATAGGTTTGTCCATCAATCCAGGCCACCGCGCTCCACTTGTGCCAGCTACTGGAGGGCACCTCGCGAAGGGTGGTTGCCACGATTTTGACACGCGGGTATTTTGCCAACGCCTTTTCGATCATTCCAAAAAAAGCGCTGGGGTCAAGCTTGGATTTCGCCGCGACCGCCGGGCCGGACACGCCCAAGCCCATTTGCAGGTCCTCTTCGTTCCCGACCAAGACGTCCACGTGCTCGACAATATGCGCGATGACCGCGAGAGCACGCTCGTGGCCGCCCCAGATATTCCAGAGCTTGGCGCGATAGTTCAGATCGAAGGAAGTGACGGCGCCCGCCGCCTTGGCCGCCTTCATGGCCTCGGCGATGAGCTGGCCGGTGGTTTCCGACAATGCGGCAAAGATTCCACCACTGTGAAACCACCGGACCCCCGAGCCAAAGATGGCGGTCCAATCAAAATCCCCGGGTTTGAGCATGGCCCCGGCTTCG
>JBKQWF010000182.1:0-19627 GCA_052139695.1 Limisphaerales bacterium
ACCGTGGGCGCGGCTTCGCGCATGGACCGAAACCGGCGCGGGGCTGAAAGCAAATGAGTACGACCCCCCCTCCCTGCCCTCTCCCCGCCAAGCGGGGAGAGGGTGGCCGCAGGCCGGGAGAGGGGACTCTGTAAAGGTTCCACGGAAACACTGCACTACGGACGGCCCATCTTTCCGAAACTCCAGACGTTTGGCAAAGCTGTGGCTTTGGCTATAATTTGGGCACCGGAGCGCCGCCAAGCGCCGCCGCCCCACTATCGTGGTTTTTATGAGCGGGCGATGGTTAACGCACGTGCAGCAGGACAGCGGAATCGCCTGGAATCGTCAGGGTGATGCCACTGCCCGTGAGCTGCTTGGAGTCAAGACCTACTTTCAAACCACTCTGCGGCGAAGGCACCACTTCGCCGATGGTGATTGAGGACAACGGGTAAGGCAGTTTGTCCGGATGAACAACGCAGGAGACGGTCCGAGGACCTTCCTCAAGGTTGCCGATGGTAATCCAACTTTCGCGCGGGCGGCTGTAAATGGCGGAACCAAAGCGCTGGCCGCCCAGGGTCACGGCTGAATTGCGCCAATCGGCAAAACGGCATTCCTGGAGCGCGCCTATGGGATGGAGAATCGGATACAGAGCCTGGGCCTCGGCGCTGACCGGCCAGGGCGTCACTCCGGCGAGAAGCGCTTCCAAAGCAAAGAGGCGATGAAGGTGAGCCGGCGCATCACCCCCGACCATTCCATAGCTAATGACTCCTCGCGGTCGGGCGTTGACCAGCGACCATTCCAAGGGCAATTCCGGCAAATCCGGGCCGCTCCCGGTCCATTTGGCGTATCCCCATTCGTGAGCGACCACGTCATCGGCAAAGTTCTCGGTAGCAAACATCGGCGTGCCGGTGTCATGCACGATGATCAAGCCATGCGGCCCCACCCGCTGGCGGGTCCACTCCATGAGATTCAGCAGCTCGTCGATGTCCCAGTGGCCGGCCGGGGTTTGATCTGCCTTCAGGTTTTCATGGCGCGGATTGCAGCAATCGAGCGCGACGTTCCAGTCATAATAGACGCCGTCCAACCGATGGTGGGTCAGCACGCGGTCAATGGACTCTTTGAGATAATCGAGCCAGCCGGAACGAAGACACATTTGCGCCCCAAACTCGCTCGTGGCGTTGAATGCGTTGTGTTGCAGGCCTCCCTTCAAGTTCATCCGGCCCCATTCCATGCCATGCTGCTGGAATTGCGGTGTGCTGGGATGCAGTTCTTTATTCGAAAAATACGTGCCGACTCGGATTCCTTCCTTGTGCAAGGCGGTTATGACCGAGTCGTATTTGTCCATGTCGGGATAAGGCGGGTATGAACCGTCGCGCCAGAACAGGCCGTCGCCATAGGCGTCGCCGTCGTTATGACAATGGACAGTTTGCACGCCGCTCGCCGCCCATGGTTGGATCTGTTCCGAACCAAGCCATTGGCCTCGATTACGATTAAAGGACTGGTGAAACCATGGCTTGAAGGCGTGGCCTTCCAGCAGCGGCAAGCCGATATAAAAGTCAAAAGCTAATCGGCCGGGAACGACGGCCGGCGAATGGACATTGGAAAACGGCGAAACCGAAAACGCCATGCCGGAAGGATTGCGGCTGGCTTGAAGGAGAGTTTTTCCCTGGCCCCGTTTGCCAGTCAATGACAATTCCCAGGGCGCGAGATCGGAAGAGACGAACCACTCGAGGCCTTCCACTCCAGGATCGGCGACCATCACGTAGCGAGGAACGTCGGGCGTATCAATCGCCATATTCGTGCTGTCGATGATATGTCCCCAGCGACAGGCGTTGAAGGAAAAGGCGGCCGCTCCCTCCTGTTCGCTCAAACCGTCCCGACAGCCAAAGGACGATAGTGTGGGCGCGAAGACGGTGGACAGCGGGCAAATATCCGTCACGCGGAAATCTGGCGCGTTAAAGGCCAGTTCTTTGTGGATTTTGATGTAACCCCAGCGGTAGCTATAGCTTGTCTTGACATCGATGCCGGAAGAATGTCCTTGCGCGTCCTTCAATTGACATTCCACCGTGACAATTTCGTTGAGCCCGTCCTGCTGGACGGCCACGCGAGGAGCATGATCGCCCAGATCAGAAAAAACCTGGCCCGAAGCATCTGCGACGCGGGTCTCCAATGGCCGGATCAATAAATTCGTGGCCCGGCCGTATGTCAATTGAATGACCGCAACGGCGCCGCCATTCTTCAAATCATGTTGGACGGTGCAATACGGATTGCTTAACGCCAGTACCCCATCACTGTCGTTCCGCCGCACGTGATACGCCTGCGGCCAAATGGAAGGTAGCGATTCTGGGGAATCCGCCTGCGCGGACGACACTGTCAGAAGGCCGATGAGAACCAGAAAAGCCGCGTATGTTTTCATGATTCCTCTGTTTTAACTGGCGACCCCATCCATGGCAACCAACGACTTGGGCAAGGATCAGGGGCTTTCACAACCGCTTGAAAAAATCGCGCCGGGTCCCCGCCAAATAACAATCGGGCCTCCAGAAAATCGTTGATGGCGGTCATTGGTGCGCTAGTCTCTACCCATGCTGCGGTTGAAGTCTTTCGCCATTGCCAAACCACCTCTTCTCACTGCCCTGCTTTTTGTCCTGCTTTGCTCTTCGGCGCATTCGGATGATTCGCCGTCGAACGGCTTGCCTGGCAGTGCTGATCTGAGACCTCTGCTGGAGAAGTACGAATTACCGTCTTGCCGCCAGGGCAACCGTGGGACTTGTTCCGTGTTTACGATGACCGGCGCGCTGGAGTTCGCCGTGGCCAAACGGCAGGGACATTGCCCGCGCTTAAGCGTCGATTTCCTCAATTGGGCGGCCAACAAAGCGCTTGGCCGGACCAACGACGGCGGTTTTTTCTCGGACATGTGGAGCGGTTTCTCGGCTTACGGTATCTGCCGCGCCGAGGACTTTCCCTACAATTCACAGTTTGATCCCGTCCGTGCTCCTTCACCGGAAGCGCTGGCCGACGCCCAGACGCGGTTATCCCTTGGGTTGCGGCTGCATTGGATTAAGGAGTGGAACGTCCAGACCGGATTGACGGAGGCGCATCTCACGGCCATCAAACAAGTCCTGATCTCCGGATGGCCTGTGGCTGGCGGTTTCCGCTGGCCGAAGGAGCCTAACTGGTCCGAGGACACCCTTCAGCTTTGCGGACCGGAGGCCGTTCGGGATGGCCATAGCGTGTTGTTGGTGGGCTATCGTGACGAAGCGGCGCGACCGGGCGGCGGAGTCCTTATCTTTCGCAATACTTCCCCGCCTTGGCGCGACGGTTTCATGCCCTACGCCTACGCGCGAGACTACATGAACGACGCGGTGTGGATTGATTATGACCGCCGCACTCCCGTCACGAACTCCAGCCAGGGCACCTCCTTTTTCAACGACCCGCTGAGTGCTCTCACGGCATTGCCTGCCGGACGCAACCGCCGTATCTCTTCCAATGAGCAGCCAGCTTGGAACGACGCCAATATGGATATGACAGTTTTGCCGCCGGGCAAATCCATCGAAATGCCACTATTGCAAGGACCTGGCATGATCACTCACATTTGGATGACGAGCCATGCCGGGCGTATCGATGAATTAAACGCGCTCTCCCTTCGCATTTATTGGGATGGCGAAAAGGAACCGGCTGTCGAAGCGCCGTTGGGAGAATTCTTTGCTGTCGGCCAGGGGACGCCTGCGCCCGTTGAGAGTGTGCCGGTCCAGGTTTCACCCACCGGAGCCCTAAGCTGTTATTGGCGCATGCCTTTTGCCAAGTCCGCCCGGATTGTGGTCAGCAACGATAATCCAAACCGAACGACCGGCCTCTATTGGCAAGTCGATTGGCTGGAGTTGAATGGCCTTCCCGCGGATGCGCCCCGTTTTTATGCGCGCTATCGCCAGGAATATCCGGCCGTCATGGGGCGGGACTACGTGGTCGCCGACCTGCAAGGCCGCGGGGCGTATGTCGGCACGGTGATGTCCGTCACCCTGGCGCAGGATGGTTGGTGGGGCGAAGGAGATGATTTTTTCTTTATTGACGGGGAAAATGTTCCAAGCCTGCAAGGCACAGGGAGCGAAGACTATTTCAATGACGCCTGGGGTTTCCGTCCCCGGACCAGCCATTGGTTTGGCCAGCCGCGCTGGCAAGGTGACGAAGCCGGTGACAGCGGCGTAGCCTATCGCTGGCATATCCTGGACCCGGTGAACTTCACCAATTCGCTCAAAGTCGCCTTCGAGCACAAGGGAAATTGCCCTGAGGACATCAACGGCTTTTTCTTCGAGCGCCCCGATTTTATCAACAGCGTCGCGTTTTGGTACCAAGCAGGCGAGCCCAAACGATTTGGCGTCCTGCCGCCTTACGCCGAACGTTGCGTTCCATGGGAAACACACCACCTGGTCAGTTTGTTTCGCCAGGCGAAAGTGAGGGGCGGCGCGAAGCCCAGCGTCGGCTTTTCCGGCATGATGGGCGCTCGTCCGGTCCTTCGCTGGACCAACACCGTCGCCGGGGCGCGTCTCATTCTTCCTTTCACCATTGGCCAGGATGGCCGCTTCGCCGTCCGAGTCATGGCGGAAGCGGCGCCGGATTACGGCGTTTGCGACGTGGAACTGGATGGGAAAGTTGCGCTGGCCGGGGCTCTCTTCCAGGCGCCCGATTACCAGGAATTGGACCTCTCGCTCGGTGTGCATCCGCTCAAAGCCGGCTCTCACGAGCTGGCCTTTCACGCCAAGGCGGTGGATGGGAGAAAGGCCCGTCCCATTGCGGCCGAACTATTACGGTTGCTCCCCCTGCCGCCGGAAGGTGGCCGTTTGGTCAAGAACCACAATGAAGCTCACTTCATCCGGCTTGGCATTGGACGCGCCGTTTACGCCTACCATCTGGCTTATGGCACCGTCCCGGATTCACTTGATGCCTTGGTTAAAACAGGCTTGCTTCCCGCCCGCTACCTGCTGGATGAGAACCACATTCCGTTGCGGGCGCACCGCGAAGGGGGTTTTCTCGTCGTGGAAAGCACCGGGGCGCAAGGCTGGGCGTGGAGGTGGCAGGGACTGGACGCGCGGCGTTGAGCTGCCCGTCTGTCCCTAAAAACCGACCGTTAGTCCCATAAGAGTTTCTTTATCAATCCGAGCCATCGTATTGATAATTTAATAAGTTAAGTAAAATGATCCAAGGTCATCGGACCTTGGAAACGTCGCTGACGGTTGCCGCTGTCTTGGCATTTGCTCACTGATGCCGAGAGTGGCGTGCAACTCGCCGCCTGAGGATATTTATTGTGAGTAAAACCCAATGTCCTCCTGGCAGAGCCGCGATCCTCCTCGTGGCCTGTCTCGCCATGGTGCTGATAGCTATCGGCATCAAACGCCTGGTCACTGCCCCTCTCACCGGCGGGCAGCGGCCATTACCGTCTCCGCTCACCGTCACGCCACCGGTGGCGGCCGGCCCGGATGATTTATTCGAGGACGTGACCGAGAAGGCGGGCATTAAGTTCGTCCACCAATTCTGTGATTCCAGAATTGCTAACATATTGGAGTCCAACGGCGCCGGCGGGTGCTGGCTGGATTATGACGGCGATGGATTGATGGATTTGTTCCTGGTGAACTCCGGTCCGCTGGATGGAGTCACTCATCACACGCCGGGCACGGCGCGCTGGCCCAACCGTCTCTATCGCAATCGGGGCGATGGCACCTTTGAGGACGTTACAGAAAAGGCGGGCTTGGCCGGGATGGGCTATTGCACCGCGGCCATCGCCGCGGATTATGACAATGACGGTCATACGGACCTGTTTGTCGTGGGAGTAGGGCGGTCCTACCTCTATCATAATCGCGGCGATGGGACTTTCGAAGATGTCACGGAGAAAGCCGGAGTGGCAAACATTGGCGGCACCGGCATTGGCGCTGTCTTTCTGGACGTGGATAACGATGGCTTCCTCGATTTATTCGTGGCCAACTATTTGACTTTCGATCCGAACTATCAACTCTATTACAATCCAGACGCCTACCCTGGCCCGCTTTCCTACAAGCCGCAATTCAACAAACTTTATCGCAACCGCGGCAACGGGACATTCGACGACGTGAGCCAATCCTCCGGCATTCAAATCGCCGGGCACCGCGCCATGTCCGTGGCGGTTTTCGATTACAACAATGATGGCGCGCCCGACCTCTACATATCCAATGACGGCACCCCAAATCTGCTCCTGGTCAATGACGGCGGCGGCCATTTCAAAGACGCCGCGCTCCAGGCTGGCGTGGCTTTTAACGCCATGGGTGAAGCCGCCGGTTCCATGGCCGCCACGATTGGCGACTGCAATAATGACGGCCTGCAGGACATTCTCGTGACCCGCCTGGGTTACGGCTCCCTTTACATGGGCCAAACCAACGGGATTTACGACGACCGCATGATGGCCTCCGGCCTTGGCTCCCTGACGGCGCAGTTTGTCGGCTGGGGCGGCTGTTTCCTTGACTACGACAACAGCGGCAAGCTCGACATCTTCATTGCCAACGGCGACGCGCATTATCTCGTGGGCTGGGAAAGCCTGCTCCTGGAGAACCGCGGCGACGGCACCTTTGCCGATGCCGCGGGCAAGGGCGGCGCTTATTTCAAAAGCAAAGTGCGCGCTCGCGGCAGTGCGGTGGCCGATTATGACAACGATGGGCGAATGGACATCATTGTCACCACCATTGGCGACCGCCCGTTCTTGCTGCACAACCGCGACCGGTCCGGCAACCACTGGCTCTCGCTCGATCTCGAAGGCACGAAGAGCAACCGCGACGCCTTCGGAGCGAAAGTCAAAGTCACCGCCGGCGGCAAAACCTGGTGCGCGGAGTCGCGTTGCGCGTCCGGGTTCCTGATGCAAAGCGACCGCCGCCTGCACTTTGGCTTGGGCACGGCAGCTTCAGTGGACCGCATCAGTATCGTTTGGCCGAGCAAGCAGCTCCAGGAACTGACCAACGTAAAAGTGGATCAGATTCTTAAAGTGCGGGAACCCGGGGAGCGAAAATGAATTGTGAATGCTGATGGGCATTTTGCGATAAGCGCGGCATGCGCCGCGCTGCTGGCGATAAGCAACCTTGGCTGCGAGAAATCCGTCCCGCCGGGAACACTCGTTTTGACAGAATCGCCGGCCAGAAGCGCGTCAGCCCCGGCCGCGGATGTTCTGGACTTGCAATACCCTGCCGGGAGCCGCGTTGTTTTGCTCAAACCGCCTTACGAAGCCGGGCGGACGCCGGTGCTTTCCGAGGGCTTGGCGGCGGCGGGCAGCCCGGTGGTTTCCTATGACGGCCGCAAGATCTATTTCGTGGGCAAAGCAAGGAGCGCGGACGAATGGCAGATTTATTCCGACGATATTGCGGAAGGCCACCTCCAGGCGCTCACCGCCATACCGGGCGGCGCGATGAATCCTGCCTTACTTCCCAACGGAAACCTGGTTTTTGTCTCGCCAGTCCCGAGAACCGCTGGAACCAACTCCCTACAGCTTCGGTCGGCGCTGTTCACCCAGTCGGCCGGAGGCAAGCCGCAACAGTTGACATTCGGTTCTCTCGGAGTCGCCGATCCGACGGTCCTTGCGGATGGGCGAATCCTCTTTGTTGCCGAGGGTCGCCCGTCCGGTTCGACGCTTTTCACGATGAACAACGATGGCACCGAAGTCACCGCCTTTGCGGCTCCAACGGCCTCCGCCAACACGATCCGGCAGCCCCGGCAATGTGACGATGGACGCATCCTCTTTCTCATGCCAACAACTGACGGCAATGCCCCGATTCGCGGGATCGCGGAATTCCTGCGGATGGCGCGACCATTCCATGGTTTCGCGCCCTTCTTTCCCAATTTAACGGCCCGCATCCGTTCCCTGCAGCCCGCGGACAATGGGGAGTTGTTTGTGTGCTCCGAAGCTGCCGCGCGGACTTCCCTGGCGTTATATCGCGTCAATCCAGGTGCCTCTGACTTAGGCAAGCCGCTTTTTGCGCCACCTGATTGGGACTGTGGCGAGGCAGCCGAATTGAAGCCGCATCCTCAGCCGATGGGCCGCCTTTCCACCGTGGATTTGACAAAACAAACGGGGAGAATCCTGTGTCTCAATGCGAATCTTTCGGCTGATTCTTCCCATGATCCGTCCTCTGTCGCCACCCGGGTCCGAATTCTCGCCGAGCCGTCGCCCGGCAGTGTTTGCGCCCTGGGCGAGGTGCCCCTCCAGGCAGACGGTTCGTTCCTGGCGGAAGTCCCCGCGGATGTGCCGCTCGGATTTGAAACGCTCGATGACAGCGGCGCAGTGCTGCGGCGCGAGGCGCCCTTGCTCTGGGTGCGTCCGGCGGAAAACCGGGCGTGCGTGGGTTGTCACGAACCGCCCAATCGCGCGCCTCACAACCATCGTCCGCTCGCCGTCAGCGTGCCGGTTCCGTGTTTGAGCCTGACCAAGGCCAAACCGGCCAAGAGGAAAGCCGAATGATGCGCAAACGATCCCTGGTCGTCCTCTTGGCGCTGGCGAGCTTCGCGGGTGTCGGGCTTTGGGTGAAACAGAACTACTGGACCGATCACCTGGTGCGGATGTCTCATCAGAAGGACCTCACGAAAGTTTCCTGCTCTAATTGTCACTTTGTCAGCACCGCGCGCCTGCCTTGGGCCAAGGCCCGGCCGCATCATGACGCGCCCGCGGGCTTGGCTGTCTCACCTAATGGAAAAAGAATCTATATCGCTCTGGATGACCGGGAGGAAGTGGCCGAAGCGGACACGGTTTCGCTGCGGGTCCTCCGCCGGGCCAAAGTGGCCGGACGCCCCTTCGGATTGGCCCTGGACAAACTGGGCAGGCAGCTTTTCGTCACTTGCCGGGACGGAGATCGGTTGACGGTGTTGGACACCGAATCCCTAAGCGAAACGGCCTCCGTGCCCGTGGGGCGGGGACCGGTGGCGGTGGCCTGCTGCCCAACGCCCGATGGAGAGCGGCTCATTGTGGCCAATTCCATGTCGGATGACATTTCTGTTCTTTCGGTATCACCCTTGCGCGAACTGGGACGGCCGACGGCGGGGCGCGAGCCGTTCGCGGTGGCTGCCGCGCCTGACGGCGCGCGGGCCTTCGTCGCAAACCGTTTGGTGACGCTGGCCCCTGGAGAGAGTCTGCCCGCCGCCGAAGTTACTGAAGTTGACCCGGTCACGGCGCACACGGTCCGGCATGAACCGCTGGAATCCGCGCATCTCTCCGAAGGGATTTGCTTTGTGCCGTCGAGGTCATGGGCCCTCACTCCGCTGGTTAAGGTGCGCAACCTTGTGCCGATCACCCAGGTAGCCAATGGCTGGGTGATGTCCAGCGGCCTGGCGGTCACGGATGTCCGCTCGGGCAACGTCCTCCAAATCCCGCTAGACGAGGCGAATGACTTTTTTGCGGATCCCTCAGGGATTGCGGCGGACCCCGGCGGCGGGCGGGCGTTTATCGCCTCCGGCGGCGCTGATGTCGTGACGGTGGTCAATTTGGACCGGCTCGCTTTCTGGATGGAAGCGGCGGACACGAAGACGCGGCAGGAAGCGATCTACGACATGTCTCTCTCGCCGGAATACGTCATGGCCCGCCTTCCCACCGGGCGCAATCCGCGCCAGCTTGCGCTCAGCCCGGACGGCGGCGAACTCTTCGTCGCCGAGCGCCTGGATGACGGCATTCTTGTAATTGACACAAAGCGCCTGACTTCCCGAGGACGGATTGTCTTGGGGAACGGCGGACAGAACGACCCGATCCGGCGCGGCGAGAGAATATTCACCACGGCCTCTTACACCTTTCAACATCAGTTCTCCTGCCGCTCGTGCCATCCCGACGGCCACGTGGACGGTCTGAGCTACGATTTCGACACCAGTGGCATCGGCGATAACTTGCTGGACAACCGCAGCCTGCTCGGCGTGGCGGGCACTGAACCGTTCAAGTGGAACGGAAAAAATCCGAGTCTGGAAGTCCAATGCGGCCCGCGTTTCGCCAGGGTGTTGATGCGCACCGACCCGATTCCAGCGAAGGAATTGCTGGATCTGACGACCTTCATCAAATCGCTGCCGCCGGCCACGGACAACCGTAGCAAGACCGGCAGATTGACGCCGTCGCAGGAACGCGGGCGCGCCATTTTCTTCGCCACCAAAACGCCGGATGGCCGGGAAATTCCGCACGAGAGACGATGTTCGACGTGCCACCGCCCGCCGCTTTACACGGTGCGACTTTCCTTCGAAGTCGGCACCGGCGGGGCTTTCGACACGCCGCATTTGCTGGGCGTCGCCACGACCGCGCCCTATCTCCACGATGGCCGCGCCCTCTCATTGGAGGAACTTTGGACGACCTACAACACAAACGATTTGCACGGCGTGAGCAGTTACATGAACAAAATCCAGCTCAACGATCTGGTGAATTTCTTGAAAACCCTTTGACCAACACGAATGCGATCCATGAACACCATCCCTGTTTTCTTGCGGTTCGCCGCCGGCGTGGCGCTGTGCTTGCAATGTAGCATTCCGTCCGCCAGCGCTACGGACCAGGCGAATGGCAAGCTGCCATTCCCTTTGATTGAACGCTTTGAGAACTTCGGCCTGGGAGATGGCCTCCCTTCGCACAAGGTCCACTGCGTCTTGCGCACCAGCGACGGCCAGCTTTGGGCTGGCACGACGGAAGGCGCGGTGGTGCGTCAGAATGGGAAGTTCACCCGAGTCGGTGTCGCGGAAGGGCTCAGTCACAAAATGGTCATGGCCTTGGCGGAGGACAAGCGAACTGGCGACCTTTGGATCGGCACGATGCGCGGATTAAACCGTTACAATGCCGGGCGTGTCGCCAGCTATTTGCAGACCACCAGCGGACTGCCGAACAACGTCGTCTATGGCGTGACCATTGTCGATGACGTCCTCTGGGTGGCGACGGCCGCGGGATTGGGCGCGCTTAACTTGCGCTCCGGTGAATGGACCATTTATGACCAAAACAACAGCGTCATGCACGAGCCGTGGGTCTATGCGGTGGCAGCGGCCAAAGACCGCGTTTTCGTCGGCGTCTGGGGCGGAGGAATTCTGGAATTCGAACCGGCGAGCGGGATTTTTAAGGAACACCGCGATCCGGACCGGGATTTTCATTTTGAACTGGTGCATGACGCCGGCCCGGTGGCCGACATCACCTCCTGGGTGGCATGGGAGGACGGCATCCTTTGGCAGGGCACTTACTTCGGCATGTCTCGCTATGACGGTTCGCGCTGGCGGACCTGGCAGGAAAAGAAATCGCCGCTGATTTCCAATTTCATCAATTTCATCTGGGCCAAAGGCCGAATCGCGTGGATCGCCATGGATCGAGGCCTCTCCGTCACGGACGGTGATTCCTGGGCCAATTACCACGCGGATGAAAAAGGCCACG
Organism: Limisphaerales bacterium; assembly: GCA_052139695.1. GTDB lineage: Bacteria > Verrucomicrobiota > Verrucomicrobiia > Limisphaerales > Palsa-1400 > PLGF01. The sequence goes on from JBKQWF010000182.1 coordinate 11,360, forward strand.
GGATTGTGGAAATTGTTCGCCCCGGCCAGCCTGTTGAAACGCGCGCGATGGCGACAAAGCTACCCAATGATTTTGTTCTCGGTATCTGGGCCAACGACGAGGAAGCGTGGTTTGCCACGTCCGATGGTTTGGGCCACGGCTTTTTCGGAGGGCCAACCAAGTGAAAACCGCGATGCTCAACTTACTCGCTGCGTTGGCCATCGCGCCGGCGGCGTGGTGCGGTTATGCCGACAAGCCCCAGACAAACACAAACTTTATTGCCGAACCGGTGCTGCCTTCCGGCACGCCTGCTCTCCAGCAGACCGCCGGCGATTATCCTTACTATGGCAACGTGCCGCCGGAGATGCTCCCCTACCGCAACATCAAGCCTTACTACCAATATTGGCTGAACCGGCTGTACTTTTACGGTCCTGGCCGGGATTATCCCGCCCCCCCTGACTTAAAAACGCTCAAGGTCGGCTTGCTTAGCCCTCCGCCTTATGGCCCGGAAGCCGTGCGCGGCGAAATGAGCGAACGCGGGGTGACGCTGGCGTTTGAAGAAGCCAATGCCGCGCGCGGCCCCGGCGAACTTCCGTTTGAGATCATCGAGAAAGCCGATTCCCCGCAGTGGGGCAGCGCCGCCAATATCGCGGTGGAGTTCGCCGACCATGATGTGCTGGCTTTCATCGGCACGGTTGATGGAGATGCCACCCATGTCGCTTTGCGCGTGGCGTTGAAAATTGAAACATTCATGGTCAATTGCTCCGACCCCGATCCCTCGCTGACCGAAACGCAAGTCCCCTGGCTGCTGCGGGATTTTCCGGACAACCGCCAGCAAGGCTACCTGCTTGCGCGGCTCATCGTCGAGGAACGCGGCTTGACCAACATCATCGTCTGGCGCAGCAACAGCCGTCCGGGCCGAATGGGCGTGCGGCCCTTCGTGGATGCGGTCCGCCGCCTGGGACATCCGGTCCTGCAGGAAATCAACTTTACCGAAGGCGAACATGATTTTGACACCCAGGTTGGCGTAATTAAACAGGCGAAGCCAGACGCCGTCGTCTTCTGGGGCAACCCGGCGGAAACCGGCCCGGCGGCAGCGCATTTACGCGGCGCGGGGCTGACGGCGGCCTTTTTTGGGTTTGACAGGCTCGTGGACCCGGAATTCGTCAAGCTGGCCGGCCCGGCGGCGGAAGGGGCGACGGCGGCTTACTTCTTTGACCCGGCTAAAACAGACGCGCGCTGGACAAATTTTGTCGTCCGGTTCGGCAAACGCTTTGGCACGAAGCCTGACGTCTATGCCGCTTATGCCTACGACGGCTCGCAAATGCTCATCAACGCGATTGAAAAAGCCGGGCCAAACCGCTATCGCGTCCACGATGTCATGACGGGCCTCAACGAATATACGGGAGTCACGGGGTATATGCGCTTCGACGGACGGTGGGATAACATCGCGCCCATCGTTGTCGCTCACTGCGTGCGGGGCCAATGGGTCTTCACTCCAGCGCCAAAACCACTCCCTCCGCGCGCCGTGCAAAAGTAAGCAATGACTCATCACACCTGCTCCATTCTGACGGTCGTGACACTGCTGGCGGCTGTGTTCTTTCCTTGCGCCGCGGAGGAGATCGCAGGACAAACGAACCTGGTCATTGGCCTTCTTCTGCCGCCCGAGGAACCGGAGGCCGGCAGCGTGCGCGAGGGCGTGACCCTCGGCGTGGAGCTCGCCAACCAATTGCCGGGCCCCCATTTCAGCCTGGTCCAGCGCGGGCGCGCAGGCCAATGGGGTTCCGACGGCGTCGAAGCCGCTCGCATGGTGACGGATGATGGCGTGCAAGGATTGATCGCTCCGCCGGACGGTTCAGCTTCGCATTTGGTTCTGCAAGTCTCCGGGCGCACGGCCGTCCCGGTGGTTTGTTTGTGCGCCGATTCTTCCGTCAGCCAGACGGGGGTGCCCTGGATGGTGAGGATCGTTCCGCGGACCGTTGACGAGGCGAAGCTGCTCTTTGCCCAGGCGGGCGCGCAGCATTGGGCAGCCGTGGTGGCGGATGGCCGCGCCGGCCGTGAGACATCGCAAGACTTGCGGGAAGCGGCCGCCAAAAGCGGATGCATAATTGACAAAGTGTTCGGGACAAACGCTGGACTGACGGCAAAACAGATGATGAGAAGCCATCCGGAGGGTGTCCTGCTCTGGCTGGATACCATCACGGCCGCAAGAACGGCGCAAGCCCTGCGGAAGGCCGGTTTTTTGGGCATCCTGGCCGGGCCCGGACGGTTGCAATCGATGGAGTTTGTGAAAGCCGCCGGAGAGGCGGCGGAGGACTTCATGGTGGCGGGCCCTGTTTTGAGAACCGAGGCTGCCGCGGCGCAAGCACGGTTCGCCGCCGCTTTCCGCCGCCGGTTTGGCGACGAGCCCACCCCGACGGCGGTGATGAGCTGCGATGCGGCCTTTCTATTGACGGAAGTTCTTCGGCAAGCCGGCGGACGCCCGCCCCACGAGCTTTTCCCCGTTGCTTCCCCGTTCGCGGGCGCGTCCGGAATTTTGGCCTTTGACGCTCAAGGCAACCGGGAGTTGAATCTCCAACTGTATCAAGTGCAAAGCGGTCGCTTTGTGGCCGCGGAACTGAAACAACAAATTGCCGATCGCAACGATGAATAACATTCGCTTGGGAACACAGGCGTTTTTGGTCATGGGCCTGCTCGCCTTCGCCAGTGCCGGTTGCGGCAACCGGTCGGTCCAGCAAGCCGAATCGCCCGCCGCGGTGACATTTAAGCCCCAGGAAATGGCGGATGCCCTTCATGCGGTCGTTGCCGCGGACCAGGAAAGGTATTTTCAACCTGGCCGCGAACCGTCCTTTATGGCGGCGCACGCGGTGGAATTGCGCGAGGCCTCGCGATCGATTCAACAGCAAGGCGCGGAATTCCATTATGTCCTGCGCTCCCTCTGGCCGATCAACCCCAAGAACGCTCCGGAAACTGACACGGAGAAAACAGGCCTTCGCTATGTTGCCGGTGAGCCGGAATCCAATTTCTACGCTGAGGAATCCCTTGGCGGACGCCGCTATTTCACGGCCATCTATGCCGTGGCCGCTACCGGCAACGCCTGCGCCGACTGCCACAATCGAGAGGCCAGCAGTCCAAAGAAAGACTTTAAAACGGGCGATGTCATGGGCGGGCTGATTGTGCGGGTGCCGTTGGAGTTCTAAGCATGAACCCAATCACCGCGGCCCATATTCACCTTTTGTTGAGCCACGTTCCGGTGACGGTGATTCTGATCGGCGTGGGCTGGCTGGCCTTCGGCCTATGGCGTCAGAGCGGGGAGGTGCAAAAGGCCGCGCTCGCCATGTTTGTGCTGGCGGCCCTTCTCGCTGTCCCGTCCTATTTGACCGGCGAGCCGGGTTCAGGCGCGATCAAGGGGATGCCGGGTTTTTCGGACCACGTTTTGGAAAGCCACCAAGCGGCGGCGGGGATAGCGCTGGCAGGTTGCATCGCCCTCGGTATCGCCGCCCTCGCGGGGTTGATTCATTTTCGGGGCAAACCCGTCGCTGTCTGGTTCAGCCTGCTGATCGTCGCCGGGGCGCTCGTCGTCGGGGGCCTGACCGCCTGGACCGCAAACCTGGGCGGGCAGATCCGGCATTCTGAAATTCGCGCGGAAGAAAGTCCGTGATTAGGGCCACGCTATTCCACACCATGCACGGCGCCGGACTAAGCCGAGTGTAAAGAGTCTGTGGCTGCGCCCTCACCGCATCCTGCGATCAAGCCGCTCATAGCGGGGGTGGCATCTCGCCAGAGATGTTGGTGGAGGTGCGGATGCGCATCCACAGCCAATCTTGGTAATCCTGAGGGTTAGCCAAGCTTGAGTTGGCCTGCTTGGGGGCAGTGCTTGCCCAATGGTGGGATTCCGAATGACCGTCCGCAAAGGCGAAACCGCAACCCCCGTTATGATAGGTGCCGGGAGCGTCGAACCAGAAAGGCGCATCCATCCCGAAGGCGAAAGCGGCGTCGTTTAGCCCATTGACGTCTTCATCGACCAGAACCCAGAGCATGGCTGGGCCGGGAGCGCGGATAGAGGAGAACTTTCCATAGGTAATCCAGGGCGAGTCGCGATGGTGAGTCTTTTGGTTGTTCAGGCATATTCCATTGACTGGAAGCGTCGGAGCCCCGGCGTGCTTGGAGTTCCCCCAACCGGTATATCGAGTTTGGTCAAATTCCGGGCAGATAGTGCCGACGGCCTGATTCATGGAGAATGTCCTCGCCGCGGGGACGGTTTTGCCCATCATGGCGGGGGCGGAACCCTGGTACCGCCCCTGCCGTTGATCCCCGGGACAATGAAACACGCTGGTATTGCCTTGCAGATAGGGAGACAAGAGGCTGCGGGTGGGGTCTTTGAGCACGTCGGGATCGAACTCCTGTGGCTGGCCGCGTCCGGCGTTGCCGGAACACCAGTTGTGGCCAGGAATGGTGTTGCCGTCATCCGGGTTCGGGGGATAAAGATCCTTGGAGTCTCCCAAATAGGCCGTCAAGGCCGTGAGCATCTGGCGGCCGTTGCTCAGACAATAGATCTGTTGCGCCTTCTGTTTGCTCCGCGACAGCGCCGGGAAGAGCAGGGCGGCGAGGATTCCGATGACGGCGATGACCACCAACAGTTCAATCAGCGTGAAGCCAGGCTCGTGAGCCACAGGACCGCCGTTGCTTGCTTCGGGAGAAGGATCAATGAGGCACATAGGAAAAGCTTTCTAATTCTCTTGTCGTCAATTATTGGCCTTCGGCGCTCCGCGCGACCGAACGACTTGGGTTCCATCGCTCAAGACGTAACGCTTCTTTTCAAAACTGAACAATTTTCCTCTGACTTCCTGCTCATACCTGCCGAGAAACTCGCCTGCTCCGTCTTTGGTGAGATGGCCTAACTCGCTCCAGTCCGCCTTCGTCAGGTCTTGCTTCGCCCCTGTGGGCCGGCCTTCGGCACGAATTGCCACACTGCCATCCGTTAGCTTATAAGAGTAGCGCTCGAACGTGAAACTTCTGCCGAACATTTGCCTCTCGACAGAGCCGATAAAGGTGCCGGCGTTGCGCCCCGCCAGTCGAAGCAGTTCGTCGCGCCGTGCGGCTGCAACGTGAGTGGCTGAACGTTCGGCCAGTGGATCAGCCTCGTCCATAGTTACTTCCCGTCCGTCAGGCATCACATACCGGCAGATCAGTGTGCGGTCCAATCCGCCATCCATCTCGGTCTCGATGATGGTTGTAATCTCGCGCTGGCCCTTCTCCCTGAGTTCGGCGATTTGTTCTTGCTCCTGCTCGATTTGGGCTGGTGATGCGCTGCCCCGTGAGTCAGGGTCGCCTTCATTCATCGTCTTTGTCCGGCCATCGGCCAGGACATACTCGACCTGAAACACCCTGCCAAGAAAGTGGCCATTGACCTCCGAATCTGTCACGCCGCTGATTTCCCCGGCGCCGTCGTGTCGCAGCGCATCGATTTCCTCCAGGTCGTTTCGCATCTGCTCAATGCCGCCCGCGCCCATTTCACCGGGGCTCAGACTTACGGACTGCGCCTGCTTCACGGTCACACGTTGCAAGCGCAAGGTCTGCGGCTGGGTAGAGAATTTGTAGGCTCCATCGGCGGTTCGGCCCTCAAAAAAGTACCGATGCACTTGGACGGTCACCTCTGCTGCCAGGGCTCCCGCGCAGAGGAGGCCGCCAACGAGCGCGGCAAGTCGCCATGCCCGTTGCAAGGGCCGGCCAGAGTGGCGCAAGTCCAGCCGCGATAAGCTTCCGATCTTCGTCGAGGTTCTCCGCCAGGCTCTCCAGCCGTGCCGTCCAAGCGCTGTCAGTTATTGTGCCTGCCATAATGCCACATCCATAAATGATAATGCCTGAATCTCGAAAAGGTTGCATTTTTTCAGGCGAAAATATCCGTGAAATCGGTGAAATCCGTGGTAATAAGCTTCGGCGCTTTAACGCGAGTGGTGGAATGGCAGACACGCCAGACTTAGGATTTGACAACTCCAAGGGACTCATTTGTAAGAGCTTGGACAGCAACGGACTGGCCCTCATGCCATTCTTGACAAATAAGACTTTTGGGGACTGTTTTGGCCCCCTTTTCCGAGGCGCGGGATACAATCCGGGACACAAAGGCCGCGCCAGACTTTGATCTGGTTGCGTCTGCCGAACAACAAGGAAGGCGCTTCCTGAAACGAAAACATACCCATTTTTTTCAGAATTGAGTGGGACAAGCGTCCCCATGAAAATTCATCCATCAGATGGTGAATTTTCACAGCCCGTCACAAAAACCAGCCCGGTATTTGTGACAAGGGGATTTCCGGTCTGGATTTTTGGGGTGTTGTAAAAACATATATCTTTTTACAACATGGAAATGGCAGCCCACCGTCAGAAAAAGCTCATAGTTTTTCTGCTGCGAACAGGGAAATTAGCGAAATTTACGGCATTGGGAGCGGTTCGCATCCCCCCCTGATTAGGCGAGGAATTGCTGGAACCCCCGCTCCAATTGATATGAACGACGCTTTCGGGAGGGTTCATGCAGTTCAAGGAATCCTGATTTCAGCCAGTCTCGACACAATCCCACGATAGTCCGGTGGCTGAGCCGCAGATGAATAGCGATCTCTTCAGCCGTCGCCACCGTCTGTCTCTTGAATAATTGCAACAGCAATCTTTGCCGGGGATCGAGTTTGCTTAACGCCTCGCTGCGATCCATACCGCCGCGTTTCGCCGCTTCCGCCGCCTGGAGCCTGACCGCCCTGAACGCATCGGCCATTCCCTGGCAGAAATATTCCAGGAACCCGGTCACGTCGGCTTCCGCCCGTCCGAGATGATAATTGTGCGACGGCCCGACGGTCAGGCCAGCGTAATAGCCTTGCAGGTTCCGCGCGTAGTATTCGTCCAGGGAATAGATGCCTTTCAGACCGTAACCCGCCTTGTGCAAAATGAGATTGGCCAGCAGACGGGCCGTTCGTCCATTGCCATCGTAATACGGGTGGATCGTCGCGAATTGATAATGCCCCAGAGACGCGATGACGGGCACGGGCAGGTCCCCCTCGTAAAGCTGCCGGTTGATCCACTCCACAAGATCAGCCATGAGTTTTGGAACTTCCTTCGCTTCTGGCGGCAAATAAACAATGGTCCGCGTCAGGCTGTCTCGAATCACGTTCTGCTCGGGGCGGTAAGGGGTTGGATAGGCGCGTCCTGTCATTACCAGACCGTGGATGCGCTGAAGTTGGCGCTCGGTCAGAGGCTTTCCTTCCGCAGCCAGCTTTTCGACGTGTTCGAGTGCCTGGTAATGGAATCTGACCTCGCGTTCATCCCGTTCCCGGCCAGGGAATTTTGCGCCAGCAACCGCTTGTTTGACCTGCTCCTGAGTGAGCTTATTTCCCTCAATCTGGGTGGAGTAATGGGTCGAGACCAACCTTGCCGTTTCCCGCAGTTTCGCCAGAACCGTCACGTCAATCGGCAAATCGCCCACGGCCTGCCGGTCCGCTTCAATGGACATCAGCGCTTTTGCCGTCGCCGGCGTGATCCTGTAAACAGGGGAGAACATAGGAACACCAGTGTAGCGGGATGTCAGATAATGTCAGTTAAAATGTCAGTTAAAATAGCCGCCAGAATTCCGCCCTTGGACAGCCGTTGTCCAACCCTCTTGGATACGCTGGCGCCATGAAAAAGATACGGATTTCATCACGCCCGGAGATGATTTGGCCGGGGCCTATGACCCAAAGCTGTTTCCGCCCGAAACCCGATTCTGTTGTCTGACGCTGCCCCGTAGTCCGGTTTTTGCGTCGGAGGACCCTCTGACGAGAATATTGATCGAAGTGATGCTCAAGAACGAACCGGTCGAATTCGCGGGAAGCCCTCGGAGGGTAAATGTTTCCCTGATGTTCCAACATGAACCGGAGGGGCGGATTTACGTTTCAGGATTCTGCCGGGAACGCGCCGCCATTCGGACTTTCGCTGGATTTGATCATGGTGATCCACGCGTGGAATTGACGCCGCTTCTCAAACTTAAGGAATTCCAGCAACGGCGTTGAAATTGTGATCACCGCCGCTCGATTGCCAATTGGAAGCACTTTGAATGGCGCTTACTCGGAATCCAGACTGTCGTGGGAGAAAAAATGATTTATCGTTGGCCTCAACGCTGTTCCAAATATCGCCTTTAAGTCACGTTTGAGGCGGACCCCATTCTTTAGACCACGAAGCGCGTAATTTAAGATGGACTCTTCCGGTCTGCTGTCATTTATAGTTATTGTTGTCTGCTGCTTCTTTCCGCGCTTCAAAGAACTTTCGAAA
>JBKQWF010000183.1:0-9205 GCA_052139695.1 Limisphaerales bacterium
TACGAGGCGCAACAGGTTCATGGGTTCAATGCGCGAATGGTTTCGGGGAAATCTCTCTCCGCCTCTCTCCCCGCTCGCGCGGGGCGAGAGTGAAATAGGCTCTGTATATCTATGTACGTATATATACGATTCCCGGCTTTTGCCCGGCACAACCGCTTCCAAGAGAAGAATTGTGTCTCGCACCCGTAATGCGTCCGACGCGGACGGAGGGACGCCTCGCCGAGGGGTCCAGGGGTTTTCTTGCCGGAGCGGTCGCCGCGGCGAGGCGACCGGCGAGGCGACCCTACCTTTCCCAAGTCGCCGTGACTGACGCGTTACCAAAACCAAATGCGTGGAAGCGCTTCCATGGCTATTGGGCAAGGGTAGGGCGCGTCACTCTGTGCGCGCCGCCCCAGCGGGCAGGGGACTGCCCTCGCCGACGGTTTTAATCGCACCCGATCCTGCCTGCTGGTTGCGCAAAGGGCAAAACCAAGCGAGAATTGTCTCAGCTAAAGCCTTCATTATGTTGTCGAACAGGCGTCAATTCTTGAAAACCACCGCCGTTACCACGGCCGGCCTTGGTCTTGGTGACCTGGGTCTGCTGGACCGCCTGCCGCGGGTGTCGGCTGCTGAGGCCGCGGTGCCGCCACGCGTGGTCCGGTTCAGCGCGGAGATCGAGCCCCTGGTGCGGTTGCTCGAGGAGACATCCCGTGAGCGGTTGCTCGAAGAAATCGCCTCGCGGATTCATTCGGGGCTCAGTTACCGCGAAGTGCTGACGGCTCTTTTGCTGGCCGGTGTGCGGAATATCCAGCCGCGACCTGTCGGGTTTAAATTCCATTCCGTCCTGGTCGTCAATTCAGCCCACCTCGCGAGCCTATCGTCGCCCGATTCGGACCGCTGGCTGCCCATTTTCTGGGCGCTCGATTACTTCAAGTCAGCGCAGGCGCAGAATATTCATGAAGGAGATTGGACCATGGCCACGACCGACGACGCTAAAGTCCCTTCCGCCGACAAGGCACGCAAAGCCTTCACGGAGGCCATGGATAATTGGGACGAAGCCGCGGCGGACGCTGCCGTGACTGGGCTGGCCCGAACGGCGGGCGCTCAAGAGATCTTCGAGATTTTCTGCCGCTATGGGGCGCGGGACTTTCGCGAGATTGGACACAAGGCCATCTATGTGGCTAATAGCTGGCGCACGTTGCAGGCCATCGGTTGGCAACACGCCGAAGCGGTTTTACGCTCCCTGGCCTATGCGTTGCTGGATCGCGGCGGAGACCCTAACCCGGCCCAAGCCGATTTGGCCGCCGACCGCCCCTGGCGCCACAACCAATCAGCCGTGGGGACGATCCGGCCCGACTGGCTGGATGGGCAGCCGTCCTCATCCGCCAGCACCGAACTCCTTCACGCGTTGCGTCAAGCGTCCCCGGATGAAGCCAGCGCCAAGGTCACGGATTTGCTCAACCGGGGCGTAGCGCCGCAGTCGATATGGGACGGGATCTTTGATGCCGCCGGAGAATTGCTGATGCGCCGGCCTGGCATCCTTTCGTTGCACGCCTTGACCTCCACAAACGCCTTGCATTATGCCTTCCAAAACAGCGCGAATGACGAAACGCGCCGGCTCCTGCTGCTGCAAAACGCCTCGTTTCTGACGCTCTTCCGTGGCGGTGGAAATGATCTCAAGCCACTCCAGCTTGACGAGTTAAGGCCAGCGAATGAATCAGGCGCAAGGTCTCCAACACTCGAAGAAATTTTTGCCGATATTAGCCATGATCGACTGGCAGCCGCGAGCAAGACGCTGGCTTGGCTGGAGCAGAATCCGACCCCGACCGAATTTATCACCGCGGCCCGCCGCCTCGTTTTCCTGAAAGGGAACAACGCCCACGATTACAAATTCAGCTCGGCCGTCCTGGAGGATTACCTGAATGTGTCGCCTACCTGGCGCGGTCGCTATCTTGCCGCAAGCGTTTTTAATCTGCGCGGCTCAGGCGATCCGGATAATGAGCTAGCGAAGCGCACGAGAGCCGCACTGGGGGCCTAAGCGCGTAGGCGCTCAGATTCTAATTTCAAGAGCCGGCAACCGAGTCGCAGTAAAGGCGAATAAATCCCCTTGACAATTTCGCGCCCTTAGTGAAAATAAATATCCGTTACGGATATAACCGATGAAATGATAATTTTGTTATGAAGACGATGGCGTTCAAACCCGAAGACATGCTGCCGCTCACCCCAGCGGTATTTCACATTCTGCTGGCGCTCACGGAAGGGGAGCGGCACGGGTATGCCATTATGAGGGAAGTGACGGAGAGCACCAACGGGCAGATCAACATGGGTCCTGGCACTCTCTACGGAACCATCAAGCGGCTGCTGGAAGCTGGATTGATTGAAGAGTCGGACCGGCGTCCGGATGGCGAGGCGGATGACGAGCGTCGCCGCTACTATCGCTTAACCGGGGTGGGCCAACGGGTGGTGGAAGCTGAAGCCTGCCGTTACAACCAGATCGCGAAGTTGGTGCGACGCAAACAGCTGCTCGGCAAACTGACCAAAAATACACTCGCATCGTAATTGCATTATGCCCAACAATTTTGACAGCAAAAGTGTTCTGATCTCGGTGAGGGTTTATGAGCGTCTGTTGGCGGCCTGCCCGGCAGAATTCCGCCGCGAATATGGCCCGGCCATGAAGCAACTATTCCGCGACCAATGCCGCGATGCCTGGAACGAAAAACGGGGCTGGAGTTTGGCCGCTTTGTGGCTGCGCGCTTTGCCGGATTTGGTCAAGACTGCATTTGTGGAACATCTCACCAACCTGCGCCGAAGGGAGTCCTTGTTTATGAAATTCGTTCGCGCCATCCGCGCTGATCCCCTGTCTCGAGGCGCATTTGTCAGAATGTTCGCGGTGGTTTTTTTATTCTGCATGCTCACCAGCGTCCTCCTGTCGATATGGATTCCCAAACGGTATTCCAGCATGGTGCGGATTGAGGTGGAAAAGGATGCGCCGGAGGCGCTCACGGGCGAGGCCCGGCAAGCGATGACCGGCCCAGACCCTTATTTTATGACCACCCAGTTTAAAATTATCGAGTCCTATTCCAATCTCACCAATGTGATCGGCAAGCTACAATTGGACAGGATATTGGCACAACAAAACGGCTTTACCCGTTGGACCGTGGATGAAACCTTTGATTATCTCTCGAAGAGAATTTCGGTGCAACAGACCAGGATGAAGAGCCTGATCGAGATTTCGACCGAAAACGCGGATCCCGTTTTGGCCGCCAACATCGCCAACGAAATTGCCGCTTCTTATCGGGAAGCTCGTCTGGAACACTGGAGACAAGCCAACGAAACAAACTTCGCGATCGGCCCTATGGAGCGGGAACTTCTCGATAGGCCAAAACCATTCTGCACGCCCGTTATTGTCCGTGATCCGGCAAGGCCCAGCCGACAGCCTGTCCTAAGGGGGACAGATTTTCTCTTAATGGGGGTCTTCGGAGGGGCGCTGTTGGCATTGGTTGCCTGCGGAGCGTCGCCCTTATTCACTTTCTTACGCCAGCGGCTTACTCGCCCGCAAGAAACGCCGTCCTGATCTTTCCAACGACTCCAACCGATCGCAGAAGCTTTTTGCGCGCCGGAAAAACAAAACGGAACCCACCGCCGCACTACCGAGTTTTGGCTTTCATCAGCCAGCCGTGCAACGAGTCCTGGCAACCTAACTGGGCAAATTGCAGCTTGACAATTTGCGACGCGTGTAGCAATGTTTTGCTACATTTGTAATTCATTATGAAATCCGTCAAAATCTCCGACGCCGAATGGCAGATCATGAATCTCCTCTGGGAACGCTCCCCGCTGACCGGGGGCGAGATCATTGCCGCCCTCCAAAAGAAATCCGCTTGGCGTCCCCGCACGATTCGCACCCTGGTGGACCGCCTCGTTGAAAAAGGCGCGCTTAAGGTCATAGCGGAGGGCAAGCGCCGGTTCGCACCACTGGTGAGCCTGGAAACCTGCGTCCGCGTCGAGAGCCGCTCGTTCATGGAGCGGGTTTTTGGCGGGCGGCCAGCTTCGCTGCTGCTGCATATCATCAAGGAAGCCAAATTGACTGAACAAGAAATCGCCCAACTCAAAAAACTGCTTTCGGAGAAGCGAAAATGAACACAACATGGACTTCGTTTCTTGGCTGGCTCCTGCGTTCCTCTTGGCAGGCCGCCATTCTCACCGTCCTGGTGCTGCTGGCGCAACTCTGCCTGCGGCAACGGCTGGATGGCCGCTGGCGCCATCTGCTTTGGCTGTTGGTTCTCGCACGGTTGGCGATTCCGTTTTCGCCGCCCAGCCCAGCCAGTCTCTTTAACTATCTGCCGGTCGAGTCCGCCGTGGCTCTGCCTCAAACAGTCCCGGCAGCGGATTTCGCACCGGTGGCAGCACAACATTCGACCCAAAATCAGCAGAGCACCTCTTCGCGTGTGGTCCCGGTTAAGCTTGCACCTCCTCCAGCGTTGCCGGCATCAGCGCGCGCTCGCTGGACAACGCGAGAATGGTCTGTTCTGCTGACTGTCATCTGGGCGATGGGCGCGGCGATTCTCGTTGCGCGGATAGCCATCCAAAGCATGTTTTTTCGACGCCGCCTCCGCCGCGAAGGCGCAGTGGTCGAACCCCCCATCCTGGAACTCCTCGACAATTGCAAGTCCTTGATGCGCGTGCGGAAGCCCGTGCGAGTGATCGAGACGGACTTGGTGGAAAGCCCGGCCCTTTTTGGCTTTTTCCAGCCCAAGCTCCTGTTGCCGAAGGGTTTGACGGGTTGTTTTGCCTTGGCGGAACTCCGGCATATTTTCCTGCACGAACTGGCCCACGTAAGGCGGCGTGACATGGCGGTGCAATGGCTGGGCACTTGTTTTCAGATTGTCCATTGGTTCAATCCGGTTCTCTGGTTTGGATTTCAACGGATGGCGGCGGACCGGGAGTTGGCGTGCGACGAACTGGCGCTGTCGGTGGCTGGCGAATCGGAGCGGCAGGACTATGGCCGGACCATCGTCAAGTTGCTGGAGAACTTTTCCCAATCGCCCGCGCTGCCTGGCCTGGTGGGAATTCTCGAGGATAAAGGTCAAATCATGCGGCGCATTTTGATGATTGCCGGATTCCAGCGGCGTCCTCGCTGGTCGCTCCTCGGAGCGGGCGTTGCCGTGGCCCTTGGCGTGGCCACACTCACTGGCGCCCAAACAAAAAGAGCACCGGAGGCGACGCCGCAGGATTTGACCGGCACTCAAACCACAAATGGCCTGCGCGAACAGGCCTGGGAAATGGTTTACGTCATTTCTGCGAAGTTCAAGGACCCGGAAGATCGCTGGCGTTGCGTCAAACGCAGCGTGGAGTTGCTACGTGATGACGGGCTTGGCAACGACCCGAACGATGTCGCCCTCTATCGCCATCTTTCCTGGATTTTTCAGCACAAAATGGGCAGCTATCTGGACGACGCCCATATGACTTACAAATTGCGCTGGGCCCAGGAAATGGAAGCCGTTTTTCGCGCTCGAGACGATTTTCAAGCCCTGGAGAATCCGCGGACCGGGGAGGAACGCGAACGGGCGCGCAAGTTGCGCGAGGTTTACAAAATGGACCCCGCGCTTGTGCGAAAAGTGGACGAGACCTACGGCCCGTTCGACTGGCGTCTGCCGGATGCCCACGCGGTCTATTGGGCCGAATTGGCGCGACTTGAAGCGAAGCCAAAAGATCAGGAAGCCTTGCGCCGCTCCATTTATCAATCCATGCGGCAGGCTTGTCTCTGGGGGGCCTTGGACCGTTCGGTTACCAATGTGACGCCGGACAATTTCATCCTGTTGCCAAACCTGGACCTCGTGCCCAAGGTTGATGCGGGCTTTGAAGAGATGATCGCCGCAACAGAGGATTCCAGCATGAAGAATAACGTCAAGAACGGCCACAAGAATTTTCTGAAAACTGTTGTGCCCTTGCTTTACCAGGATGATCAAGTGACCAAGGCCGCCTACTGGTTCGATGTTCTCAAGACCACCTATCCTAACCCGTTCGTGGGAAAGCAGGCCGACATGTCAATGGAGGATTACGCTATCAGCCGGATTGTCCAAGACTATGAGGGGATGGATATGAATAAGGTCGCCGCCGCCATCCTGTCCATGTTCCACCGGGAGTTTATTGCCCGGGTGAGGGATCAGGATGACAAGGCGGTCAATTACCAGAACCTGGCACGGCAGATTTGGAATCATTATACCGAAAGACTGAGTGATAATCCGCAGAAAATAAGGCAGCCGCTAGAGGCGCTGGCCGATTTGCGGCAGATGGCGCTGGACGAGGAGCTTAGCCCCAGCAACGAACGCATGTCCATGAGCGCAAAGGCGATCTTGCGGACTAAATTGGGTTTGCCTCCGCCCAAGTCCAACTAAACCAAGTTCGGACGATGAACGCATCCGCAATCAAATAAAGGGCAGCGCAGCCGCACCCGAATCTGTTCACGGCTTATTTTTCATTGGACACCCGTCAGAACGTTTCGCCAACTGCCGCGGTGCTTGGCTCGGCTGATGCGTCTGTGGCCTGCCCGCCTCGAAAAGCATCTCAAGTAACTCGGTGCCTAATCCAATATCGCTCCGGTGCTTGATTTGCCAAGCTGATCACATACCCTGCCCAGATGAACCGTCCCCTCTCATTTGCCGCATTGGCCCTCATTGCCGCCCTTTCCACACAAACTCCCACTTTCGCCGCGAATCCAACCTTGCCTGGCGTCGGCCCGGCCATGGAAGAAATGGTGGCGAAAAACGAGGTTGCCGGCGCGGTCACGGTTGTCGTCACCAAGAAAAAAGTCATCCACCTGGAATGCACCGGCTATGCGGATGCGGCCTCCAAACGAGCCATGACGCCGGACACTCTTTTCTGGATCGCTTCCATGACCAAGCCGGTCACAGCGGTTGCCGTCCTCATGCTGCAGGACGAGGGCAAGTTGAAGGTGTCCGATCCGGTTGCCAAATACCTGCCCGAGTTCGCCGGCCTCAAAACCCCTTCCGGAAAGCCGGCGAACCTCACCATCTCCCAAATCCTCACGCACACTTCGGGCCTGGGTGAAGCGACTGGTCCGGCGGCCCAGCAGGCCAAGACCCTGGCGGATTTGGTGCCGATTTGGCTGGCCGCGCCCATGCAATACGAACCGGGCGCAAAGTGGCAATATACTCAAAGCGGCATTAACGCGGCCGCTCGCATTGTCGAAGTTGTCAGCGGAATGAGCTTTGACGCGTTCCTGCAAAAGCGGCTGTTCGATCCATTAGGAATGAAGGGCACAACCTTCTATCCGGATGAGCGGCAACACTCCGAACTGGCCACCGCCTACAGCAAAAATAACGACACCGGCCTGCTCGAACCCGTGCCGCCTCGGGCGGACTTCGGCGCTCGAGGCCACCCTCCTTTGGGCAACGGCGGACTCTACTCAACCGGGCCGGACTACGCGCGATTCTGTCAAATGTTGTTGAATAAAGGCAAATGGCGCGGTCGCCGCTACCTCAGCACGACCGCCATGAGATTTCTCACCACTCCACAAACCGGGGATTTGCCGACCGGCTTCTTCCAGAGCGAGGCTTTCGGCGCACATGGACAGAATTATGGCTGGGGGATTGGCACGTGCATTTTGCGCGCGCCGCACGAGGGAGTCGCGTCGATGCTCTCTCCGGGCACCTTTGGCCACGGCGGCGCCTGGGGCACGCAAGCATGGATTGACCCGCTGAAGGGTGTGGCTTACGTCCTGATGGTGCAGCGATCCAATTTCCCGAACAGCGACGCCAGCGAGGTCCGCCGCGCTTTCCAGGAAGCCGCCTCTCGGGCGCTTTCCGGCAAATAATCCGTTGCCCAAGGCCCGCAGGAAAGAATCCGAGATGATTGGATATTGGATGATTTGCCCGTTCCTTTTTTCCCCTATCCGCGTATTCCGCCTTGCTGTTCAGAGATCAAGACCAACATGGCCCTCGGTCGAGCCTTGATTGCGGATTGCCGTGCTACGTGGCTGTTGCGGTTGGAAATTGTATCTCCGGCGGGGCTTCCAACCCATTGCCGCACACGCGGTTATAAAATGGAGCCAGTTGCCGGACTTGAACCGGCGACCCATGCTTTACGAAAGCATTGCTCTACCAACTGAGCTAAACTGGCGTCCCGCAGGCGCACAATCTAGTTTTCCCGCGCTCTCGTAGCAAGAGGTTTTGGTGGCTCCGCGGCGACAGCCCTGCAACATCTTTCCATGCTGTTATGCGACGCGCAGACAAAAAGCCAAACTCCACGGCCCCATAACGGCGTTTTCACAAGACTCTCCGAACGTTTGCGCGGAGTCTTCTCAGCAAGCCGACAGCAATTTCCTGCACCGCCGGAAGGCACTCGCGCCAAACGGAAGGAGCAGCATCGCGTTCATGGCCGGCATGGCTGGGTCGGGCACGGTCGTCGCCACGGCATCAGCCGATTGCCACGAATAATAGTATGTGCCGTCATCCGCTGCGTCCTTGAGATCCGTTCCTGGTATCACATTTTGCCCCTGTTGAGCGCCTTCCAACGCAGATTGGCTAAAGGTAAGCGATGTTGGTGTGGCTGCGATCAGGTCTGTCACCATTGGGATATCAATATTCCAACTACCCGAAAAAGGCTGGTTATTGAAGGTGCCGGAGCCGCTAACGGGTACAAGAAGTTGGGCCAGACAATCGGAACCAGTGATGGAACCGGTTATATCAAATGAAAAGTTGCCGTTATTGCCAACCGTAAGCGTCGCTGAACCGGATTCCGACGGGAGGAAAAAAGGACTCTGTATATTGAAAAACTTGCTTGATGAATTGAGGGTAACGGAGCCGACTTGTTCAAGCAGGCTGGCAACAGGGTCATAATACAAAGTCTCACTAACGGTGCCGAAAGACGCAGAGAATCCCCCAGAACCGAGGCCTTCTGGAGTCAGATCCACTCCGGTAAATCCGGTAATCGGACCGGAATAGTAATAGGTTTCAATTCCAGAATACCCGGTCACTGGCCCAAAGCCGAGGATGAATGCAGTCAGTAATTCTAAAAAAGGCCGACCGATTCTCATGGTTTTCGTCGATTTTCGATTGCGATTCGCAAACAATTCTTTTGACGTTTGAGGCGGACCCCATTCTTTAGACCACGAAGCGCGTAATTTAAGATGGACTCTTCCGGTCTGCTGTCATTTATAGTTATTGTTGTCTGCTGCTTCTTTCCGCGCTTCAAAGAACTTTCGAAA
>JBKQWF010000184.1:0-4858 GCA_052139695.1 Limisphaerales bacterium
AAGCCGGATGGCTCCAATCGTATTCCGACTTCATTGCCGGCTCCAATGCCATCGGCTACTACGCCGAAGTTGGGCTGCCCGAATTGCGTCCTTACGTCGAAACCAATTATCTTGGCTTCGATCTCACCGTGCCCGATGTTTTTCGCGCGGCGCAATTCATAAAGGATTTCCAGCGATTCGAGCAGTCGGGCCAATTGCCCAATCTCATGATCCTCTGGCTTCCGGACGATCACACGAGCGGAACCAAATACGGCGCGCCCACGCCTGAAGCACAGGTGGCTGACAACGATCTCGCGTTTGGGCAAATTGTTGAAGCCGTCGCACACAGCCGATTCTGGTCCAACACCTGCATTTTCGCCATCGAAGACGACCCGCAAGACGGCTGGGACCATGTCAGCGGCTATCGCACGACAGCGTACCTCATCAGCCCTTACACAAAACATCATAAGACCGTTCACACGCAATACAACCACACCAGCATCTTGCGCACCATTGAACTGATCCTTGGCCTGCCGCCGATGAACCAGATGGACGCGACCGCCACGCCAATGTTTGACTGCTTCACGTCCGTCCCGGATTTCGCACTCTATAATGCCGTGACCAATCAGGTGCCGCTCGATGAAATGAACCCGGAAGCCAAGAAAATTAAAGATGCCGCATTGCGCCGGGACGCTTACATCTCGGCCCGTTTGCCGCTCGACAAGGAAGACCAATGCCCGGAAGACCTGTTCAACCGCATTTTGTGGCGTGCGATGAAAGGCTCTGGCGTCCCTTACCCAGATTGGGCGGTGACAACGGCCAATGATGATTGACACTTCTGTCGCTGCTCCGAACAAACATTCTGCTGCTGAAAATGCAGCAAAGAAACAACGAAAGACAAAATACACATGAGCAATCCAAAAAGCGTAATTGAAACCGCAAAGAAAAATGGGGCCAAAATGGTGGACATCAAATTCGTGGACACATTCGGCACCTGGCAACACTTCAGCATTCCCATTAGCGAACTGACCGAGGAATCCTTCGACGAGGGGTTGGGTTTTGACGGTTCGTCCATCCGTGGATGGAAGAGCATCGAAGCGTCGGATATGCTAGCCATGCCTGATCCAGAAACTGCTTTCATGGATCCATTCTGCGCTGTGCCGACGTTAAGTCTGACTTGCACCATCGCGGAGACTGGAACGAAGGAAGCCTATACCCGCGACCCACGTGGCATTGCCCAAAAAGCCGAGAAATATCTGGCATCGACAGGCCTTGCTGATAAGGCGGTCTTCGGCCCTGAAGCCGAGTTCTTCATTTTCGACAACGTGCAGTTCGACCAAAAATCCAACGGCTGCTTCTATTCCTTGGATTCCGTGGAAGCCGTGTGGAACACCGGTCGTGAGGAGACGCCAAATCTCGGCTACAAAATTCGACACAAGGAGGGTTACTTCCCCGTGGCGCCAATGGACACTCAGCAGGACATTCGCACCGAAATGCTGCTCACTCTTCAATCGCTCGGAGTACAGGTCGAAAAGCACCATCACGAAGTAGCCACCGCCGGCCAGGCAGAACTGGGGATTCGCTTCGATACGCTGGTGAAGTCCGCCGATGCGATGATGCTTTACAAATACGTCATCAGAACGTCGCCCGCAAACACGGTCAGACCGCCACCTTCATGCCGAAGCCGCTTTTTGGCGACAACGGTTCTGGGATGCACACTCACCAGTCATTATGGAAGAAAGACAAGCCGTTGTTCGCGGGCAAAGAATACGCTGGCTTGAGCCAGATGGCGCTCTATTACATCGGGGGTCTGCTCAAGCACGCCAAGGCCCTCTGCGCGATATGCAACCCGACGACCAACAGCTACAAGCGCCTCGTTCCCGGTTACGAAGCGCCGGTCAATCTGGCCTACAGCGCTCGCAACCGCTCCGCCGCCGTGCGCATCCCGACCTTCAGCGAAAGCCCGAAGTCCAAGCGCCTTGAATATCGTCCGCCGGACCCGGCCGCCAACCCGTACCTGGCGTTCGCGGCGTTATTGATGGCCGGCCTGGATGGCGTTCTGAACAAGATCGAGCCGGGTGAGCCGCTGGACAAAAACATATATGAACTCCCGCCGGAAGAACTGAAGAAAGTTCCGAATGTGGCCGGCAGCTTGAGCGAAGCCCTGGATCGCCTGGAACAGGACCACGCGTTTCTGCTCAAGGGCGATGTGTTTACGCAGGACTTTCTCGACACTTGGATCAGCGCCAAGCGCAAAGAACACGACGCGCTGCGGCTGCGCCCGCATCCGTACGAATTCCACCTCTACTACGACGTGTAAACCAGAATCGTTCAATTGACCGGGCGCTTTTGTTCGCGAAGCGCTCCGTCATCCGCCGTCTCCGCTTGCCCGAGAACATCTACACGATTAACCCAGCAAAATGGCCGTTCGCTTCCCTTGGAGCCACTTTTCAGAGAACTTGAAGAACGCATCCTCGAAAGGCTTGGTAAGGCCAGCCCCTCTGGCCAGCATCTCGAGCGAACACATTTGATCCATCGAGCATACTTGGTGGTGGACGTGCAGGTAGTGCAAGGCCCGAAGCGTGCCCCCATCCGGCCCGCAGAGCCACCAGGCGCCCTGCTTTTCCGCCAGCGCGAGCGTCAGGAGAGCCTTTTCGCCGTCATGCACGTCCGTGGCTCCACGTAGCATGAGATCGATTTTGACGATTTCATCCCTGGAAACAGGAATCGCCGCAACCCATTTTTTGATCTCATCCGGCTCCACCGTGATCAGCTTTCTGCCAGACCAATTTCGTCGGGTTGCCTCTTCAATGCAAAATGCCGCGCTTTCAAATTTGTAGGCGGCAGCTATGGCCTTCCAACAGCCGGTCTCGTACGCGCCGACAATGGCATTGGCGTCGATGAAGACTTTTGATCCTCTGGGAACCATGGTGATAAAAGTCCCGCTTAAAAGGAAGGATCAAATCCGTAGGCGGAGACGATCTCTGTCAGATCGTAGGGCTCGCATTCGAGGAGGTCGGCGGCCTTCCGCACGCTTACCAGCCCGCGATCCAGGACGCTGTGCAGCTGGCGAACGAACTGGGCGCTGTAGCGGTTGGGCCTTCCATTTTGATCGTCCTCATCTGAGCGTGACAATCGGTTAATATCCACTCGCTCCAGCTTGGAGAGCAAACCCGTGTTTATCAGGCGCCAGTACAATGCCTCGCCCGACACCCGGAAGTCTTTAGCGGCGGCGATGATCCAGTCGTAAATGTCCTGGTTTGGCTGGCGCGTCGCCCATCGACGTTTTAGCTGGTCAGATGGGACCAGGAGGCCGGAGCTAAAGTTGTCGGCCAGCTTCTCCACCTTCGGGCGCTGGTCCCCTTGCACAATTGCGTCAACGCGCGCCGGCGGCATCTCGTTCCATGTGAGAATGTGAAAGAGCTCGTGGCCCAGGTTGAAGTTCCGCCGGAAGGAAGGCTCGTTTCGGTTGATGAGCACGAAGTCGCCGTCGTGCAGGTGACATGCTGCGCCGGAGATGCTTTCGGGAGCGTCCACGAACAGGACGAGCACCCGCAACTGCTCTTCCACCGCTTCGCGGAGTTTAGCGGCCGATGGATCTCCCAAGTTGAGCGACTTGGCCGTGCGCTCGCCCGCCGCGGCTGCTGTCATCAGTGGCGTCTGCTTGCTCATCCCCTTCAATTGGCTGCCAAATGGGACGTCCGGCTCACCCAGCAGCTTTCGGAAGCGGCGGTTTGCTGAAATCAATTTGTGAGCTCTCCGCTCAAATGCGTTGATGTCAGGGGAATTCGGCTTCGCACGGTATGAGAAGGCCCTTCGCTCCGTGATGACGTAGGGGTCGGTGAAAAACGACGCCGGCTTGGCAAGGATCTTTGCGATCCGCAACATCTCCTCGGGAGCAACCTGCCGAATCCCCGTCTCAATGGCTGAGACGGTCTGTCGATCATTGCAGCCAAACGCCTTGGCAAAGCCGTCCTGGGTCATGGAGGCTTCTTCTCGGGCGAGCCGTATCCGTTCAGCAACCTGCGCCGAAAAATCGTCGGTTTGAATGCAAGGCTTCATTATCATCACGCTCTCATTATATCTTGCGTTTTTAAAAATGCAAGATGGAAATTGCGATGTTTTTTTGAATCTCATTGTTGGAGTTTTGCTTTAAGGAGGAATTGGGCTGTTGGGTGATTATTCCGAGTCGCTTTGCTTTTATTTGTTATACCGCTTTTAAAAACATGAAATGAATTTTCAGCCTCCCATTCCACCAACTTCGGTCGATTATTTCTTTGGGGGCCGAGGGGTAATGTTCCCCTACGCCACTTTGGGCATCTGGTGGATGTCAACGATTTTGTTGGCGACCAATTCCTCCCACTCGTCGAGCGAGGGGATGGTCACGGCGGCATTCTTGGCGTAGGCGCGGTGGACGGCAGGCGACTGCTGGCCGAGGTTCTCCTGGGCGCACCGCTGGGGGTAATACGCCTTGCGCGCGCGTTCGGCCCAGCCGTAGCGATAGGAGTGGAGCGTGACGCCCTGGATACCCAAGCCCTTGCAGCGTTGCTTGAACTCGGTGGCCCGGTCACTCGACCGCACGGTGCAGAGGTGGGGGAACAGCGGCCCCGTGGAGGGACGCCCCTTGAGGATCGCCTCGATCTTCTTGCCGTACTTGATCATGGGTGGCTTGAGGTTGGGATTCTCCTGCATCCGCTGGAGCATTTTCTTGCGGTTGTAGCAGATGAGCCGGTCGCTCCAGTCGATGTCCTCGTCGGTCAGACTGGCGATGTCGCCCTGGGACCCGCCAAGCAGCCAGCAAAGCTCGTAAAAGTCCCGGCGCTCCGGGTTGATTTCACGCCCGATGATGCGCCGGTGCTCGCTCTCTGTAATCCCCCGC
>JBKQWF010000185.1:0-12853 GCA_052139695.1 Limisphaerales bacterium
GCCGTTGGCGGGAAAAAATCTCGTCGGCGGAGCGCCAGCGTGTGTGCCTCGGCCAGCGCCCTCGACACCCGCCCGGATGGCTTTTATCTCGAAATCCTGAACCTTACTGCATGGTTACGGCTTAGGGCAGTTCCAGCGACATCAGGTTGAACCCGTCGGTGGCGGCCGCTTGCTCGAGCCGCTCAAGGTAAGAGGGGACCGCGGCCGGCATGAGCACGTCGCTTAAGGTGCGGTATTCGTACTCCAGAACTACATTCGTATTGACAACTGCGGAATAATAGCGAAAGAAAAAGTCCGGATGCTCGATGATCTGGGTGCCCGTGTTTGTCGGCGCCAGATTGATCAGCGGAACTTCGGCGTGAAAGACCTGGTGGACCGGATACGGAACCGCCCAAGGCATCTCCCGCCCAGCCTGCGGCGGACGCGACATGGCCCCTTCGACGTTGATTCCGTAAAGCCGGCAGTGAAATTCCGTTTGGTTTGGCGCGGTCGTCCAAAGCCCCGGAATGGAATAAAGGTCCGTGACTTCCACCCGGTTTCTCTCCGTATCATCCCGCATGACGCTGGGCTC
The DNA here is from genome assembly GCA_052139695.1 of Limisphaerales bacterium. Taxonomy (GTDB): domain Bacteria; phylum Verrucomicrobiota; class Verrucomicrobiia; order Limisphaerales; family Palsa-1400; genus PLGF01. The sequence goes on from JBKQWF010000185.1 coordinate 572, forward strand.
AACCCGTCGAATTTGCGGATAATACTTGACGTAGGTGTTGATGCTCTCCAGGTCAATCTCCTGCTGCGAACGGAGCGCGTAACGCTGGCGCAGGCGGTCGGCGTCGGTGCCTTCGGCCACCGTAACGACTTTCAGCGCCGATTCGCCGTAGATTCCGGCGATGGAAAAAAAGGCGGAAACCGTGGTTTTGGGCTGCACCGGGCAAATGGGAATCGGTGTCAGGTCCGATGTGCCGGGATGGATTACCAGGCCGAGTCCATAGATGGGCCAGGTGCGCAACGCCAATGGACCTCGCTCGTATTCATCCGTCGCGTCCAACCAGAAGGTTTGCCCACCCACCGCCACGCCGGTGATGATGTGGTTAAAAAGAACGGGCGATGGATGATAATTGACCAAAGTGTTTTGATAGCGTGTGCTCACCAGGACCGGGTCGGCTTCAATCCTGAGCGTTCGCAGCAAGGCGACCAGCAACAGCGTCTTTTCCAATTCGTCCCCCGCGCCGCGGGCCACGACACCGGAGGGGGAGGCGGGTTCGTATCCGTAAGCGCGGCCTTCGGGACTGGTATTGGCAATTTCCTGCTGCACAAATTGCAAGGCTGCCCGGACTCGGTCCTGCGGTTCCGACAGAAGGTTCCAGCGGGCGATTTGATTCGTGACGTCCGCTGAGAACCCATTGGTGAAACGCAGCCAGCGCAGCGCCCAGGCGTTGACATCCCCCCAAGTTTGAAACTCGCTCAATTGCACCCACGGATACGGGTCATACCACGGCGGCGTTTCGCTCTCCATCCCCAAGCCTGGCACATCGCGAAGGTCCCAGGTGAATTCGATCAGGTTGTTGCTCCTCTGAAGGGTCGTGGGACGGACGAGCGTTCCGTGGTTTTGCACGTAGAGTTTGCGCGAAGCCGGCCAGAGCACCTTGGTGACAAGCCGTCCGATTGGCTCTGGCAATTGCGCGGGGACCGCTTCCACAAATCTCCCGGCTAAAACGGGGTTCCATCCTGTCAGAGTATAGGCGTAATCGACCACATCTCCCACCCTCACGTCGTCCAAGGCGATCAAAGCCGTGCGATTGGTGCTAAAGACCGACCCAGCCGCGGGTGCCGCAGGCCTTCCGAAATGCAACTTTGTCGTGTCGAGCCGGCTCAGGGAGGCCGCGTCGCGCCAAAGGCGAACCCAATGAAGCGTCAGCAACTGGCACCCCGGATCATAATTGATCGCCAGGGGCGGGGCCGGTACTCCGGCGGCGGATGCCGGAACCATGTACATTTGGTGACAGAATTGTTCGTCTGTTTGAGCGTTAAACTGGCGTTCGATCAATAACCATTCCCAGGCCGTGGAGCTGCTGGCCTGTGCGACAGCCGTCCGCCGGTTAAAATCGATCGGGCTGACCCATTTTGGAGGCGGGGCCACCACCACATGGACATCCTGCGCAAAACAGAGAGAAGCGGCCAGCAACGCCTCCCATGCCAGCGCCATTCGCAAACAACCCGAAATGTTCCTCGAAAATGGGTTAATAGTTTTGTGCAAAAACATCGTCTCCTGTTAGTTTTGTCCAATCTACCTCATCCTGGCAAAATGGAAAGCGGCGCCAGACTACTGCATCGACCCCATGCCTCAAATTCTATAATGCCTCATCCACGGACGGTAGGGACGCCTCGCCGTCGCCTCGCCGAGGCGTCCAGGGGTTTTCTTGTCGGAGCGACCGCCTCGGCGAGGCGACCCCGCCTTTTCAGGCTGCCGTCACGAGGAATTCTTAAATTTTCGTGATTGTGGTTAGGCCACTGCCGCCCTAGGATGCAAGGAGATGCATTGGCGCCAAGTTTCCAGTGTTGCACCTTTTTTTGTGGTGGCGTCCATTGCTTTTGCGGCGACCGAGGACGGTTTGCCGGGGCTCGCCTATACCAATTCCCGGATCGCCGAAGTGCCGTGGTCCATTCACGTCGTCCAAGTGGAGCGGGCCAATCCGAACTACCAAATCCGATCCGTCCATGCCCGGGACCGGGCGGTGGGATTGGACACGCTTAGCGACCAGGTCGGACTCATCCATCCGGCTGAAGGCGCAGCCGTGGCCGCCATCAGCGGCGATTATTATGAACGAGAAAAGGCCTATGCCGGCGCGCCGCGGGGCTTGCAAATTGTGGACGGCGAACTGCTCAGCGGCCCCTCCGGCGAAGCTTCTTTTTGGATCAATGCCATCGGCGAACCGCATATCGAAAGAACCCAATCCCTGTTTCACGTCACCTGGCCTGACGGGACAACCGCCAAGTTCGGCTTAAACGGCGAACGCCGCCCCGACGGGCTTGAACTGTACACAGAAGAGATTGGCACTTCGACGCAGACAAAGGGCGGATGCGAATTGGTTCTGACGCGGGCCGCGCCCGGCCCATGGCTGCCCTTGCGCATCGGGCAGAACTATGTCGCGCGGGTGGAGGAAATTCGCCAGGCGGGGGACACGCCCATGACTTCCAACTGCGTGGTTCTTTCCGTGGGCCCAGACTTTCCGCGGGCGTGTCTCGCGAAGCTTGAGCCTGGCGCTCTCTTGCGGCTTTCCACGGACTCCCAGCCCGCCTTGCACGGCATCAGGATGGCAATTAGCGGCGGCCCCATCCTGGTGCGGGACGGAAGACGGGAAAAGATCAACGCCGAGCCGGGCCAGGCGTATGAAATCAGTTCCATGGCGGAGCGCCATCCCCGCGCCGCCGTGGGGTGGAACAAAACCAGTTTTTTTCTCGTCGAAGTCGATGGACGGCAGAAAGGCTTGTCCGCCGGAATGACTCTCGATGAACTGGGGAAATTGCTTTTAGATCTGGGTTGCGAACAGGCCATGAACCTGGACGGTGGCGGCTCGGCCGTGCTTTGGTATAACGGAGAGGTGCGCAACAGCCCGGCCGACCGTGTGGAGCGGGAAATCGCGAATTGCCTGGTCGTCATCAAAAAGAAAAAATGAAGAGCTACGTAGAAAAATCGCCGCGCCCCCGAGCCTTCGGCAAGGCCTTTCGCCTGGTTCTCTCCATGGCTTTACTGCTCCCGTCGTGGCGATCCTCCGGCGCAAACGAACCTTCCAAACTCGATTTGGAGGTCCGCTATACCAACGAAGTTGTTCCGGAACGCCCGTGGTCGATCCATATTGTCGCGGTCGAACGAGGACGGAGCGATTTGGAATTTTGCACCGCGCTGGGCAAGGGCAACGCGATCGGGATGGGGATAGTTTCCGATCAGGTCAAGTCGTTGGGAAACAGTCATGGCCGTCCATTGGCGGCGATCAATGGTGACTATTACGAAAAACGCGAGAAGGAGGAGGGCCGCCCGCGTGATCTCCAAATCCGTTTTGGCGAAGTGATCAGCACCCCGGCCGGCCACACCTGCTTTTGGATCAGCCCCGACGGCGCGCCGCGAATGACCAATGTTTTCTCCCGCTTCCGCGTCAGCCTGGCCAATGGCACATCGATCACCATCGGCTTGAATCAATATCGCGACGACAGGGCGGCGGTTTTATACACCTCGGTTTTCGGGGGTTCAACGCGCACCAGCGGCGGGGTGGAGTTGGTCCTGGAGCGAACCACCAATACAGATTGGCTGCCGTTGAAAGTGAGCCGGCAGTACGTCGCGCGTGTGCGAGAAGTGCGTCATGGTGGCAACACTCCCTTGTCCGCTGACACGATGGTGTTGTCGTTTGGGCCGAAGCTGGATGCGCCGCCGGCCTCTCTGGAGCCCGGGGCGGCTGTGCGCATCGTCACGGAGACTGTTCCGGATTTGACGGGCGTCAATGTGGCCATTGGCGGGGGGCCTGCGCTTGTCGAGGGCGGCAAACCCATGGAGTGGACGGGCTTTTCCTTGTTGCGTCATCCTCGCTCGGCCATCGGCTGGAACAAGGACCACATTTTTATGGTGGAAGTCGATGGCCGGCAAAGCGATGTTTCCATTGGCATGACGTTTCCGGAATGGGCCGATTACATGGTCAAACTGGGATGCGATCAGGCGATGAACTTCGACGGCGGAGGGTCAGCCACTCTCTGGGCCTTTGGCATGGTCAAGAACAGCCCGAGTGAAGGCGAAGAGCGGCCCGCGCCCAACGCCTTGGTCCTGCTGAAAAAGACCGAACCAGCCCGGTGAAATATGGAACCGGGCGCGGATAGAATGTGGTGCGGGGTGGCTTGCGCGCTTTTCCTTATGTTGGGCGCGGGCGGGCGGGCGGCGACGTTTCCAGGCGCGGATTTGTTCACTAATGGACCCGTGCGTGAACTGCAAATTGCGATTGATCCGCAAGGGATCAGGAGCTTGCGCCAGGAACCGAGGGAATTCGTCAGCGCCACTGTCAAAGAAGGCGCGACTGTCTTCGCCGATGTTGCCATTCATTTGAAGGGTTCTGTCGGCAGTTTCCGCGAGGTCGATGACAAGCCCGATCTCACGCTGGATTTCAACCGCTTTGATTTCCAGCAGAAGTTCCATGGCTTGCGCCGCATCCATTTGAACAATTCCGTGGAAGACCCCAGTTACTGCGACGAAATGCTGGGCAGTGAGTTATTCCGCGCCGCTGGCGTGCCCGCTCCTCGTGTGACCCAAGCCATCGTGATCTTGAACGGACGGCGCTTAGGCCTTTACGTGCTCAAGGAAGGTTTCACTGAAGATTTTCTTGGCTGTTATTTCAAACGGGTGGGCGGAAATCTCTATGAGCCCGCCGAAGGACACGATGTCAACGAGCGTTTGAAACGCAATTCCGTGCAAGCGCCCAAGCGCGACCGGGTGGCACTGGAAACTCTGGCTCAAGCCGCCATCGAACCGGACGCGGTGAAACGTTGGCCGCGCCTGGAGCAGGCTCTGGACATGAAGGAATTTATGGCCTTCATGTGCTTGGAAGTGATGGTCGGGCATCGGGACGGATATTGTCTGGCCCGTAATAATTACCGCGTCTATTGCGACCTGGATTCGGGCAAAATGATGTTCTTCCCGCACGGTATGGACCAGTTGTTTGGCAATCCCAATGCCACGTGGCGGCCGCACATGGTCGGCTTGGTCGCAAAAGCGGTCATAGGGGCGCCGGAGGGCAGGCAGCTTTATCGAGCGACTTTTCCAGTTCTGATGACAAACGTTTTTCATCTGCAACAACTGCAAGAACAGATCAGCCAAACCGTCGCGCGCTTGCGTCCGGCCTTGACCGAAAAGGAGTTCGCCGAAGTAGCCGGTGAAGCCGGCCGTCTCAAGGAACGCATCCAACAACGACAATTCGATTTGCAACGCCAGTTGAGCGAACCCGAACCGGCGTTGCTGGTGTTCACCAACGGCGTCTGCTCCTTAACTGGATGGGGCAAAGTGGATGCCCCCGCGCCAGGTCTCATGGACCAAGGCGAGACGTCCGACCATCTTGCGGCGTTGCATATTGTGGCCCGGGCCGCGAGCGGAGCCTCCTGGCGAACGTCGGTTTTGTTAAGCCGCGGGCGTTACCGTTTTGAGGGCCTGGTGAAGGTCGCCGGGGTGAAGCCGCTGCCTTATGGCAGATACCAAGGCGCGGGACTGCGGGTCGCCGGCAGTTTTCGGGAATCGGAAAATCTTGTCGGCGACGCGGGCTGGCGCCCGCTGAGCGCCGAGTTTTCCGTGACAGAAGAAACCCAGGAAGTGGAACTGGTCTGCGAATTGCGGGCCAGCGGCGGCGAAGCTTGGTTTGGAAGCGACTCCCTCCGCCTGGTCCAAATTCATTGATGGCAATTGCCCCGCGCCAGGTTAACCGAGGGCAGACGCCGAATTTGGCCTTTGAACTCAGCAGCCAAGAACCCTAGATTCATGGGGTTGTGTCGGGTGCGATTGAAGTCGCTCAATTTTAAGGTAGGGCGGGCACTCCGCTGCCCGCCGGGGCGGCGCGCACGGGAGTGCCGCGCCCTATTTTCCCCGACACTTTTAATCGGACCCAATTTCATAATCCTTCTCTTTCTCTTCAATTTCGCTGCCTTCGAAGAGGATCAGGTAATCGTCGTTGTGCCAGCTTTCTTTCATGTTTGTTCAACAGTCAATCTGGGTAATTAGCGGTGAAAATCGAGCCTTTTCCATAATCGGCCAGCAGCGAGATAAAATGAGCAGAACCGGAAAGCGCGCCATTCAGCTCGCCGGTTCTGCGGTCGAAGGTTCGTTGGACTTGGATTTTGATCTTCTTGGTTTTGTCCTCCTTTCCGGCAATGGTGCGTGGTCTTTGAGCCGGTAACTGCGCCCGGTAATGGCAATCGTCTGGGCGTGGCGCAGGAAACGATCCAAGATCGCGCCAGCGGTGGGCACGTCGCCCAAAAGTTTGCCCAGTGGTTTGAGTGCAGTGGGCCTAAGAAGGGTAGGGTCGCCTCGCCGAGGCGACCACTCCGGCAAGAACCCCCCGCACGCCTCGGCGAGCGCGAGCCGTCCCTACCGTCCGTGACAGACGCATTACTGGGGAAGCACCCAAATCCTCGCCTAAGGCGAGCGAATTTCCGGCTTGGGGAGCGCGACCGTCTCGGTCGCCGCGGTCGGCGTCTCGCCGACCGCATCTTGCTGGTGCTATACGATTCCTATCGAAGCATTCAGACGTAGCGCTAAGGTTAGGCGAGGATTTGGGAAGCATGCTCACCCTTGACAGTTCGTCAACATTGTGGAAGTTTATCCCTCAAATAAAATCCCTTTATGGAGCTCGGTAAACTGGCGAACAGCTTCTTATGAAAAGAATATTCATTGTGATCGGCACTATCCTCCTGGCCGAGTTTGCCGCGGCGACATCCGCCAGGGCCGACTTGGTGGTGTATGATAGTTTGGGGAGCCCGCCAAACGGCGCTGCGGCGTCCACCCCCTATGGCTTGTTCGACTCCTTTACGGCAAACGCTAACGAAACGATCAGCAGCTTAACACTGGCGCTGTTTAACCCAGCACCCGGGGCGGCTGGCATGATGACAATCGGTCTTTACGCCGACTCCAGCCCTTTACCCGGCGCATTGATCGCCACGCTGGGAACAATTGACGAGGCGACGGTCGGCACTTCCATTGGCGATTATAACGTTTCTCTGACGGCCGATCCTTCATTGACAGCGGGCACGCGATACTGGATTGGCGTAGCGGCCTTCCCGGTCGAGTGGGCCCAGACCAGCTATACGTCTGGAACGGGCGTGTCTGGGGAGTACTGGGGTGGTAGCATCGTTGCTTACCCCAATAGCGATCCCGCCGGTCCATTTCAGATGGAGCTCACGGCTACAGGGCAAGCGCCCGACATGTCGAACCCTGCTTCCCTGCTGGGTTTGTTTGTCGCCGGATTAACCATCGCGCGTCGGAAGTTCTTGTCCTAGCCGCCATTGGCGGGGCCTGTTGGGCGGCCCGGCCCGCCCCGTCTATCAGAAGAATAAGGGGTCACCGGCCAACGCCTTTGACCCGTTTTTATTCATCCCCTTTATTTGCAGGGGTCTTGTTACTGTTTTGACCCTCCCGTTTGCGCGAGATGCCCCCTTTTCCCTTGAGCGGAACGGTAGCACGGATCAAGAAACGGGACAGGGCCGATCAGAGGCAACAGAGGGTCGGGCTGAGCTGCCGCTCAGCCCTCTGGAGTTTGGACATTTTCAAAAAGATTTGGCACGGGAAACGTGCGCATCTCATCTGTCAGGCAGCGCCGTAGGCGCGACCTCTCGGTAGGGCACGTCACCGCTGAAAAGCAAAGCCTCGTAGAGGCGCCATCTGCTCTCTATCCGCGCATAAATGATTTGACATTACAACAGGAGTTTTCGGGAGGGGCGAGCGCCGCGAGCCCCATTACAGCCGGGAGCAGAGAAACAGATGGTGAGGCTGAGCTGCCGCTCAGCCCCAATTTCGGCCTTTTTAATTCCCGCTCCGTTCTCTCGGTTTTCTATAAAATGGCCGTTCATGAGCCGCGCGTAAAACCCGTTCAAAAACCTTCCGTAGGATTTTAATCTTGACGCATTCTTGTTATCATTGCCGCGCATGCAAACAAGGCTGTCTGCGCTACAACTCGGCCCCCTTCACCGCGTCAGCATCGGCCGGCGGACCCCAAGTGCCCGCCGGCGCCCTCTCCGAACGGCTGCGCGCTTTTGCGCTACCCTCCTGGCCGCCGCGGAGTACGGCCCGACGCCGCCCCGGAGAGCCTGCTTCCACCGAACCCCGAACCCAATTGAACTAAATTGAACCAAATTGAGCCGCTGATACCCCCCCCCGGGGGGGGTGCCGCGCCCCGCCGCGACGCCCTCGCTCTCTCTTTCCGAGGGCAACAATTCCGTCACGCCCCCCGGCAGCCGCCGAATTTAACCTTTGAACTCGGATGCCAGGAACCCTAGAGTAGGGGCGTTGTGCTTTCGAGGTTGACGATTTTGGCTGCCGACCGCAATTTTAGCCGCTTGTCGCTGGAATGAAAACCGTTTTGTTTGTTTGCACGGGCAACATCTGCCGCAGCCCGATGGCCGAGGGGCTTTTCCGCTACGCCACTCAGGGCCGCACGGATTGCCGGGCGATTTCCGCGGGGGTTGGCGCGATGGAAGGCCAGCCCCCCAGCCCCCACGCCGTGCGGGCGCTCAAAGATCTGGGCATCGATATTTCCCACCAACGCAGCCGCATGCTGACGGCCGATCTGGTGGAACAGGCCGACTATATCTTTGGCATGACCCACAGCCATGTCGATTCAGTCAACCTCCTTTTTCCGCAGGCGGCAGAAAAGACTTTTTTGCTGCGAGAATTTGACGAAACGCTTGACGAATTTGAAAAGGACATCAGCGACCCCATTGGGGGTTCCTTTGAAACCTACGCCTATTGCCGGGACCAAATCGAGCAAGGCATCTTTTCCATGCTGGGATTTATTGAACAGACCTCCACCGGCGCCGGTTTTACGAGCAGCACCGCCCGCAGCCGCGTGGCTTTAGGTTGCGATCATGCCGGTTTTCAGCTAAAGGAGGCAGTGAAGGAATACTTGCAAAGCGCCGACATCTCCTTTAGCGACTTGGGCGCCAGTTCCAGCGAAGCGAGCGATTACCCGGACTACGCCAGGGCCGTGGGTGAGCTTGTGACGGCTGGCCGGTGCGAATTTGGCGTTTTGGTCTGCTCAACAGGCATCGGCATGAGCATGGCCGCCAACAAAATTCCCGGGGTCCGCGCCGCGCTGGTTTTTGACGAGCAAATGGCCACTCTGGCGCGGCAACATAACAATGCCAATGTCCTTTGCATCGGCGCGACGGTCACCGCACCGGATCGCGCCAAGAAAATCCTGGAAGCCTTTTTCGCCGCTCGCTTTGATGGCGGACGGCACGAACGACGCATTAGCAAAATGGAACCAACACCTACTCCTCTCTCTCACCGTCTCAATTCAATCGATCCTGACGTGGCGAATGCCATCTTTTTGGAGCGCCAGCGCCAGCAGGAAAACATCGAACTGATCGCCAGCGAGAACTTTGTCAGCCCGGCCGTCATGGAGGCGCAGGGCTCTGTCCTGACCAATAAGTACGCCGAAGGCTATCCCGGAAAGCGCTGGTACGGCGGTTGCGAAAATGTCGATATCGTCGAGCGTCTGGCCATTGAGCGCGCCAAACGCATCTTCGGCGCCGAGCATGTCAACGTCCAGCCCCACTCCGGCAGCCAGGCCAACATGGCCGTTTATTTTGCCGTCCTTAAGCCCGGCGACAAAATGCTGACGATGGACCTGACCCACGGCGGCCATTTGACTCACGGAAATAAGGCCAACTTCTCCGGGCGTTTCTTTGAAATCACTCATTACGGTGTCCGGCACGAAGATGAGCGGATCGACTACCACCAATTGCAGAAACTGGCCGAAGAACATCGCCCGCGAATGATTACGGTCGGCGCGAGCGCTTACCCGCGGATTATCGACTTTGAACGAATGGGCATCATTGCCCGTTCGGTCGGCGCTTACCTTCTGGCGGACATCGCGCACATCGCGGGCCTGGTGGCAGCCGGCCTGCATCCCAGCCCCATCGAGCACGCCGATTTTGTCACCACGACCACCCATAAGACCTTGCGCGGACCCCGCGGCGGACTCGTCATGTGCAAGGAAAAGTATGCCAAGGAAATTGACTCCCAGGCCTTTCCCGGCATCCAGGGCGGACCTCTCATGCATGTGATTGCCGCGAAAGCGGTTTGCTTCCTGGAAGCGCTGCAGCCGGATTTCAAGGCTTATCAGCAGCAAATTGTCCTGAACGCCAAGGCCCTGGCCGAAGGGATGATTCGCAATAAATTCCGCCTGGTGAGCGGGGGGACGGACAATCATCTCATGCTGGTCGATGTGGGCGGGCGTGGTTTAACCGGCAAGGAATGCCAGACCGCCTTGGATGAGGCCGGCATCACCGTCAATAAAAACACCATTCCCTTTGAAACGCGCTCCCCATTCCAGGCCAGCGGCATCCGCTTGGGCACTCCGGCCGTGACCAGCCGCGGCATGAAAGAGGCGGAGATGGCCGCCGTGGCCGACATGATCAGCGAGGTTTTGCTCGATATTAAGAATCTTGACACCGCCCACCAAGTGAGAGAACGTGTGCGGGAATTAACAGCAAGGTACCCCTTGCCGTACTAACAACACGATTCGGGCATTTCCCTCAATTGGCCGCCGATTTGAACGGTTTCAAATCTCCTGCATCCAATTGGTGAGAGCTAAATGGGTCCTGCCCGATCCTGCGAATCTGACATTTACATTTTCTTATGCCCAAAGCAGCCTCCAAAAAAGCCGCGCGCAAGAGTGCCCGCACCGCGACCATCCCGCCGCCGGAAATCATCGAACCGGAAGCAACGCCCGCCGTCCCCTCCGCGCCCCCGCCGCCCGCGGAAATGAAGCTGGAACCCCCCACGCGCGTCGTCGAGACGCCGGACGAAGCCGAGCCAACCACGATTTCCGCGGCTCCCGCTGGCGCCAAGGTCAACATTGCCGCCCTGCAAGCCATGGCCATGCCCGAGTTGAACCAGCGCGCCCGCGAAATGGGGATCGAGAATTTCGGCACGATGCGCAAGCACGAATTGATTTTCCAGATCCTCCAGAAAAACGCCCAGCGCGCGGGCAACCTTTTCTCCGAAGGCGTCCTGGAAATTCTGCCCGAAGGTTTTGGCTTCCTCCGCTCCCGCAGCTTCAATTACCTGCCGTGTCCGGAGGATATTTACGTCTCCCCGTCCCAAATTCGGCGCTTTGACCTGCAAACCGGCAATCTCATCGCCGGCCAAATCCGGCCGCCCAAAGACAAAGAGCGCTTCTTTGCCCTGCTCAAAGTCGAGGCGGTCGATACCGAGGAACCCGACAAGGCGAAGGACAAAACGCATTTTGACAATCTCACGCCGCTCTTTCCCACCAAGCGGTATTTGCTGGAGACCAATCCGGAGGAACTATCCACCCGCGTCCTCGACCTAGTGTGCCCCATCGGCAAGGGCACCCGCGGCCTGATCGTCGCCCCGCCGCGCACCGGCAAAACGGTCCTGATGCAGCACCTGGCCAACGCGATCCTCAAGAACAACCCCGAAGCCTACCTCTTCATCCTTTTGATTGACGAACGCCCCGAGGAAGTCACCGACATGGAGCGCACCTGCCGCGGGGCCGAGGTCATCAGCTCCACCTTCGACGAGCCGCCGGAGCGCCATGTGCAGGTGGCGGAAATGGTCATCGAAAAGGCCCGGCGCATGATCGAGCACAAGAAGGACACCGTAATTCTGCTTGACTCAATCACCCGCCTGGCCCGCGCTTACAACACCATTCAGCCGCACTCCGGCAAGATTCTTTCCGGCGGCGTGGACGCCAACGCGCTGCACAAGCCCAAGCGGTTTTTTGGCGCGGCGCGAAACATCGAGGAAGGCGGCTCGCTCACCATCATCGCCACCGCGCTGGTGGACACCGGCTCGCGCATGGACGAGGTTATCTTCGAGGAATTCAAGGGCACCGGCAACATGGAAGTCCACCTGGATCGCCATCTGGTTGACAGGCGCATATTCCCCTCCATCAACATCGAACTGTCCGGCACGCGCAAGGAAGAGCTGCTTTACCATCCCGACGAATACAACAAAGTCGTCATCCTGCGCCGCGCGCTGACGGGCGTCCCCCCGGTGGAGGCGATGGAACTGCTCCTGGGCAAGCTTAAGAAACTGCGCACCAACATCGAATTCCTCCTGAGCATGTCCGTTGGGTGAAAGCGTGGTTGAAGGAAGTCTGGCTCAAGCTCCGTCAGGAGCTTTATATTTGTAGCCAACAATCCCAAAAAGACCCAAGCTCCGTCAGGAGCGAAATATGCCGCCCCGACGGGGCTGGGTTTAATTTGGAATCATCGTTCTACAAAGATGTCGCGCCTACGG
>JBKQWF010000186.1:0-26135 GCA_052139695.1 Limisphaerales bacterium
GGGGACCACGCGAAGAGCGTCGTCCTCCTCGAGAGAGAACCCACTGACCGGAAAGCCGGATGCGGGAGATCCGCCCGTCCGGTTTGGAGGGAGGGGTGGAGCCAAAACTCCATCCCTACCCCTATCCAGAACCTTAAAGATTGATCCCCAGAGGTTATTAATTAATTAGCACCTTTTCGCGACCCGTGTTGTCATCGCCATCGTTAGATCGAAGTAAGGGCGAAGCTTGACGCTGCCCGGTGGTTGTGCCTCTATGAGGACGCTCGAAATGATCCATCCAACGGCCATCATTAGTCCCAAAGCCCAACTGGATTCCACCGTGGAAGTCCGTCCCTTCGCGGTGATTGACGCGCATGTCTCCCTTGGGCCTGAGTGCCGCGTAGGGCCGCATGTTTATCTGACGGGGCATACTACCATTGGCGCTCATAACCATTTTCATTCCGGCTGCGTCATTGGCGATGCGCCGCAGGACCTGAAATACAAGGGCGGCCCGGCGCGCGTAGTCATCGGCGACCATAACGTGTTTCGAGAAGACGTCACCGTGCATGGCTCGGCCAAGCCCGACGAAGTGACTTCGGTTGGGTCCAACAACTTTCTCATGGTCAATTCACATGTGGGCCACAATGCGTGTCTCGGAAGTCATATCATTATGGCTAATGGCGCCATGCTGGGGGGACACACGCAGGTGGCCGACCGCGTCTTTATTTCCGGCAATTGCGTCGTCCATCAATTCGTGCGCCTGGGCACGCTGGCCCTGATGCAGGGCAGTTCAGCCATCAGCCAGGACTTGCCGCCTTTTACCATTGCCCGCGGCGCCAATAGTATCTGCGGCCTCAACATGGTCGGGTTGCGCCGCGCCCAGTTCAGCGCCGAGGAGCGGCTGCAATTAAAGCGGCTTTACCACAAATTGTTTCTCTCCGGCCAAAATCTTTCCCGCGCGGTGACGGCCGCGCGGCAGGAGTTTACCGGCGCTTCCGCGATCACGATGCTCGATTTCATCGCCGCCAGCCGGCGCGGGGTCTGCCGCCATCGCGGCGTGGACGCGGACGATAGCGCCATTGACTCCGCCATCCAAACAGGTACAAAGTCAGAAACTTAAACGACTCGATTTATGCCGCCCAAAGCTGAAAAACCTGAAAAACCAGCCGAAACCAAGCCCACACCTGAATCCAAAATCTCCGCCACCCGCCAGCGGGACCTGGAGGCTGCCATTTCCTCGATCACCAAGGCCTACGGGGATGGCAGCATCATGCGGCTCGGCGACGCCCGCGCCAAAGTAGGCATCGAATTCATCCCGACGGGTGCCCTGGCGGTGGACCTGGCGCTGGGAGTGGGCGGCGTGCCGCGCGGACGGGTGGTCGAGATTTTTGGGCCGGAATCCTCGGGCAAGACGACGTTGATGCTGCATGTCATCGCCAACGCGCAGAAAGCCGGGGGGTTGGCGGCCTTTATCGACGCCGAACATGCGCTGGACCCTGGCTACGCCAAAAAACTTGGAGTCAGCCTTGACGATCTGCTGGTCTCCCAGCCGGACAGCGGCGAGGAAGCCTTGAGCATTTGCGAGACCCTGGCCCGCTCCAACGCGCTGGATGTGATCGTAGTTGATTCCGTGGCGGCGCTCGTGCCCAAGGCTGAATTGGAAGGGGAAATGGGAATGGCCACCATGGGCATGCAGGCGCGCTTAATGAGCCAGGCCTTGCGCAAGCTCACCGCCATTCTGGCCAAATCCAAGACCACCTGCATCTTCACCAATCAATTGCGTGAAAAGGTCGGCGTCATGTTTGGCAACCCCGAAACGACTCCCGGCGGCAAGGCGCTCAAATTCTACGCCAGCATCCGCATCGACATCCGCCGCCGCGATACTTTGAAAGACGCGGCCGGCACGGCCATCGGCAACGCGGTCAAGGTGAAGATTGTCAAAAATAAAGTTGCCCCGCCCTTCGCCGAAGCTGAGTTCGAGATCCTTTACAACCACGGCATCAACAAGGAAGGCAGCATTCTCGATGTCGGCCTGACCCACGGCGTGGTGGACAAAAAGGGCGCGTGGTTGCAGTTCGAGGGGGAGCTCATCGGCCAGGGCAAGGACGCCGCGCGCCAGGCGCTGGTGGACAAGCCGGCCCTGGCGGAGAAGATCGTGGCGGCCATTATGGCCAAGCGCAACGGCGTTGCCCCCACAGCGGCGGAATAATTTCCGTGAGCGTCCGCGAGTCTTAGCCGAAGCGATTCAGTTGGAGACGGGGAGCGCGACCGTCTCGGTCGCTTCCAGCCGGTGTCCCGCCGGCTGGCGTAACGCAAGAACCACATTTTTTGAACGGCCGCAAAAGGCATTCGCAATCCCAAATGGATTGTAACATTTAGCCCAAGGTCGCGAGGGAACGAGCTACCCCGGGTCATGGGCCCAATTATATCATCAGTAGAGTAGGCGGGCGAGGGCAGATGAAGGGGGTGAACTGAGCGCGATTGTCAGTCCCCATTGCCGTCTCGCGCCGCCCTTGCATCGAACCGGATAGCACACTCTGCAAGAGTTGAATCGAACGACCCAACGGCGCGCGATCGTAGGGAGGGCGCGCACTCCGAGCGCACCGCTCCGGCGGTTGCCCCCCTGACCATGACATTGCCTCCCCCAAACCGCGCTGGGCATTATTGGCTGACCGCCCGGTAAAATCGCTGTTGGAAATTACTGGCCCCGGTGTCAACGAACGGCATCGGGGTGTTGGTAATTGTGACGATTCCCAGCGAAGTCCAATTCAACAGGTTGGTCGAGGCTTGGAGTTTCCATTGCCCACCCAGAGGCGCCGAAAGGCTGAGGCCGAAGACACCATTGGTCCAGCCTGGAGCCGGACTTAACTGCGAGCCCAGCGATGACAAGGCCCCGGATTGCAGGATCGTCCCATCGGCGCCAACCGCGATAAAGGTGTCCTGGGCAAAGGCCGCGCCGTAAAGTTCATTTACCGTGCCGGAGTTGCGGCTGACCCAGTCGGCGCCGTTGGTGGAGGTCAGGAGCGTGCCCGCCACACCGGTGACCAGGAAAGTGCCGCCGCCGTAGGCGACGCCATCAAGCTCGCCGCTTGTCCCGCTGTTATTGGTCGTCCAATCCGTGCCATTGGTCGAGGTAAAGATCATTCCCTCGCCACCCACCGCTACGAAAATGCCGTTGCCATAGGCCACCCCCAGCACGCCCAGCACGTATGCATTGGTTTCGCCGAAATTCTGTTCCGTCCACACCACTCCATCAGGCGAGGTCAGAACACCAGCCGTGGTGCTGTCCCCAACGACAAAAAGTCCGTCGCTGTAAGCGAGACCCGACAATTGATCGGTCACGCCGGAATTCTGTTCCGTCCATATATTGCCGTTGGTCGAGGTCAGAATCACTCCCGAGTTGCCAACCGCCACAAACTGGCCATCTCCATAGGCGACACCAAGCAGACCTTCTACAAAGCCAATATTAGTAACGGTGGCCCAATTTATCCCATTGGTTGAGGTCAGAATGGCTCCATTGTCTTCCGTGGCCACGAAGGCGCCGGCACCGTAAGCCACTCCACCTGGGAAGACAAGTTCACTCGAGGTCGGCGTCTTTGCGGCGCTCCATCGCACTGCATCAACCGAGTACAAAATGGTTCCATCCGTTCCCACAGCCACAAACATACCCTGGCCATAAGCGAGGTTTCCAAGCTCTCTTGTGGTTACGGTAGAAGCCAGGTTAGTCCAATGAATTCCATCAATGGAAACCGCCATGGTCCCATTGCCGAAAGCCACAAACACCCCATTGCCATAGGTGAGACTCCCGACGCTCCCGCCAATTGTGCCGCGCTGGGTCCACTTGAATCCATCCGGTGAGGTTTGGATTTGGCCGCTCGAACCAAGGGCCACGAACAGCCCGTTGCCATAAGTGATCGCTGACGCGCTTGTCGAGGAAACCCGGTTCGTCCAAGTGCTGCCGTCCGGAGAAACCACAATCCCCGACGGACCTACATCCACGTAGGTGCCATTCGCGTACGCCAGGCCCGAGCAGACCCCATCGGATTCGTGGACGATCCAATTGGTGCCATCGAGAGACGTCAGAATACCCCGTTCGGGGTCTCCGACCACAAACAGGCCGATCCCCTAAATTACACTACTCAATTCAAAATCGCTCGTGCCTAGGTTCTGCATAGTCCAGTTTGTTCCGTCTGGAGACATCACGATGTCACTCGATTGCAGCGAAATAGGATCATAACCGGCTCCTGTCGCCACGAAGAGGCCGTTGCCATAAGCGATCCCCTCCAAATAATTAATGTTTGTATCAGGTTGAGTTGACCAACTTGTCAGATCAGGAGATGTCAGGATGACAACGAAGTTACCGCCCCCCATCCATGGTTCTCGCCAAGCCCCACCGCTACCCAAGTCCCATTGCCCCAAGCGATGCCCCATAGACCATATTCGATCCCAGCCCCGTAGATGGGACCGAGCACCTGGCTCACCCAGTTGGTCCCATCCGCGGAGGACGCAACCAGTCCCTCGTCTCCGACCCCAACGAACGTGCCGTTGGCGTAGGTGAGGACAATAGGGACGTTACCATTGGGCAGGGGATTTCGCCAAAACCATTGGTCCAGAGGATCAGAGGCGAAGCTGGCCAGGTGTGTTGCCACAATCATCAAACCAACCGTGAATTTAATTCGGTTCATAAATGCGAAGGCGGTTTTCAAAGAAGACACGCCGGGCGTGGCGTCTTCCCGGCGCCACAGGCCACCGCAATGATGCGGTTTTCTCCAGTAATCCAGTCTTTAAATGGGAGATTCACGGGATCATGCCTGTTGGATGCGGTTGGTGATCCCGGTTCCAGCGTTGGGTCACGCTGTTGGTCGGGTACCACAGGGCCTTTGCCGCCAAGCCCTCCACATGGCCGTCGCAGAAGCCCACGTTCCACATCGCGCCATGGCGCCTCTTCACGCCGTTGATGCCCTTCGTCATGAATTCGGACTCGTCGGGGGGAATTTGGTTCGACAAGAGCGCCGAAATTATCAAGCGCGGCTGCAAGTTTGCCCAACCTCCGACGTCCGCGGCGGGCCACGGAGCGAGGTCATCCCAAAGCACGGCGTCCGCGACCGCGATCATGTCACTGGGCGCGATCACCTCCGACTGCCGCACTAATCGAACGTCCCCCGGGCCAGCCCAGATCGGATTCGCATCATCCAAAATATCGGGACCGAGACCCAAATTACCATTAACACTATATCCCACTACATTGTAGCCGTAGCTCCCCAGGCCCGGACTGAACTCACCGCGCAACCGCACATAGTCGGGACAGGCATAGATGGTGTTGCACCCGCTCGATGGGAAATCGCTATTGCCATTCCAAAAGGGCGCCTGCGCCCCCGTGAACGTGTAAGCTTGCAACCGCTGTGTCCAGAGAATGGGCGGTTGACCGCTCACATCCGTCAACTCGCAAGGCGGATAGAACTGGAAATCGTCCAGGTAGAGCTCTATCGCCATCCCCCACTGCCGGAGGTTGTTTTTACAATAGGTCGAGTTGGCCTGCGATTGGGCCCGCTGCAGGGCGGACAAGAGCAACGCGGCCAGAATGCCGATGATGGCGATGACCACCAGCAGTTCGATCAACGTGAAACCTTCGTTTGCCGCCGAGTCGGAACAAAAAGCCCGCTTGCGCTCGCCATTCACTGTTGGCGGCAGTTTGACACACCTTGGGCATGCAATGGTTACACTCATACTGAGCCCTCTGACCTTATTCTTCGGGAACCAGAGGCAAAGGTTACGGGTGGAATTAGAAATTGAAGAAACTGAGTTTCACCACATGGCGATGCAGCCGTCGTCGCCGTATCCCAGCGAGCCTTGATAGACGTGCATGTTACTGATGTTCCTCCAGGAAACCGAGCCGTCGAGCAGGCCAACATTACCGCCCATCGCGCCAATTTGTTCGGAAGACGTGTTGCCGAACATCCCAAAGGCTTTGTTGGATTCGTCGGAGCCATGCAGGATCGGGCCGTTCTTGCCGTGAGGCGCCCAGGTGCGCCCATCATTGTAAGACCAGTCGTTCATGTCCGAGAGCAGAACCAAGCTGGCGGGATCAGTTAATCGCTGCGGCAAGATCCAGGTCGCCGTCCTTCCGCTCAATTGGTTCGGCAATTCCATCGAGCTTACCGCGGTCCAAGGCGTGTTGGTGTGGCCGCCATGGTAATTGTAGCCGATGACGTAGCCGCGCCCTTCTGGCTCCCCCTGCAAACTCGTATCGTTCTTAAAGTAGGAGGCGAAACCAGGGCAATCGAACATCTGTACGTTGCGCAAATAGAGAATAAGGGAATTACTGGTGGCGTCGCACAAGAGGGGCAAATGCTCATCCGGGAACGGCGTATTGGCTGCCCCTGTGGGCACCCGTTGCCGGTTATCGTCGGCATAAAGGAGAACCGCCAGGATGAACTGCCGCTCGCAGCTCTTACAGCTTGTCCGCCGCGCCTTTTCTTTGCTCCCGGCCAATGTGGGAAGCAACATCGCGGCTAAAATGGCAATGATGGCGATGACCACCAGCAATTCGATCAGTGTAAAGCCGCCGCGCGCCCGTGCCCTCGAATACTTCGGCAAGCAGCCCAGACGCGGCCACCACACGGTGCGCTTCATCGACTCCTCCTTCAGTTGGGTTATCATTTTCCAGTCAGAACCGCGGCAAAGCCGCTTTGTTTATGGACCTATGATGCGGTAGAACCGCGCCGGATAATTCGCCCACTGGGGATCGGTAAAATAAAACGTGCCGTTGGCGAAGGTGTTGGTTTGCAGCGGCTGCCAGGAGGCATTGGCCAGATTCGTGCAAACTTCCACCACGACTGAGAGATTTGTCGCCCAGGAGACGGTGAATCCGAATTGATTGGTTTGCACGCCAACGCTGCCGTTCAGAACCAGCGGAGTCGGCAGGGTCCAAACCGCGGTCCGAATGCCGTAATTAGTGGCGGCGAACTGCGCCCAGCCGGTTGTCCCCGGCAGATAATAGACGGTGGCGATGTCAGCTAAAAACACCGGCGAATTAGCGAACGGGGCGTTGCCTTGGAAATAAACGCTGTTCAGGTTGGTGCAGCCGTAGAAGGCCTGGCTCCCGATGAAGGCGACGCTGGCGGGGATGGTCACGCTGGCCAGATTCGTGCAGCCGTCGAAGGCCTCGCTCCATATGCTGAAGACGCTGTTGCCTATGGTAACGTTGGTCAGGCCAAAGCAATCGGCGAACGCCAAGCCCCCAATGTTGGTGACGCTGTCGCCTATGGTGAGGTTGGTGAGACTCGTGCAGCCGTCGAACGCCCCGCCTCCGATGCTGGTGACGCTGGCGGGGATGGTCACGCTGCTCAGATTCGAGCACCCCATGAATGCCGCGGTCTCGATGCTGGTGACGCTGGCGAGGATTGTCACGTTGGTCAGGCTCCTACAGTTGTTGAAGGCCTCGCTCCCAAGGCTGGTGACGCTGGCGGGAATCACCACGCTGGTCAGGCCATAGCAATTGAGGAACGCCAGGTCTCCAATGTTGGTGATGCTGTTGCCTATCGTGAGGTCGGTCAGGCCAAAGCAATCGGAGAACGCCGCCCCGATGCTGGTAACGCTGGCGGGAATCGTCACGCTGGCCAGGCTAGAGCAACCGAGGAACGCGTTGTCCCCGATGCTGGTGACGCTGTTGCCTATCGTGACGCTGGCGAGGCTGAAGCAGTTCTCGAACGAACCCCCTTCAATGCTGGGCACGCTGTTGCCAATCGCGGCGTTGGTCAGACTATAGCACGAAGAGAACACACTGTTCCCAAGGTTGGTGACGCTGTCGGGGATCGTGATCTCGGTTAAATTCTGGCAACCGCTGAAAGCGTTGTTCCCGATGCTGGTGACGCTGTCGGGGATCGTGACGCTGGCTATTTCGCTTTGCGCAAACGCATTTGACTCGATGTCGGTAACCGGCAGATCATTAATTTCGCTGGGAATGGTTACCGCGAAGTCGTTGGTGTTGGTGATGCCAGTGATGGTGATGGCTCCATTATTGGTCGTGTAGCTGAATTGGGCCTTGAGCATGGTTGGGGCAGCCAGCAGAAGCAATAGCGTCAGGAGTTTTGTGCCCCAAGCGCTTGGGCGTCGCCAAGCCGTCGCCAAAGCGGATCGAATGCCAATTGCCGCTATCAGACCGATCGTGGAAAAACCGTTCATTCTCATACATCCTTTCTCGTCGCAGGCCTGGCGGCCACTCCGCACGGAGTCGCTCAAACTGGCCTTTCATCTCTATTCTTCGGAAACTCGAGGCAAAGGTTACAGGGTCTGCTTGCCTTGCCGCGGTGGATATCGCGCTCCGCAACGCGCTGACGGTGAGTTTTTGAGCATAACCTAACCTTCTCCTCTCGGTTGCATTTGGCAGGGCCAGCCCCGCAACGACAGAACCAGACACTGCTCGTTAAGACATTTAGGATCGGATACGCTAAGAGCATCTTTGATGCCGTCAAACAAATAACCGAAAGAAGACTCAGCAGGAAGCAATGGCCATTCCAAACCGACTGACTTGCCGAAACGCTGAGGCACAAGCCATGCGTGAAAACTTCACGCCCTATGCGTGACGCCTGACCCAACACAATTCGACGAGTTTCCAAACCAATGGCAGGGACGCCTCGGCGAGGCGCCCAAGGGGCCATGCAAAAACAGTTTCCGCGTGGCTGCGACAGCCGGATCGCAGTCAATTGAGAATTGGCCATTGAGAATTTCTCATTTGTCATTGCGGACTCCGCGACCTCAAAGCGCGAGTTTTTTGCAATGCCGCATCGGTGTTCTCGAATGGAAAATTGCAAATTCTCACTGACCAATTCTCAATGTTTGTTAGGAACGCGGGGCTGAGCAGGCACCTCTTTAAGGATCGAATTCCGCCTCATTTCCGGAACTTGATTTTGCGCAGGCGCCAAGGCCAGGTTGGCCGGCCGTAGAACCATCCCCGGACGCCTCGGCGAGGCGTCCCTACCTTGCAAGTTACGAATTACCATGCGTTTGCCCAGGGGTGCGGCAACTCTTTGCTTACCCCAGCGGGGCGAAGAGCACTTGCAGGTCGTCTTGCGTCAATTGCGGGACCTCTTTGTGGCTCTCGTTCATCAGCCCTTCGACCAGGTCGCGCTTGCGCGCTTGCAACGCGAGAATTTTTTCTTCAACCGTGCCGGCGGTAATCAGTTTATAGACGAAGACAGACTTGGTTTGGCCGATCCGGTGGGCGCGGTCCGTCGCCTGGTTTTCCACCGCGGGGTTCCACCACGGATCATAATGGATGACCGTGTCCGCCGCCGTGAGGTTGAGCCCGGTCCCGCCGGCCTTCAGGCTGATGAGAAAAAGCGGAACCTGGCCGTTTTGAAATCTTTCGATGGGAGTCGCGCGGTCGGTGGTATCCCCGGTCAGCAAAACATAAGGGATGGATTGCTTGGCTAATTCCGCCTGGATGAGCTCCAGCATGCTGGTAAACTGCGAGAACAAGAGAATGTGCCGTCCTTCCGCCAGCATCTCCGGCACCAGGTCCATGAGCAATTCCAGTTTGGCCGATTCGTTCACCGCGCGGGCCGCCGGAAGCTTGACCAGGCGCGGGTCGCAGCAGACCTGGCGCAGCTTGAGCAAAGCATCCAAAATAATAATATGCGCGCGGGAAAGTCCCTTCTGCCGCACTTCGGCCTGAACACGGGCATGCATCGACAGGCGGATGGTTTCGTAAAGATCGCGCTGGGCCCCGGACAATTCCACGTTTTGCAGGATCTCCGTCTTGGGCGGCAATTCGGCCGCGACCTGTTCCTTGCGGCGGCGCAAAACAAAAGGCGCAATCCGGCGGGCCAGGATCTCGCGGCGCGCGGTGTCGCCTCCCTTTTCGATCGGGTTGCGAAACAGCTTCCGGAAACGCACCTCATCGCCCAGGAAACCGGGGAGGAGAAAATTGAATTGGGACCACAGCTCCCCCAAATGGTTCTCCATCGGCGTGCCGGTCAGGCAGAGAGGATGGCGCGCCCGCAATTGGCAGACGATCTGCGCGTAGCGCGTCTTGGGGTTCTTAATGTATTGCGCTTCATCAAGGATAACCAAATGAAACTCCTCCTTCAGGAGGACCGCTTCATCGCGCGGCAGCAGCGGGTAGGAGGTGACGATCAGGTCGAAATCGCGCAATTTGTCGAAGTTCGCTTTGCGGTCCTGGCCGTGCAGCACCAGGAGCTTGAGCGAGGGCGCGAAACGCTCGGTCTCCTGCCGCCAATTGGTCATCAGGCTGGTGGGAGCGACGACCAGGCTGGGCCGGTCCGCTCGCCCGCTGTTTTTTTCCTCCAGGACATGCGCCAACGCCTGGACGGTCTTTCCCAGGCCCATGTCATCCGCCAGGATGCCTCCCAGGTTGTAATCGCGCAGGAATTGCAGCCAATTCAGTCCCTCCTCCTGGTAACCACGCAAGCGCGCTTGCAGGCCTTGCGGCGGAACAACCGTCCGGATGGAGCGAAAGTCCCGCAATTTATCGCTGAGCTGGCGCAAGCCGTCTCCACCCAGCCATCGCCAGGACCCGGCGCCCGCCGTGCCGGACAGTTCGGCCGCCCGCAGTCGTGTCAAACGAATTTTGCCATTTTCATCGAGGGCCTGCGGCTCAAAGAGGTCCAGCAGCACGTTGAGCATGACCTTGAGACGCGGGACGGGAAAGGGCAGGCGGCGGCCATCGGGCAACGGGACCAGAAAAAGCCCGTTCTCGCTCAGTTGCGAAATGGCGGAGGCTCCGAAAAGGTCTTTCCGCTCCGCGAAAAAATCCATGAGAATGGGGAGCAAATTGACTTTTTGCCCATCCAGTTGCACTCCGACCTCGGCGTTGAACCAGTCGGCTCCGCTTTCGGCCTGGGCGTCGGCGTACCACTCTTCCGGCTGCGCCATGCGGAAGGCGAAGTTTGGCTCGGTTTCAATGCGCCAGCCTTGCTCTTGCAGTTTGGGCAAACGCTCGAAAACAAACGTCAGCCATTCACCCTCTTCGTAGAACGACCAGTCATCGGTCGTTCTCAGCGAAGGGAGGTAGTAAATCGCTGAGGCCCGATCAAATCCCATCTGGTCCATCACGCGAAGGACCGCCCGCTCGGCATTCAGATCACGGGTGAGGCGGCGCACGCGATTGTTTTCGAACTGATCGCAGAGCGGCTGCGGCGAACGCGGCGAAACACGAACGCCGGCGTAGTCGAACTCCAAATGCGCCAGGTGCATCGCTTCCGGCTCGACTCGATCGAAATAAGTATAAGATTGCGGGCGCTGCGTCGTCGATAGCCGCAGGCACGGCACCGGCGGGGCCGCCGCCATAATTTCAATCTCGATCTTGGCTGGCAGCGGCAGCCCGGCGATCTGCCGTTCCGGCAATTGTTGCCAGACCAAGTGGGACTGCTCCGGCGCGATCTTGGGGGCGAAGAGCCATTCCGCCGCCACATCCGGCGGCAACCCTGTCTCCAACGGGCCGCAAAGCCCCTCCTTTTCATCCACATACCACGGCGGTGACAGGGGGAGGATGGCGGCCTCGGGCGCAACGTCAAAGGCGGGTTGCTGCCAGCCGCGCGCATCCATCCGCCAGACAGGGGCGGCGGCGCGGGCCGGCCCAAGCGCGACGGCGCGGCCTTTGTTTGACACACTCTTCCAATAGCATCGCCCGGTGGCGAGAATCTCCGGAAGCAATTCCGTGATGGCCTTGCCGGACAGCTCTGTCGAAAAGAATTGGCCGTCCACCTGGGACAAGTAGATTTTCCTGGCCAGAATCCTGTCCGGAGAGGAGACGCAATCGCTGCCAACCGCATTGAGAATGTTGCCGAGATAAAGCTGAGATTTCGATTTGACGGCGCCGTTCGGAGCCAATCGCCCCCGGAAAAACTCAACGGTCACGGCCTGCCGGGACTTGGCCGGTTTGATGACATAGAACAAACGGTAGCTCTGCTCCGGCGTGTCGCCGGGGGCGGCGGCCTCTTCCTTTTCGGAGGGACTGCTTTTCCCCACGCGGTCCAGCCAGGCTTGCCACTCGGAAGAAAGTTTGGCTTCGGGCAACGGCGGCGGCAGGGCAATGATATTGCCAGATGAGAGGGACGGCGCGGTCCGCAAATCCACTTTCTGCTCTTCCTTCACTTTGAGCAGAACGGCATAAATGTGTTTGCAATGCTCCACGACCGGACAGGTGCAAAGCGCGTCGAGAAACACCGTGCCATTCTGCCGGCCGCAGGTGATCTCCACTTCGTAAGGCGACCCCGAACTGCCTTGCACGCTGGCGAAAATATCGCATTCCGATCCGTCCTGATGCACTTCACAGGAAAAGACCCTGCCGGAAGCATGAATCTCCAACCCTTTGGCGCGCGTGCCCGGATGGAACTTGCGCTCACAAAGCTCAACAAACTGCGGAGAATCCAAATGGAACATGGCTGGGTTACGGCAGGTTGGAAGAAGTTTCCGGCGGCATGAATTCGTCCGCGTGATACGAGCTGCGGACCATCGGCCCGCTGGCGACATGCAAAAAGCCCATCCCCAGCGCCCTCTCCTTGTAATGGGCGAACTTCTCCGGGGAAATAAATTCGACCACCGGCAGATGCCGCAAAGTCGGCTGCAAATACTGGCCCAGCGTGAGAATATCGCACTTCACCCCGCGCAAATCGGCCAGCGCCTCGAGCAGTTCCTCCTCTTTCTCACCCAAACCGAGCATCAAGCCCGACTTGGTATGCAGCGAGGAATCGCTCCAGGCGCGCGCTTTTGCCAGCACGCTCAAAGAACGGTCGTAGGTGGCGCGATGGCGCACCGCCGGAGTCAAACGCCGCACGGTTTCCACGTTGTGATTGAAAACATCCGGCCGCGCCGCCAGCACCGCGCGGATGGATGCTTCGCGCTCGAGAAAATCCGGCACCAGGACTTCAATGACAATTCCCGGATTCAGTCCCCGCACCCGGTCAATCGTCCGCCGAAAATGTTCCGCCCCGCCATCCGCCAAATCGTCCCGCGCCACCGCGGTGATGACCACATGGCGGAGCCGCAGGCGGCGCGTGGCTTCGGCCACGCGGTCCGGTTCGTCCGCCTCCAGGGGCAAAGGCCTGGCAGTCTTGACAGCGCAAAAACCGCAAGCGCGGGTGCAATGATCGCCTCCGATCATGAACGTGGCGGTCGCCCTGCTCCAGCATTCCCAGTGGTTGGGGCACTTGGCGCTCTCGCAGACGGTGTGAAGATTCAGTTCCTCGAGCAGCGCGCGCGTCCGGGCAAAGCCCGGCTCGGTGGGCAATTGCAGCCGCAGCCATTCCGGCAGGCGGCGGCGCGGTGACCCGGCGCTGTGCGCAACGGCAGTAGATAATGCATTCATTCAAATCGCTTCCAGAATTCTGCCAATTGACCGGTGTCAAAGTCAGCCAAAATCTCGCCATCCACCTCAATCACCGGCGCTAAATTCTGGCCGGACAATTTCCCCATCTCCAAACGCGCGGCGGAATTGGCGAAGACGTCCAGCTTTTCATAGGCAACACCGCGCTCCTGGAGCCAGCTCTCAGCTTCGTGGCACCAGCTACACCAGGGTTTGACAAAAAGACGAACCGACTGCGGTTTAATTCCCATGCCTTAATCTAACGGCGTGAGCTCTTCTTCGCCATTTCATTTGCGATCTTTGCGTCGCCGAATTTCATGGCTGGGGACCGCGACCCGTCGCGGTCGATAGGGGCGCCTCCTGATGAAAAAAGAGTTCTCTCCCCTGGCCTCTCCTCCACAAGTGTGTGGAAGAGAGGGAGATGAAACGACGCGCGACAGGTTCATGGGTTCAATGGGCGAATGGTTTCGGGGAAATCTCTCTCCGGCTCTCCCCGCACGCGGGGGGAGAGAGAGAAAAGGCCAACGGATGGGCCATTACAAGTATATAGGAGGCCCATATAAGCTTCTTGGTCGCCTCGGCGAGGCGACCCTACCTTTTCCAGGCCCGCCGTCACTGAGGGTGCGTGAGAGAATTCTTGCACCCGAAAAGAGAGAGCGAGGGCATCGCGGCGGGGCTGCGGCCCTGGCTTCGGCCCCCCGGGGATGAGCCCCGAAAAGGTGCTAAACGATTGGAAAAGGTGATAAGGGCTGTGAATATCAGGGACTTACAATCGAAAAGACCCTAAAAATCTTGCTCCACGCCGAAATGGGTCACTTTTCGGGGCATCCTCATTATTGACACCTACGCCATGCTTGGAAATTACACCCAAAGCGCAACCCTAATCGCGCCGCCGCGATGCGCCCGCACAGCGCCCGCGATGGGTTCGCGCCATAACCCAAGGTTATAAAAGGTGATAATCCCCTTGACGCCACGCCCTCGTTCATGCGACAGTCTCCGCGTCTGGCATAACAAGTGCCAGGTCGGCACAAATCGGGGCTGTCCACGACCAGCCTGCCGTTTCTAACAAAAAGAAAAAGTTTCCCGATTCAGATAGAGTGGACGGATCGTGCCGTCGCTCGACAAGGCTTGTTACCTTCTGGGTCGGGATTCTTTTGAAAGAAGATCAAATGAACCGTTCAAATTGGAATCCGATTCCATCCCCCCAGGCTGCAAAAAAAACCATCGCGAAAAAGCCCAAAAATTGGCTATCCGTGAATATCGGAGAGGATGAAGCAAAAGGGCTGCGGGCGTTGGCAGAGTGCGCAGGCATCGAATTTAGAACCTTCCTAGAAATGGGCGTGCGGCACTTCGGATTTGAATTAGAGAAAGAATTGAAAAAAAAGCGGTGGGATGCTGCCAAGATGAGCCGCGCGCGGCGGAAAGCGATGGGCCGCAATTATAGGCAGCTTGTGCAGTCGATTCAATGGCGTCCAGGCGATAATTACAAGAATTGACATCAGCCCCGCCGATGCCCGTCAATTCTACTTCCGAGGATGTTGCCGCCGCGGAGCAGGCAGCGACCCTCTGCCGCGAATTTACTCGCCTTAAATCTGAGGAACATCTCAGCGGCAACCAAGCCGCCTCCTTGCTCGGCAAATCCCCCGCCTGGTTCTCTGTCAACGCCGGGAGATACCAGCGCGGGGGACTCGCGGCCCTCATGCCTGAGCGCCGCGCGCTCGGCGCGGATCGCCGCCTTTTCCGCGATTTACCGCCCTGGTTTGTCCCCGTTGCCAAATTCTATTACCTCATCGGCAACCTGACGGCCACGCGCGGAAGCGTGCCAGAGGCCCTTCGCTGCACGATTTCCCTTCCCGCCTGCCCGGCGGCGGTGCAGGAGCGGCTCATCAAAGTTTGCGAGGATGCTGGATGGACCAGGGTCAATGGCGAAAAACTTCCCGAATGCCCCGCATCTCTCCGTGAAAGTATTCTAGCGCGCGCCAAAGCTGGCCAGCCAATGCTTCCCGAAAGCCTCACGCGCCAAATCACCGCCGCAGCGCCCTTCGTAAAACAATACCGCAACCCCACAGACGCGAGTCTCGACTACATCTCCGCGCACGGCACTCAAATGTGGCTCCATGATTCAGAGACGGGACAAAAAACCTTTATCCGCAGCGGAGACGTTATAGAGTGCGACGACGCCACAATCAATTTCCCTTGTGTTATCCCGTGGCCAATGCGCGGTTGCCCGTGCTCTGAGAAATTCGAGGTCAAGGCCGCGCGCTTCCAATGGCTCGTTGCCATCGACGTTGGTTCGCGCAAGGTGCTTTCCTTTATATACACTGCCCGGCCGCGTTCCTCATATCGCACCGAGGATGTTCTCTCCTTGATGCGTTGCGTCGCCCGCCAGCACGGCATACCGCGCGCCTGGCGCTTGGAGCAAGGCGTGTGGGCTTCCCGGCGCGTCATTGACGCCACCAAGTTGATGGGGTCGGGCCGGCTCGCCGTCCATTCCCCACACGCTAAGCCGTTCATAGAAGGGCTTTTTAACAAGTTGTGGACAAAGCTTTCCCTGCATTTCCCCGATGCCAGCGTCGGACGCTTTCGCGGTGAAGGTGAGGAAGCGGCCCGGTTGCTCACAGCCTGCCAGGCCGGCCAGCTTGACCCGCGCAATGTTTTTCCGCGCCTGGAGGATGCGATCGCCGCTTTTCACGCCGTCGTTGACGAGCACGACGCCAGCCAAATCAACTCCGACAATTACGGTTCTTGGACACCAAACGAACGATGGACGCGTGATACCGAGGCCCGGCCATTGAAGACGCTCCATCCCGAATCCGAATGGTTATTTTCCCCCTTCATGCGGACCTGGCTTGTGAGGGGAAATACCATCGGGGGGAAAGTGCCATTATTCCCCGGCCAAAGCGTGCCGTTTCAATTTCAATCCCCGGACCTTTTCAAATTCCACGGTGCCCACGTAACAGCGTATTTCGATCCTGCCGATTCACACTGCCTGGCTACGCTGGTTTTGGCAAAACCTTGGCAGAACCACCGCGCCGGGGAAGTCATTGGCACTGCCCCGCAAACCAATCTGACAACGTCTTACATTCGGATGGCGATGGGATGGGGCGATAATGCAGACGATGGGCGCGACGCGCTCAGGGCCGCGCATACAGCCTTGCGCCGCGAGGTCCGGGGCATCGTCGGAACAAAATCACGCGCGCCGGCCATTTCGGAAAGCGAGGAACGCGACGGGCGCGGCAACCTGGCTAAAATCACTCGCGACGCCGCGTCGGCTCCATCCTTCGCTTTCAAGACGCGCGTTGGGAAGATTGCCCGGCTTCCTCTGGCCGTCCGCGAGGAATTAAATATCCGGTTGCGCGACGGGGAGAGCGGCAAGCGCTTGGTTTCCTGGCTGAATGAATTGAACGAGGTCAAGGACGTGCTTACGCTTGAATTTAAAGGCAAGCCCATCGATAAATCCAACCTCACGCATTGGAGACTTGGCGGGTATCGTGAGTGGCTCCAAAGGAATCAACCTGCAAGGAGATGAGAATTTCCACGCCAAGTCCGTTAAGTCCGCCAAGTCCGCCAAGTCCGCCAAGTCCGCTTAACAAGGAGCCACCTTTTTAGCTACTTTATAACCACAAATGGCAAAAAGTGCGCAATCCACGCAGTCCGCGCAGCCCGCGCTTAACAAGCAGGACCCCGGGCCGCATGATTTAAAATAGTTATGAGAACGGATACAGCAAAAAGCGGCGAGATAATGATACGACTGATCATTCCTCAAGGCTTGGTCGGAAAAATAGATGAGGCTTCCAGAACTTTGGACCTTCGCCGCAACCAATTTATCCGCCGGGCCGTCCGCGAGTCCCTCGAACGTTTAGAACCAAAACCGCAACCGCCCCACGACGCAACCCATTAGGAGTCTTACGCAAACACAATCCTCAATTCCCTCTGATTCCCAAATTCGCGAGGCCGTCAGAGACGCGAAAGCCGGCATGACGAAATGCATCATCGCGGGCCAAATGCTGACAGAAAAGCGTCAACAATTAACTTCCTGCCACGATGGCAGGAAGATTAGTATTGACGACCGCGGCGCAGACCAGCGCGGAAACTCCGGAGTCTGCCCCGACCCTGTTTTTGAAGATTGGCTTAAGAGCGTCTGTCCCTTCATTTCAGAAAGAACTGCCTACCGCTGGATGAAGGCTGCGAGGCGCGTAATGTTCATTCTTCTTGAATTGCACGGCGGAAAGGTCGCCGCTATCGATCTTGAGGGTAAGCCCATTAACCCCATCACTATCGATCTTGAGGGAAACCCCATCAAAATCTATCTTGAGGGTAACCGGTTTTTCTTAAGCGATATACTCTCAAGACCGGAAGCTGATTGCTCGGACGCCATGCTGAAAATCCGAGAGGCACTCGACACCTTCTTGGCGGACAAAACCCTCTCCGAAGCGACCGCCTCAGTGATAGACGGTGAAGACGAAGCACATCGCATTACCCGCGCCGCGAATGGCAAGTTGAAGGGTGGCAAACCGCATAATCGGCTGGATTACGCCAGATTTGTTGCCACTCACTTTGAGGCAATGAGCGGAATATTCCAAAAGTGGGACGAATTTATCACTGAGCAACCGGAGGAACATGCCAAAATGGCTGAGGCTATGCGCGTCACGATCATGGGTGGCGCGATCCGATTTCTTAAGAAGGGAAGGCCCAAGGACTTGAAGCCAATGCCGGTGAGCGTCGCAAAGCTTTTGGCCGGCATTTTGAGGACGCGGCTTTCCGACAAATAATCTCCCCGTTTTAACAACGTTAAAAAGCCCCCACGACATGGAAACACTAAGCCCAATGATTCAAACCACAGCCCTTCGCGCCGCGAAAAGCGAATATTCCTTCCGCGCCATTATTGCGGGGCAAGCTCTCAACGAAGCCTTTCGCTCTCCCTGGCCTTTGAGCCGGGAACGAGATGCAGCCGCGCGCGACGCTTGCGCCAGCGCCTCATCAGCGATGCGGACCTACGTCCAGCAGGCCCTCGTTGTGGGGCAAGTTGTGATCGAGCAGTTTTCAGCATCCATCTTCCAGGGGAGCGGCAAGGCTTTCTCATGGAAAGCGGCGAATCGCCCAAAGATCGCCCGCGTTCTCGCCTCGATCCGCAGGCAGATGCCGCAAGCCGAGCCGACAGCGATCGCGCGTTGGATGCGGGCCGCGCCAATGATTGTTTGCCACTTGCTTGAAATTGAAAATCCAGGCAATTGCCGCTTGCCCACCGCCTTGACCTTGGCCGGAAAAACCGTGCCCATTTCCAGCCTGCTCGATGAATCATTCAAAGCGGATTCATCGGAAGAGGCGCTATTCCGCGACCGTTTTTCGGACTTCCTGCATAACCCTGAATTGTGCGGAGTGGCTGAGGAAGCTATCTCCGATGGGAACACCGCGCCGCTGTGCATCAAACTGGCGCAGCGTCACGCCTCGACACGGCGCGCAATGCCAGCGCCCTGCCGATAAATTCCATGCCTCTAAAAGCCGATATGAACGCCCGGCATGAAAGGTGGCACTTTGACACGCCCGCTACGCTGTCGCCCGCCTACGTCGATTCGCCGAGGGTCGCCGAGGCTTCTAACGCTCCATCGGCAAAAAGCGGAAAACCGCCAGGCGAGAAATTCTCACCCCTCGCGCCGTCATGACAATTTGCATTCTACCAAGATTAAACGCTTCAAACCTTTTCCTTTTCTGGGACGGAAATGGTAAAGGGCGCGGTTTGTTAGCCCGCGCGGAGCGTCAGGATCTTGGTTCTGCGAGGGGGCGGTCCATGACCCGTCCCCTCGGTTCTTTCGATAAACGCCAACATCAACCCCAAAGCCCTGCCTCTCCCCTATAGTCCACATGAATACATCCCCCTCTATCACCCAAGAAAGCTTGCCCGATTGCCTCCGCGCCATGCACTCCGCCCAAAACACGGAGCATGATTGTTTGAAGGCCGGCCGCATTTACTGTAAGGAGGTCAAGCCTTACTTCGCGGGCACGCACGCCAAAGGGCGTCATACTCCCACTTCTGACGCTTGGCTAGAGGTTATGCGTTGCGCGAACGCGCTCGGAACCTTATCCGGCGTAATCGTCGTTCAGCAATCCCTCGACCTCCTCAAATACGATTTGCCGCTTCTCTCCCGCGTTTCCACAAACCTGAGCGCGGAGCCGATAAGGTTCAACCAAACGGTGGACACTCGTTTGCGCACCGTGCCAGGCGTGGGCACTTACGACCCGACTACCGGCTATCCAGACAACGATGTGACCGATACGGACGTTGCCGTTACGGTCAACCAACACAAATCGGTGCAAATTGTCTATACGGCCAACGATCTCGCCAGCACTTCCCGCTTGCTATTTCCTGAGCAGGAAGAGGGGATGCATTATGCCATCGCCCAAGACATGACGAACGGCATCACCGCTCTTATGACTCCGGCTAACTTCCCCGGCCAAGTCGGCGGGGGCGCCGGGACGCTTGCTCTCGCATCACCCGGCAACACCGTGGCGCCACTTGACCAATTCTCCCGCGCCACCGTCATTGCTCTGAAAACGGCCCTTCACAACCGTGGGGTTATGGGCGGAACACGCACGCTCATGCTCAACAGCGCTTATCACGGGCAACTCGAGCTCGATACGACCGTCGTTGGCAATCTCATCAACGTTGATTCTGGCGACAGCATTCAGGATGGCACGTTACCCATTATTGCCGGCTTCAAGCCCATCGAGGCTCCTTATCTGCCGGCCACTGCCGCCGGCGCGGGCACACTCGCGGGCTTTGGCTTTCGCTCGGACGCATTTGCCCTCGCGGCGCGGACGCCAAATGATTACAGCAAGGTCTTCCCCGCCGTGACAGGCGGCGGCGTCGTCGAGATTGTCACCAACCCGGACGTTGGCTTGAGCGTCATGCTCGTCATGTTCCTCGATCACAAACTCGGGCAAACCCGAATGCGCGTCGCTTGGATGTGGGGCGTCGCCGTGGGCAACGGCAAATGCGGGCAAACCCTCTCCACGAATTAAGTTCGCAGCCGAATAACGCAACAAGAGAAGCCTAAATTCGCCCTATGGAAATTCTTGACACTGCAGTCCCCAAAATCATCATCGTCATTGATGGAAAACCCGCCACTCACTTTGGCACGCCCCCAGACGGGTTCGAGCCGAACTCGCCGGAAAACGCAACTACGTTCTGGACGGTCGAGGAAGCCCAGCAGTTCTTTAAGCATAATTTTGTCCTTAGCCCGCGCGTCCAATTCGCCAAGCTGTCAGACGCTGAAGCGGCGGAAAACGCGCGGCGCAAACGCGCCAAAGGCGCTCCAATGCGGCCCAAGCCGGCTGAGCCGGTCGCCAGGCGGCGGTGATAAAAAAAGGCCCTTCTAAAGCCATGAGATCAAGAAGCCTTTCTGAAAAGTGGATCGTGTATTTGGAAGACGATCCAATCCGCTTCGTGGAAGGGGCTGCAGCCTTAACTTTTGAAAAAGTGACGCGCGAGGCTGCTACTGTCTTTGCTTGCCGCGACGCGGCGGCAGCTTACATCCGCAGAGCGAAACTTTGCCCCGATCCAAACAAGGTCATTGTCGCAATTGTGCGCCTTTTGCCATCCGAGGCAGCCGCTTCAATCGTTGTGCCGATTGAAGCGCTTCCTAATGACCAGTATGCGCCTGACGATCCATTTCCAGCTTTCAAAGGCGTCGGAGATGGCTCGTCTAAAGCTTTGCTTTTCGCGCGCCCGCTCACAAACAACTGATCACCATGTCCACTCCCATTCCGCCCACGCCTAAATTCGTCGGTCCTATAGGGATCTATCCGGCGTCCTCCGACTTCGAGTTAATGCCCGATGGTTTTGACTACACGCTGGACATTAAATCCCGCTACACCGAGAAATTTTCCGGGCCTTACGTCAATCTCTATGCGGCGGGCGTTTGGGGCGTATATAACCGGGGCGTCATTTCTGGTGAATGGATCATTAATAATGCCCGCCTTCAACTGCAGAGAAGCAACGTTGGCATCCTTACCATCAATTGGGAAAGCATCAATCAGGTTCCTTATGATGAATGGAGCGTCACGCAGTGGGACTTGCAGCCGCGCATCGAGCGGCATCCGCGATATTCTACGCTGACAGAAGGGGATTTTACTGTTATCCAGCAAGCGTTGCTGTCTGCAACCACTGGCGCTTTGAACACGGCCCTTAATAATCTCTCTGGGACAAGCAACCCGGCGCTTGCCACTGAACTTTACAAAAAGATGCGGGATGGAATGGAAACTTATTATCTAGCCGGCGCGCGCTACACGTGGACCACCTATTATCGCCCTGGGTATTTGCCAACTCCCAGTGAGGGTGGCTACACGGAATCCCCGGGTGGGCCTGCCGGCTACGTCTTGCCGGCCGGTTTTGCATGGTTGCGCACGGCGGATGATTATGGGCTAGCCCTTTATGCCCCGTTGGGGGGCATCACGAAACTTACGCGTGTCTGGCTTGGCGCGGGTGGTTCTTATTGGGACACGGACATCTATCCTGCCGGTCCTCCTTGACGCGGCGTGCTCGCGATCGGCCCGCGTGGAGTTCGCGGACATCGCGCGACCCTGGCGCTAGGCTGCGGCGATTGTGGTTTCTTTTCTGGCATGATTTCGCCCTCGCCGCTACCGCTTACAGACCCATTTCGAGGCCCTCCCAGACCCATTTCATCGCAAGGCGCGGCTTACCCGGGGGGGTAGCGGAGGCTCAATTTGGCTCAATTTAGCTCAATTGGGTTCGGGTTTCGGTGGAAGCAGGCTCTCCGGGGCGGTGTCGGGGCCGTACTCGGGACCGACGCCAAGGACTTGGCGAATGCGCTGCTGTTTCTCTTGGCCTGGACTTCCGGCAGGCGGTTGAGCCAGGAGACGAGGTCCTGGGCCAGCTCGCCGTTTTGGAGGCGCTGGTTGAGTTGCTGGGGGATGGCCAGCGGGAAGCGGGCGATTTTGTCGTTGCGCGTCATCGCGGTCTTGGAGAGCGTGGCATTGTTC
Organism: Limisphaerales bacterium; assembly: GCA_052139695.1. Taxonomy (GTDB): domain Bacteria; phylum Verrucomicrobiota; class Verrucomicrobiia; order Limisphaerales; family Palsa-1400; genus PLGF01. The sequence goes on from JBKQWF010000186.1 coordinate 22,307, forward strand.
TCATGCGGGGCAATGGTAACAGGAATGGGTCAAGATTAAAATCCTACGGAAGGTTTTTGAAGAGGTTTGACGTGTGGCGCATGAACTGAGCCGGAACGATGCGGTAACACTGGTGGAATTCAACGCAAAGGCACAGCGCGGCGAGCCGCAACCCAGATTGCACCACGAAGGACACGAAGACCACGAAGAAAAGAAGGTTCGGATTTTTCTTTTCAGGACTTCGTGAGCATCGTGGAAGAGAAGTTTTCTCAGGAACGAGCCAGCCGTAGCGCGCAGAGGCGCAGAGCGCGCGGAGAGAAAAACATTGCCAAGAATGCGCAATTCTTCGGATTTGCACCGCGAAGACGACAAGGCGCAGCGCGGCTACGCCGCAACCAAAAAGGCCTTTTTAACAGGATGAACAGGATTTACAGGATAAGGATCGCACCGTTCGCATTTTCTGAATCCTGTTCATCCTGTCAAAATCTCTCGTCCCAGTTGTGGTGGAAAAAATTTTGCCAAAAATGACGAGTTCTTTGAAATTGCACTGCTACCAGCCTATTTGAAGCTGTCGGCAGAGCGATCATGGGTGGAGGGTTTTGTTTCGACATGAAAACCGACAAGTCAGGAAAAAATGGTCGCCCTCATATTCGCAGCCGCAGGACCAAAGAACGTTGAGTGGCTTGAGAGCATTCTAATGATGCCCCCGTAAGCTGCACCAACAACCCGTTAGTACACTACCCTTTGTTGTGACCGCTTTGTTTGCGAAGGGACGATGGGGAGCGGCACCATAGATATTTTTCGTTGTATTCAACCCGGTGTGCGAGTCCGCGGTCCCTTCAGGACGGAAAAAACTCTGGCGGGATATCACCAGAACTGGCGTGTCTGGCTAATATCCGAGGTCGCTGCGCGACAAGGGGACGCATACGATACTGCTTCAATCGCCAGGGGCAGGCGTTGCTTATGCGGCGGGCCAAGCTGCCCAACCGCGGCTTGTGGAGTTCGTGTGGAGGGGGATGGAACGACGCACGATAGGTTTATGGGTTTCACGGGTTCACTGCGCGAATGGTTTGGGGGAAGTCTCTCCCGCATCGAGGCAGAGGCTCTCGACGCGCGCCGGCAAGACCGGCGGACGGACTGACTCCATTCCCCAGCCGAAAAGCACCTTGGCGGCCGCTCCGCAGACCCGGCCCTGACATGGCCCCATGCCGCAACGGGTCTGCAACTTTGCTTCGCGCCAGCCCGGGAAAGCTTTCATCCTCTGGAAGGCGACGTCTTCGCACCGGCAAACGATGGTCTCTGGAGCAGCCAGATGGGCAAGTTCTTCCCGCAAGGCAAAGGCCCGTGCCAGACCATCCCGGAAGTGGTGCCAATTCGCCCGCTGGCCCGCAAAGGATTGCGCCGTTAGTTCACGCCCGCTGGCCGCCAATCCCGCTATCGCGCCCTCAAGAAGCGCGGCATCCGCTCCGCCGATGCCCGTCAATTCGCCGGCGCAGTAGATGCCAGGCACGCTGCTGGCTTGGCATTGATCGACTTTGACGAATCCGTCATCCATTTGACATCCCAGAGCCAGAGGCAATTCAACATTTGGCATCAGCCCGAAACCGCAGGCCAAAAAATCGCATTCTTCCGTCCATTGGCGGCGGCCATCAGTCAAAACAAGGGCGCGCACCTGCCCGGTCCCCTCCGCTCGGACGGGCCAGACTCCGCAGCGATAAGGGGTTCGACGCAACGCCCATTTTAAACGTAGGCCTTCGTCCAGTTTTGCCGGCCAGCGATGAAGTTCCGCGCCAAAGCGGAGGAGGCGCGACCAAGGCGCTTGCTCGTTGATGGAGACAATGCGCGCGCCCATTTTTTGCAGGCCGTTGCCGACCGCCAGGAGAAGAGGGCCGCTGCCGGCAAGGACGATTCGCCGGCCGGCGACAGGCCAGCCGTGCTTGGCAAGAGATTGCAACCCGCCGGGGCCAAAATTACCGGGCAAGGTCCAACCGGGGAAGGGCAGGAAGAGTTCACGCGCGCCGGTGGCCAAAATCAGCCGTTCCCATTCGATTTCCCGCGGGCCGCTGGGATGTTCCGCCAGCAAACGGCGCTGGCCTCGCGGCCCGAGGATCGTGCATTGGTCCAACAAGACTGCTTTGGTGCGACGGAAGCGCTCGATCCACCGCACGGCTTGCGGATTTTTTGGATGAGCTTGCTGGCCGCGCCAGATTTGGCCGCCGAGCCAAGGGGTATCATCGATCAAAGCGGCGCGGCAGCCGTTCTCCGCGGCAGTGCAAGCAGCCGCCAAGCCGGCTGGACCGCCGCCCACAACGACAACTTCAAAGTGGAAGCGCGATTCACTCATCGGCGCGCACTTCCATTCCTTGCTCACATAGGGTTTGGCAGCTTCGGCAATTTGCCTGGCCGTTGATGGTGACGCGGCATTCCATGCAAACGCCCATGCCACACAATGGGCCGCGCGCCTCACCACGGACCGAAGAGCGGAAGCGCGCGTGCCCGGCTTGTGCCAGGGCGGCGGCAACGATCGTGCCCGCGCCGACGGAAACAGGCTTATTGTTGACGGTTATTTGAATTTGGTCAGGCATGAGGGACGGTGGAATGAGCGAATCGCGAAGGGGCATACGGCTCGGGTGGGATGGCGGTTTCGCGTCCCAACAACAAGTCGGCCAACAACCGGCCAGTGCCGAGGGAGGTGGTGATGCCCAGTCCTTCGTGACCAGTGGCCAGCCAAACGCGGTCGCTTTCAAGGCTCGGCCCGATCAGGGGCAATTTGTCCGGCGTGGCGGCACGGTGACCGGTCCAGACCCGGGTGGCGGACAGTTGGCGGAGAGCGGGCAGATATTCGATGGCGCGGGCCAGCATGCGGTTGAGGATGGAATGGTCCACCTCGGTGCCTTCGGCGTCGAATTGGCGCGACGAGCCAATGAGCATTTGGCCGGTTTGCCGCGGCTGAATGTTAAACGCCACGGAGTCCTGGCTGACGGCGTGAGCGCTTTTGAGATAACCCAATTCGACAATTTGGTGATGGACAAAGCCGGGGTAACGGTCGGTGATGACCAAATGGCCTTTGCGCTTGCGGACGGGCAAGCCACGCGCCAATTCCGGGGACCATGGCCCGGTGGCGTTCACGCCGCGTGCGGCAGGAATGCGCGTTCCATCGGCGAGTTTCACGCCGCCGTCGGGCAGCAACGCCTCAACGGCGGCGCCGGGGCGAAACTCCGCGCCGTGCCGGCGAGCTTTGTCAATTAAAAACCGGGCGGCGCAAGGGGGGTAAATGACGCCATCGTCCAGCACGCGCAAACCGCCGGCCAGTCCCGGGCGCAAGTTCGGCTCCGCCCGGCGCAGGGCGTCGCCGTCGAGAGTTTCCACCCGGACCCCCCTCTTGGCGTAGAATCCCTCCTTGCGGAATGCTTCCGCCATTTCCTCGTCGTCGGCCGCGACCCACAGAGTTCCGCAAACTTCGTATTCCACATCAGGGGAGAGCTGTTCGCGCAATTGGAGCCAAAGCCGGCGCGAATATTCCGTCAAGGCGAACTGTGGTTCGGAATCGTCCATGACGACAATATGCCCCATGCCGGCAGCGGTGGTGCCGCCGCCAATCATGCCGCGGTCGAGGACCAACGTCTTGAGGCCGGCTTCCGCGCATTCCGCCGCGCAGGCCGCCCCGACGATGCCCGCGCCTACGATAATCAGGTCGAACGGCTGGCTCACGCGGGCCTTAGCACTTAGGAATTGTGCATAAATAAACGCTTCAACTTATATTTTTGGGCGTGATGGTGTAATTCCAGTCACCGTGGAAATCGTGACGGGTGAGGTTGATGGCGGCGAGTTGCGCGTCAGAGGTTTTCAC
>JBKQWF010000187.1:0-40897 GCA_052139695.1 Limisphaerales bacterium
AACGCGAAATCCAGTCTCCAATCTCCTCCAGGGTATAATCTCGGTTTTCATTGGCTGCATGTTTCATCGCCCCACTCTACCGCGGCACCGGCCTCCGTGTATAGAATGCACCCCTCTTGTCGCTTACAAACAATCTTGCGTCCGCTCAAGCCGGACGAACGCCTGAAAATTGATGCCGAAGGGCGAAAGCGTGGTTTTCTCAGAGTAGAGCCGGATAAAGCTGGCAAAGATGGGCTTGTGCGTGCCGGGAAAAATGAGCTTCGTGAAATCGTTATCGCCCAAACTAATTGCATCCGTCACAATCTCGACAGTCTTCTCCTTGTGCCGGACATCAAGGAAGCATTGCGCATCGTGCCCGCGAAGGGCTCAAAAGAAGCGTTCCAAATTGTCTGGGGCGCTTTTGGTCCGCCAACGCATGACAAAGAAACTGGAGTTTATCGAGATGATCCATTGCGACGCCGTTTCTCCATCCAACTGTTGCGAGGCAAGAAGGACGCGCCTCGGTCTCTGACGATTGCTGGCATCATCGCCCAGCTTCGATCTCCAAGTGTCGTGCAAAAACACCCCACTGCACCAGAATTTGCCGGTCGAATTGACCAAGCCACACGAAGGGCGGCCAGTGACAAAAGGGGAAACCCTAACGAAGCGAAGCTGACGGAATTGATGCACGCCAAATTCAGTTGCGAGCGCCTCAAGGGCCGTGCTCGATTTGGGCGGCATAAACTTCGCGAAGCGGTCCAGCAGGTAATGCAAAAAGAGAATCCGCTGCATCCGCTGGAAAAAAATGGGTGCCTTGAACAAACCGACGCCATCAAAGAAGCAAGCTTGCAGAAAGCCTTAGCTGACCTGACAAACAATCATCTAGTCCGTCATCGGTTGCTTATCCTTGCTGGCGAACAGCAGGCCGCACTCTGTAAGAAGCGTAAGGAAGGATTGCTTGACCATATCATTCGGGAATTTGCCAACGGAGACAAGAAACTCATTTGCCGCATCACCATCGAACTCGCCCGCGATTTGCAGACAATGTCGGGACTGACTAATGAAGAAAAAGCAAAAGAATTGGGCGGCAGAGTTGACCACCATCGCCGCGTTTCTGAAAAACTGGCAGGGTTATTGGAACGCGAACGTGACGAAAATGGCAACCCAATTCCCATCACGCCCGGCTTAATCCGAAAGGCACGCATCGCGGACGATCTGGGATTTCACGCAGAACAAAAGTCGTGGGAATGCCCATATACAGGGCGTTTTTTTACCGCAGCACATTTGGTTCACCGGCTGTATGATAAGGATCACATTATTCCACGATCACAACGACTATCGGACGCATTGGAAGCGATGGTGATCACGTCAAAGGAAGTCAATGCCGAGAAGGGAAAACGGACGGCACTTCAATTCGTCAAGGATATGAACAAGCCTGAGAAGCGAGCAATTCGAGATCGGCTAAGCATCCGAACAGAGGCCCAATTCCGTGAATTTGTAAACTGTTTGCGGCCCAAGTCTGACCCTTTCATAAGAGCCCGAACGGGAGGCCAAAAAGTTACGGACGATGAAGCGCGCTGCTGGAGGCGGAAACAATTTCTGCTGACGGAAAAGTGGGAAGATAAAGAGTTCACTCCAGGGGACCTTACGAAAACCCGACATCTGGTCAAACTGGCCGCGCAACAGTTGGAGCGGTTCTTTGACGATTTCCCCAAGGAGCGACGTCCGCCTATAATCTGCATCAATGGCGCAGTGACGTCTGCATTCCGCGACAAGACGTGGAAACTCATTCGCGAACTGGCGGCAGTGCATCCCGGCGTCAAAACAGCTGCGGCCGAGGAACAATTGGCCAAAGCAAAAGGCGAGGACTATAATCTAAAAAAGAAGATTCGAAAAATCACAAGCCTGCACCATGCGGTGGACGCGATCTCGCTCGGGCTCGTGACTGACTTGCTTGTGCCGCCAGGACACGGTTCGTTGAATAATGAGTTGGCACGCCTCATCATCAAGGCCAAACTCACAGCAGAGGAGCACCAGCAATTCGAGGCTTTGCGCCACCAGTTGCGACTGCCCAAGTTTTACCAATGGACGGCCGGGGGAAGCGTTGCAGCAGATCAAAATCAAGCAGTTGCAAGTACTAGAGGCGTTCTCTGCCTGAACGAACTTCCGAAACCACTCAAGAAGGAAATTCAGGACCGACTGAAAGAATGTCGAGTTGCGCAACACATTCCCGCCGACCAAGGCACGCTCGATAGCGATGAAACACTTTACCGCGTATTTGATCCGAATGACGAACACCCAACCTCCCAAAAACTGCGCCGATGGTTTGAACAATTGCTCAAATCTGGCGAATTGAAGAAAGTCAAAAAGCTCCCTGATCCAAATGACTCTTCGGAACCTCTGGTTCTTCTCGTTTCACGCAAGCGCCGAGGAGCGGGGGAGAAAACAAGTGGCAAAATCCTTCACGACACGGGACAGCAACGGTACTGGCAGTATATGCTGGTTGGCAAAGACGCTGTCCAAGGGCTTTCGAGAAAAGGAGAAGCCGGCAAACTCTTGGCCATAAAGGCTGGTAAGCCCCTCGGCAAAAATTTTGGCGTGATTAAGATTACAAAAAATGGGCGCAAGCCAGTTTTCAACATCATCCGCCCATGCAAAGCTTACGCACAACTAAATGTATTCCGCCAAGAGAATCCAGACGCCCAGATTGATCTAATAAGAAGAGGCACGTTGATTGATTTGACTGAGGATGATGGAACAATAACTCGCCTTCGCATATTCGGTTCAGGCGAGCGTCCGGGCCGCGGAATCTATTTTGATTCGGCTCCCCCTGACGCGCTTGAAAGAATCAGAGAAATTCAAATTAGTGCATTCGAGAATGGACGGGCTAAAATCCTTAGAAGTCCGCTTACGGGCATTCCAATATGTCCTACCACATCGTCAGCATAGACGCTCCGCAATGCTCGATTAGTTGCAAGGACGGACAGTTGATCTGCAAAACAGCAGAAGGCGAACGGAAGATTCCTTTGGAGGACGTGGCTTCCATTATTATCACTAGTTTTTCGGCATCCATCCATAGCGAACTTTTCTTGCAAGCGGCCCAGCAGGGCGTGGCATTGATTATTTGTGATTCGTTCAAGCCGGTCAGCCTGGTTCTGCCCGCGAATCGTTCGACGGATACTCTTCTTTCCCGCGCCATGCTCAATCTGACACCGCGCGCACGCGCACAGTTGTGGCAGAAAACGATTGATACGAAATGCAAGAATCAGCTTTCCCTGGCGGAACATATCTCGCCAGTGTCCGCCCTTCTCCCGGGCTTGCGCGATACAGCACTGGGACGGAAGCCGCACAAGGAATCCATTTGCGCCAGGATTTTTTGGCAGATTTTCGGCCGCAGTTTGAATGCCGACGAGTTTACGCGTGATCGCGCGCACGGCGGCTTGAATCATTTACTCAATTACGGTTACGCCGTGTTGCTTTCCACGGTGCTGCAAAAGCTTTTTGGCCTTGGGCTGAACCCGACGTTCGGTATCGCGCACGCCGCCCGCGAGCGGAGCACGCCGCTGGCTTATGATTTGATGGAGCCGTTTCGCCCATGCGTGGATTGGCGGGTGGTCCAATGGGTCAAGCAACATCCCGACAGGAAAGATTGGGAAGTCTCCAAGGAATTCCGCAAATGGGTGACGGGGTTTCCGTTGGAGCGAGTGGATTATTTAGAGTTGACGCTGGAAATCCAGGGCGTCATCGAAGGCGTGGTGCGCGGCTTCCGTCGGGCGGTGGTGGAGAACCAGCCGCGCCATTATAAACCGTGGACACCGAAAAATTCAAAATGGGCTGGTTGATTGTCGCTTTTGATCTGCCGGTGGGCACCAGGAAACAGCGCAAGGCCGCGACGGACTTCCGCAACTTCCTGATTGATGATGGCTATCAGATGGTGCAGTTCAGCGTGTATGCGCGAGCCTGCGTTTCGTTTGCGCGGCAGGAAACACATATCGAACGGGTTAAAAAGAACTTGCCGCCGGAAGGGAGCGTGCGGGCCATTTTTGTCACCCGCGCGCAATGGGAACGATCGTATGTCATCCAAGGCTCCCCCGCCGCCGAGAGGGACGCCGAGGAAATGCCCGAGCAAATCCAGCTTTGGTAAAACACGGAAGGGGCAAAGCGTCAGTGGTTTACACCGACGTACTTTGCTCCCCCCGTATTTGGAATCAAGGCAAAGCGGAGGTGCCGTTGCGTCCTGGCATTGGGGACTTTGCTCCCCCCGTATTTGGAATCAAGGCAAAGCAAGCGCGGTGAAGTCTGGTTAGTTGTGGCTGGGAGCTGTCTGAAATAACGGCCGTGAGCAACGGGTGTCGAAAGGGCTCTAGGGTGTCGGAAGGTTGACGACTGAATCCTCGTCCAACTCCATCTTTTCATCCGCGGCTTTAGGCTGGGCGGAAGCTAATTCGACCACGCGGCGGTCGGCTTCCTGGATTTGCGCGGGAGACATTTCTTTTTTCCATTCATCACGCAACTCAACGGATTGGGGGATGGCGCGACGCGCGGCAAGGCTCATCCAGACGAAGGCTTCCGTTAGGTCGGCGACTGTTCCGCGTCCTTGGTAGCAGCAGAGTCCCAAATGAAATTGAGCCTGCGGCAGACCCTTCTCCGCCGCTTTGCGGAAATAGTTGCAACCCGCGGTTTCATCCTGCGGGACGCCGACGCCTTCCTGATAACATTTGCCCAGGTTAAAATCCGCCTCGGCCAAGCCTTGTGCGGCGGCTTTGAGGAACCAATCAACAGCCTCGGCGTCGTTCTTGGCCACGCCGCGCCCGGTTTGCAGGCAGGAGGCCAAACTCGCCTGACCGGCGGCGTCCCCGCTCTCCGCCGCGCGCCGAAACCAAGCCACCGCTTCTTCGTTGCTCTGAAAAACGCCCAATCCCTTTTGCAAGCAGAGGCCCAGGCTGACCTGCGCCCCCACGTTTCCTTGCTCCGCCGAACGGCGAAACCATTCCGCCGCCTCTTCGAAATCCTGTCCCACCCCTTGGCCGTTGGCGTAACAGATGCCAAAACTGAATTGCGCGGACGCGTCTCCGCGCCGCGCCGCCTGGCCAAACCAATGGGCCGCTTCCGTGTAGTCCTGCTCCACGCCGTCGCCTTCGGCGTAGCGGGTGGCCAACTGGCGTTGCGCCTCGACATTGCCCCGGCGCGCGGCCAGGAGCATTTGCGCGTGGGCGCCTTTGAGGACGGTCACTTTTTTCCTGGCCGCCGCCCGCTCTTTGGCGGTCCAGAGACGCTTGACCCCGAAGATCACGCTCCAAACTCCGATCCAAAAAGCTTTGAGAAATTTCATCAAAAACCCCTTGCCGCTAAATTCCCATATTGGCCAGCATCGTGGCAAGGCGGTTGACCACCCCAGCCAGGTGCGGGTGGGTGGTTTCAAACTCCTGCACGGATGATTTCAATCCGCCAATGGAATGTTCGACTAATTGGGGGTTTCTGGATTGCCGCATGGCCTCCCGCGCCGATGCCTCGGCGAAGGACGTGATGCTCTCGGCCTGTTCCTGGTGGGTCTTGGAAAGCTGTCGAATCTCCTGCCTGAGCTGGCCCAGGAGTTCGATCAACTCGGCCCTTTGAGTTTCGCTCAGGGAGGCGGAGTCTCGCAACCGTTCCTCGATTTTTGAAATAGTGTCTTGCAACATGCGCTTGCCGCTAAGATAGCGGCAAATGCCGCGTCAAGCAAGACGGGTCAATGAGTGCGCGATTAAATCTGTGGGGCAAGGTGGGGCGCGCCGCGCCCGGCGGGCAGGGGACGGCCCACCCTGCCATGACGCGAGCGGGAAATCTGGGCGGAGCGGCAGTTCCGCCCTGCCAAAGCGCAATAAACAACAAATGAAATGCTTCGTCACGGGCGCCTCCGGATTCGTTGGCGCCAACTTGGTCCGCCGGCTGGCTGAGGCCGGCCACAGTGTCAAAGCGCTGGTCCGCCCCGGCGCCGATCTTCGCGGGATCGCGGGCCTCGATTGCGAAAAGGCCGAGGGCGACGTGGCGCAACGGCCTCTCCTGGAGCGGGCCATGCGCGGCTGCGATTGGTGCTTTCACGTCGCCGCCAGTTACCATCTCTGGCTGCCGGATTACCGGCCCATGTATGCCGCCAATGTGGAGGGCACGCGCCATGTCCTGGAAGCCGCCGCCGCCGCGGGTTGCCGGCGGATTGTTTATACCAGCACGGTCGGCTGCATTGGCTTGCCGCGCTTCGACGGCGGCCGGCTTTTGCCGACGGATGAGGCAACACCCGTCAACGGTTCGCAAATGAGCAATCATTATAAGCGCTCCAAATGGCAGGCGGAAGTGGTGGCGCTGGAATTGGCGGCCAAGGGCTTGCCGATCATCATTGTCAACCCGAGCACGCCCATCGGGCCGTGGGATGTCAAACCGACGCCTACGGGAAAGATCATCGTCGATTTTCTCAACCGGAAGATGCCGGCCTACCTGGATACAGGGTTAAACTGGGTGCATGTCCGCGACGTGGCGGCGGGCGAAATCCTCGCGGCGGAGAAGGGCAGGGTGGGAGAGCGCTATATCCTGGGCCATGCGGAGGGGAATTGGACGATGCGTCAAACATTAGAAGTCTTGCAGGAATTAACCGGGCTGCCCGCGCCAAAGTTCCAAGTGCCTTACTGGCTGGCGCTGGGAGCCGCGTACGTGGATGAGTCCGTGGCGTCCATCACGGGACATCCGCCGAAAGCGCCGCTGGCGGGCGTGCGCATGGCCCGATACAAAATGTTTTTCAATCCCGCCAAAGCCATTGAGGAATTGGGCCTGCCCCAGACTCCTCCCCGCGAAGCCTTCGCCGAGGCGGTGGAATGGTTCCGCCAAAACGGATATGTGGCCAAGACGCGGTGACGGGAGTCATCTCCCAAGCTGGTTTGTCGAGGTTTGATAAGTCTCTCGGTCTCGGCGAGCCGTCCGTGGTCGCCTCGGCGAGGCGACCCTAGCCTGGAAATTCAGATCCTCTGCTGGTTTTGAGGTTTTAATTTGTTTCAATATTGCTTCAAGACGGAGCCTCGTTTAGCCTGTCTTTTTGATATGACGCTTACTGAGAAAATTTTGGCGCGCGCCGCGGGCAAGGATCGCGTCGCGGCGGGGGACAATGTTTGGGTCAAAGCCGATCTTTTGATGACCCACGATGTGTGCGGGCCGGGCACCATCGGCGTTTTTAAGCGCGAATTCGGACCCGCGGCCAAAGTGTGGGACCGCGAGCGCGTGGTGATTATCCCGGACCATTATATTTTTACGTCCGATTCCAAATCCAACCGCAACGTCGATATTTTGCGCGATTTCGTGCGTGAGCAGGGAATCACCTATTTTTACGACGTGATTGATGATCCGCTTGGCACCTGGCAGTTCGACGCTCGCAAGGGTCCTTTGCAGCGCCAATTCGGCTCGCACTACGCCGGCGTTTGCCACACCGCGTTGCCGCAGAAGGGTCATACGCGGCCCGGCGAAATTCTTTTTGGGACGGATTCTCACACCTGCATGGCGGGAGCTTTTAATGAGTTCGCCACCGGCATTGGCAATACCGACGCCGGTTTTGTCATGGGCACGGGAAAGCTGCTCTTGAAGGTGCCCGAAACCATGCACTTCCGCCTCGAAGGCAAATTGCAGCCGGGCGTCATGGCCAAGGACATCATTTTGCATTGCATCGGCGAAATTGGCTTTGACGGCGCGACCTATCGGGCCATGCAGTACGACGGCGAGGGAGTCAAAACTCTTTCCATGGACGATCGCATGACCATCGCCAACATGGCGATTGAAGCGGGGGGTAAAAACGGCATTTTTGAGTTCGACGACCAGACCCGGGCGGCGGTGGACTATCGCTGCAAACTCAATGGCACCCGATCCACTTACGAACCGGTCGAACGGGACGCGGACGAGAAGTTTGTTTATGAGCTCGTGGTCGATCTCTCCAAGCTGGAGCCCACCGTTGCCTGCCATCCGAACCCGGGGCAGCGCCAATTGGCCCGCAACCTCGGCGCCACCAAGCTGGACCGCGCTTATGTCGGTTCCTGCACGGGCGGCAAGACGAGCGATTTTTTGGAGTTTGCCCGCGTCTTGCGTGGACGCAAGGTGGTGATCGATACCTTTGGCGTTCCCGCCACGCCGGAAATTGTGCATGACTTGCAGTCGGCGCGATGGGGCGATAAGACGATCTGGCAGGTGCTGGTCGAAGCCGGCGTGCAAATGACGGAGAATGCCGGGTGCGCGGCCTGTTTAGGCGGCCCCGTCGATACCTTCGGCCGCATGAACGCGCCGCTGAAGTGCATCAGCGCGACCAATCGGAATTTTCCGGGACGAATGGGCCATCGGGAGTCGCAGGTCTTTCTGGCCTCGCCCGCCACGGTGGCGGCGAGCGCTTTGACCGGGCATATTACCGACCCTCGGGAGTATTTGAGTTAAGTCGCGGATTATCATGGTCCAGCAGGAGGTTCAGGAGGCGCTACCGACAAGCGTCATGCGTCACCGAATTGACACATGGTGCGAAGGGGCCATTTTGGCCATGGCAATCCTTGTGCTTGTCTGGGCGCCGTTCGCCTTGGCTTCAGTCCGCCCGCTCGAATTCCTGGCCGTGCAGGGTCTTACGACCGCGGCTTTGGCGCTTTGGGGGGTTCGAATCTGGACCCAGCGTCCTTTCCGCCTGTTGTGGCCGCCCATGTGCTGGGGGGTCCTGGCTTTTGTTCTTTACGCCCTGGTGCGCTGCCGTTTGGTGACAGTGGACTATGTTGGCCGGCAGCAGTTGACGCATGTCCTGGTTTACGCTGTCTGGTTCGTCATCATCCTCAATAATCTGACTCGGAGAGAGTCCGCCACGATCGTGAGCATGACTTTGATCTCGGTCGGGGTGGTTCTTTCGTTTTTCGCCATGTATCAGTTTGCCACCCACTCCACCAAGGTTTGGGGGGAAACGCGTCCGGAACAGTATTGGCAACGGGGCGGCGGGACGTTTTTCAACCCAAACAACCTGGCCGGTTATCTGGAAATGCTCGTGCCGCTGGCGCTGTCCTACATTGTCCTGGGACGCCTTTCCGCGACGATCAAAGTGGTGCTGGCCTACGCCGCGCTGGCCATGCTGGCCGGCATTCTCGTGACGGTTTCCCGGGGGGGAATTATCGCGGCGGGAGTGGCGCTCATTCTCCTTTGCGTGGTTCTGGTCATACAAGGGAAATTCTGGCTGCCCGCCATTGCGATCGGATGCTTCCTGATAGCGGTGGCTCTTGGAGTCAGCAATCAGTTTGAAACCTTGCAGAAGCGCTTCGCCACGGCTACCCAGAACGACAAAATCGGAGACTCCCGCATGTTCTATTGGCGGAGTGCCCGGCAATTATTTGCGCGGGATATGCTGTGGGGAATCGGACCGGGGCATTTCGATGTCGAGTTTCCACAGGTTCGTCCCGCTGAGGTGCAAACGAGGCCGCAATACGTGCATAATGACTATCTCAACACGCTGTGCGAATGGGGCGTGGCCGGCGCGGCGATTGTTACAGCCGCGCTTGTCCTGCTCTATGCCGGAGCGTTCAGGGCCTTGCGTGCCGTGCGCAAGGACCACAACGATCTTCATTCCAAGTCCAGTGATCGGGCCGCCTTTGTTCTTGGCGCCTCCGTCGGCCTTGCCGGGTTGCTTTTCCACTGCATCGTTGAATTCAATATGCAGATTCCCGCCGACGCCCTCACCGCCGTCACCCTGATGGCGCTGCTGACGGCGCAATGGCGCTTTGTCACGGAACGTTATTGGATGAACCCGGGATTCGGCGGAAAGATAGCGTTGACTGTGATGGCGGTTATGGCGGCAGGTTATCTGGCGGCGGCGGGGATTCATCGGGGGACTGAGTCCTTCTGGGTCTGGCGAGCTTCGACCGAAAGGGCATCCTGGGAGCGTTTGCTGGCCACCTTGAAAAAGGCTCACCAGGCCGATCCCACCAATCCGGACACGGACATTCATTTGGGTGAGACCTGCTGGGAAATGAGTTTGGCGGGTGATCGCGGCTATGAGGACAAGGCGAAAGAGGCCGTGCAATGGTTCGGAAAAGCCATGGAACTCAATCCGTTCGACCCAGTGCCCCCGGTCTGCATTGGCCTCTGCCTGGATTGGATAGGCCAAAGTCAGCAGGCCACCACCTATTTTGAGTTGGCGACGAAGAGAGACCCGAACAATGCGTATATTGCCACTGAGATGGGACGGCATTGTGTTGCCTTGCACGATTATTCGGCGGCCAAACACTGGTTTAACCACTCCATGGAGCTCGAATGGAGCTATTTTGCCGCCGACGAACTGGCCCTGTTGGAGAGGCGTCTTGCCGACCCTCTGACGGCTCCGGGCAAATAAAGGGACCCCTTGCGACTCTGCGATGCCGTCGTCACGCCAAAACCGAAAACCCACAACCCCGCGGTTCTTGACGGTTCTTGGCATCCATACTTGCAATCCGTCTCGAATCGTTCCATGCTGAGGGAGATCAGAAGCGTTATTGGACGTTCTACAGGTTAGATGAACACATCAGAATCCGAATTGGACTTGGAAAAGCTTTTTTTGCCCGCTTGGGCGCAAGGCTCTCCTAATATTAATCGCTATGCCGATTTTGCGGGCGACGACCGGCGGGAACGCTCCTTCGATGATCGCAGGGGTGGACGCCCCCCCCGGCGCGATGGTCCGCGCGGGCTGCGGCCTGGCGGGCCTCGCCCGGAACGTGGACCGCGTGCGGATCGGGGCGGGCAGCCTGGACGCCGCTCCGACGCCTTGGCCGCGGAACAAGCGCCCCGGCGCGAGCCGCTGCCTCCTCCGCCAGACGTTGCCGTCAGCATTGTGCCCGATGAAAAGGGGGTGGAATCGCTCGCCCGCCAGATTCGCGCCACCGGCAGGGCTTATCCATTATTTGACATTGCCCGCTTGATTTTGCAGAAGCCCGAGCGCCAACTGATCCGCTTCACAGTCAAAAAGAACGCCGAAGGCCAGCCGATTCAACCCCTTTTCCTTTGCGCTTTGGATGAGACGCTGTGGCTCTCGGAAGAGGAGGCCACCGCCCACATCCTGGCGCGGCATATTGACACGTTGTACCAGGCGGAGCGCACGGCCACCGAACCGCCGCGCGGGACGTACACTTTCGTCGCGCAGTGCGGTTTGAGCGGAGCCATTTTGGGTCCGCCCAATTACCACGATTACCAGAATCAGTTGCGCAAACTCCATGCCGAACGATTTTCCCGCATGCCCTTCGAAGCTTTTAAGGCGCGTGTCAAAATTGTCAAAGACGAGGCCATTGTCAAAAAATGGATCGAGGATCACAGTTTCAAGACCGAATATAACTGCCTCAACGTGCCGGAGCCCCGCAAGCTGGCCAGCCGCGAGGAGTTGAACCGGCATTTTCGGGAAGTCCATCTCCCCAACCTCGTCAAACCGGTGGATTCCCACACCATGGGCGGGGCCGACGCGCGCCAATTGCGTTCCGCCGGTTTGCAGCGCGCCTGGCGGGTTGCCTGGGAAGAACAGCGCCGTTTTCCTTTGCAGGTGGCCACGGTGTTGAGCCAGCAATTTGCCGGTCACGGCTTGCAGTTTTTTAAAGTTGACAGAACTGTCACCCATGTCTCCGTCGCGCGGCCCCATTATTTGGATCTTGAAGCCACCCCGGCCTCCGAAGGCATCAAGCGGATCGTGGAGTTCGTTAATTCCAATTCCAAATGCACTCGCCGCAAGTTGTTTGAGACCTTGGCGCCTGCGCCCGCGGTTGCGGCTGCGCCGCCGCCGGCTCCCGCCACTCCGGCCGATGCCGCCGCTCCGCCGCCAGTCCCGGAAGCTTCGCCCGAGCAAACCGCTCTGGCTGGCGATCTGCATTGGTTGATTCATCAGGGTCACGTCATTGAATTCGCCAACGGCATCCTGCAAACGGCCAAGAAGCCGCTGCCCCGGCCGCCCAAACCGGAAAAGCCTGCGCCCGCCGCAAACGCTGAAACCGCCGCTGAAGAGACCTCGCCGGAGAATCCCGCGGCCATCGGCGAAGCCGCCGCGGCGGTCGAAACCGCGCCTGTCGTTGCGGAGGCTTCTGTCGAGGAAACAACGGCCACAGCGCCTGCTGAACCTGCCCCGGAACCGGCGGCGAATCCCGCGCGGGAACCGGCGCCTGAACCTGTCAAACCAAGCTCATCTTAACCGGACCGCCGCCAATTTTCTACCATGCCTTTCTCCACCTTTGGGCTTTCTCCAGCCGTTCTTAAAGGAGTCACCGCGATGGGTTTTACCGCGCCGACCCCTATCCAGTTGCGCGCCATCCCGCTCATCATGGCGGGCCGCGATGTCATTGGCAGCGCCCAAACTGGCACCGGCAAGACGGCGGCTTTCGCTCTGCCGATTCTTTCCTTGCTGGGGGAGCATGAGCCGAAGACGCGCGCCCTGGTGATGGAGCCGACCCGTGAATTGGCCGCGCAAGTCGAAACCGCCATTCATGATTTTGCCCGTTTCACCAAGTTGCGCACGGCCGTCCTTTATGGAGGCGTTGGCTATGGCAAACAAATTGACGCGCTCCACGCCGGGGCGGATGTGATCATCGCCACGCCGGGGCGGTTGCTGGACCATATGGAGCGCGGCGCGTGCCGGCTCGATTCCGTCAAATTCCTTATTCTTGACGAAGCGGACCGGATGCTGGACATGGGTTTTCTGCCGGATGTCAAACGAATCGTCCAGAAATGTCCGCGGGAACGCCATACTTCTCTGTTTTCCGCCACCGTCCCGCCGGAAATTGGCGCCCTCATCCAGTGGGCCATGAAGAAGCCGGAAACGGTGGAGATCGGCACGCGTCGCAGCCCGGCGGAAACGGTCGAACATGTCATCTACCCCGTGGCGGAGACGCAGAAGCAAGCCCTTCTCTTGCAATTGCTCGACCGGGTGCAACATTCCTCGATCATCATTTTCTGCCGCACCAAGCATCGGGCCGATCAGATCGCCAGTCTTTTAAAAAGGAACAACCACGCCGTCGCGGTCCTTCATTCCAACCGCACGCAACGCGAGCGCGAGGACGCGTTGCGCGGATTTCGGCAGGGACGCTATGAAGCGCTGGTGGCCACGGACATCGCTTCGCGCGGTTTGGACATCGCCGACGTCAGCCATGTTGTCAATTATGATGTGCCGCAGCATCCGGAAGATTACATTCACCGCATCGGCCGCACCGGGCGGGCCGAGCAGTCTGGGGACGCCTTCACCTTGATGGTGGCGGCCGACGCCCCGCACGTCTATGCCATTGAGCGGTTCATTGGGAAAAAAATCCAGCGCGTCAAGCTGGAGAACTTTGATTATCAGTACACCGCGCTTTTTGAAGAGGAGAAACCGGGCAATAAAGGGGCATTTCCCGGCAAGGTGCGCGGCGCCCGCATTCGCGGCGGCTACTTCTTTGGGCCATCGAAACGCCGTTGAGTCGTTGTTCCATAGTTCCCTCCCGTCACTCGCATCATGGCGGCAAAACGCAAGAATCCAGCCCAGCCGGAGTTGCCCATCGATGGCGCTCCACCGCCAGCCTCAGATCCCCCGGCTCCTGGCGGCACGGGCAATGGCGCCCAGCATGTGCAGGCGGAGCACGTCGAGGCACCCACCCGTGCCGCATTCGTGCCTGGCAAGATTGATTTGCCTCTTCACCGCCGGGTCGATCGCAGTTTCTTAGACTACGCTTCCTACGTCATCCGCGATCGGGCCATTCCCCATTTGATTGACGGCCTAAAGCCGGTGCAGCGGCGCATCCTCTGGACGTTGCACGAAAAGGACGACGGACGCTTTATTAAAGTGGCAACCGTGGCGGGCGCGGCCATGCAATATCATCCGCATGGCGACGCTTCCATCAATGACGCCCTGGTCGTCCTGGCCAACAAACGCTATTTGATCGAGGGCCAGGGTAATTTTGGCAACATTTATACCGGCGATGTTCCCGCCGCCGGCCGTTACATCGAGTGCCGTCTGACCGAGCTGGCGCGCCACGAAATCTTTAACGATGAAATCACCGATTTCGTTCCCAGTTATGACGGCCGGGCCAAAGAGCCGGTCACCTTGCCGAGCAAGCTTCCTTTGCTCCTGATGCTGGGCACGGAGGGAATTGCCGTGGGCATGTCGGCCCGCATTTTGCCGCACAATTTCCCCGAGCTGCTCCAGGCCCAGATTGCCATCCTGAAAAAGCAGCCCTTCAAAGTCCTGCCTGATTTCCAAACCGGCGGCCTGATGGACGCCCGCGAATACCGGGACGGCGCCGGCCAGATCAAGGTTCGCGCCAAACTGAAAACAAAAGATGAGTCCACCGTCCTCATCACGCAGATCCCCCCCACAACGACGACGGATTCTTTGATTGCTTCCATCGAGGACGCCTCGCACAAAGGGAAGATCAAAGTCAAGAGCATTCACGATTTCACCTCTGAAGACGTGGAAATCGAAGTGCGCGCTCCCAGCGGCATTAGTGCCGACCAATTGGCCGACGCCCTCTATGCCTTCACCGATTGCGAGGTGACGGTGGCCAGCCGCATTATCGTGATCAAAGAGAACCGCCCGGTGGAATTGACCGTCTCGGAAGTCTTGCGGGAAAACACCACCCATTTGGTGGCGACCCTTCAGCGTGAATTGGAACTGAAAGCCGGCCAGCTTGAGCAGGAATTGCACTTCAAGACACTCGTCCGCCTTTTCATCGAGAACCGCCTCTACAAGAAAATCGAGCAGGCGGGCACCAGCGAGGCCGTCACGGCCGCGGTCCGGGAGGGCTTCGAGCCGTTTCGCCGTCAAATGCGCCGCGACCTGACGGACGAGGACATCGGGATGCTGTTGGGCATCCACATCCGGCGGATTTCTTTGTTTGACATCAACCGCCACCGCCAGGAAATGGACAAGGTCAAGGCGGACCTGGAAGAGACGCGCCAGTATTTGCGCAACGTGACTAAATACGCCATCGCGCACTTGGAGGCGCTACTGGCCAAGTACGGACCGCTCTATCCCCGTTGCACGAAGTCCAGCCGTTACGACGAAGTGGATGCGCGCGAGGTCGCCTTCAAAGCCTTCAAATGCGCCTATGACCGCGAATCCGGTTACATCGGCCACAAGGTTTCCGGCGAGGAATTCAAATGCGAATGCACCAAGTTTGACAAACTGCTCATGGTTTTTCAGGACGGCCATTACAGGGTGACCGAGCTGCCGGAAAAGATGTTTGTCGGGCCGGACCTGGTCTATGCGGCCGTGCCGGAGCGCGACCGGGTCATGACGCTGGCCTATACCAACCGCGAGGCGACTTATTTGAAGCGCTTCACTTTTGGCGGGGCCATCCTGGATAAGGAATACTTTTGCATCCCGCCAAAATCGAAAATACTCTTTTTCGAACCTGACACGCCGGGGGAGTTGTTCATTCGCTACAAGCCCGCGCCTTACCAGAAGATTAACCAGCAAACCTGCAAGCCGGGTGATGTTGAAGTGAAAAGCCCGAAAACACGCGGCAGGCAAATCTCCATCAAAGAGGTCGGCGCCATCGCGGCCAAACCGCCGCGCGGCTGGGACCCCGAGGCCCCCACGACCAAGCTGGAATTCATATAAGCTAAAACGCTTAACTAATCGGGAGGGCCGCGACGCTCTGTTATGATGGGGCTCGCGGCGCTCGCCCCTCCCGAAAACTGCGGATACATAGCTTGCGGTTGGGCGACACGGCCAGAAATTCCCAGATCCGTCCGCCAAGGCAGGCGATGAAGCAAGCCATGGCCAAAGAATAGACCGCGACTCGTCCGAGAAGGATGCTGTTGGTCGTTTCCAAAGCGAAGGCGCATGAGAACATCAGGGAAGCGACGATCGAAAAGGCAAAAATCTTCCGCGTCGAGTGGATGACAAAAGCGCGGTAAATAAAGCCGTAATAGACGCCGAGGAGAAACACGGGTAAAAACATGCCAGCAGGACCAAAATCGACATAGCTTTCCGCGCAATAGCCGATCCCCATGGAATTGCCTTCCTCCGGACCGGCCACGTCCTCACCTGTATAATAAATAGCTTCGAGCGAATCATAAATCTCGCGTTTGTGCGGAAAGAGCAAACGCGGCATGGGCCAAGCGGGGGACGTGGGGCGCAATGGCGCTGACAATCGCCGAAACCCCAAATGACAGGAGATACAAAGCGAAAGCGCGATCGGTTTGGATGAGTCGGGCTTCTTGCCGGGCTTGTTCGACCCATCCCCGGCTCCAGTGGATCAAGGCGGCCCTCATGCCAGCGGCCATCATCAGCACCGCGATCATGCTCAGCCACGTCGCCTCTTCGGCTTTGGCGCCGCCAAAATCCAAGTCGTTATAGGCCAGCGATACTCCTTTTAGGTTACAACAATAAACGGCAGAGGTCGCCTGAATCCATTGCATGACGCAGGCGAACAGCAATGCCGGAGGCTCACCCTTAAACAGCAAGAGGCTGCAAAGCACTGGCAGGATGAGAAAACTGGCGGCGGTCTGTCCCGGGTTTGGGCTGCCGTAGGCCCAAATGAGTCCCACGGCCACGAAAAGCCAAAGCCAATGAGGGACAGGTTGGAAAAATGGCTCGCTCTTGTAGAGATGCTTCCTGCGAACGAGAGGGGGCGGCAGCGGACCGTCCGCGACGAGGGGTTCTGCCGGAGAGTTATCTGATGGCCGCGGACTATTCATCATTTTTTTGGCCGCGATACCTAATTGTTGACGGCAGAAAAAGAATTTGGGGCGAATCGCCGCAGCAACAGCGATTTCATCGACACGCCCAGGACCTTTTGCAATCCGTATAATGAAGCGCCAACTGCGACCAGGCAAAGAACGAGAGCCGCGCCCAGGCCATAAGCAATCGGAAGGAGTTTTTGCGCCGCGAAAGCGGAAAAGAGAAGGATCAATCCAGGAATGCTAATCAGAAGGACCCGGCGCGAGCAGGCGAAGCCGGATAGTTCGCGACAGAGGAGATACATGCCGGCGGCGTGGGCGATGAAGGCCAGCAAATAGGCGAGGCCGGCGCCCGGCAGGCCCCATTTGTTGATGCAAAGCCAATACAGGAAAACCTGCAAGAGCGAGAAGATGGTTTCCGTGACGAGGAGCAAGACTCCGAGACCCTTGGCCAACTGAAGATGCCAGAGAGGCCAGCTTATCATTCCGAAAAATATCCCGATGACCTGCCATTGCACGATGGCCGCCGCGGCGACAAATTCCCCTGTATAGAAAATGCGCAACACCCACGGGGCCAGGACGAGCGTACCCATGATAGGTGGCAGCGCCAGGAGCAACCCAATTTCGATCTGATCGTTCAACAGCCGGTTGGCCTGTGCGTGGTTGTGAGACAAACCGGACAGACGCGGAAAGAAATCCATGCTGATCGCCCTGAGGACGAATCCGACGTAGAAGGCCGTCAGGGTATAGGCGGCATGGTATTGACCTGTCGCTGCCAAACCTAATTTGCGGATGATGATGATCCTTGTGACGTAAAGCACGGCGGAAGCCAGGAGGACGGATGACATGACGCCAATGCCCAAGCGCATTAGGCTCTTGATCTCTTTGGTGGTATCCTGCCAGTTGAGCCTCACCGGCAGGAATTTGACGCGGCGCAGAAACCACCAGGAAGGGATGAGGGTGAAGACGGCAAAAGCGACGAGATACCATGTCACCCCGCGCTCGCGCATGAAATAGACAATCAAAACGCTGGCCACAGCGCCCAGCAATGCGCCCCCAATCTGGCAATTCACCAAATCCTTCAGCCTTTGCAGCCCTTGCAAGATACAGGTTTGGGCGTTGGCAATGTTGTTGAACAGGATGACCAAACTCATCAGGGCCACGCCAAAGGCATGTTTTGTATCACCGAAAGTGGCCTGGCTGATGGCGCGATTGAAGAAAAGAACAATCAAGGCGCCAACAATATTGGAGAAGACCGCGAACCTCATGACCACGGTGGCGACTCGTGCCACCCGGCTTTGGTCTCCTGATTTGTTCGCCTCCGCGATCTCGCGCACTCCGCTGTTGCCCAGGCCGAATCCAGTCAGCGTGCCGATGACGGTCGTAATGGAAAAATAGAGCCCGGCCAATCCGACCCCGACTGGCCCCAGGATAACCGCCAGCATTTTATTTCGTGCCAACCCGATGATGGTCACGATGACCTGCGTTCCCCCAAGCAAAGCAGTTGCTTTAAATAGTTGTCGGTAATTGGACAAGGTCGTGGTGGGTTGGATGGGAATGCATCGTCGCGGTTTGTCCGAGAATTTGATCGACAATGCTATGGCAGCGCTGACAAAAGTTTTGAAAGGAAAAATAATCCAACCCTTTCGGAACAACTCCCTTCGGACGGCGCAATGCTTCGAGAATGCCCGCCTGAAGTTCCGCTGGGTTTTTCGGATTGACCAGAACGCCCAGTTCGCCATGGCGGACAGCTTCGTGGCTGGCGTCCAGTTTGCTGGCGACCACCGGGATGCCGCAAGCCATCGCTTCCAGATAAACGATACCGAACCCTTCGCCCCAACCGGGCAAGACGAACGCGTCGGCCAGGCGATAGTAGGCCGCCTTTTCTTCCTCCGGCACGTATCCTGTGAAAATGACACGATCCTCCACTCCCAAGGCTGTGGCCTTCTGTTCCAGGCGCGCGCGATCATTGCCGCCCCCAGCCACCATATAAACGATATTCGGAACTGCCTGCCCTAACACCGGCAGTGCTTCCAGCACCTCATCGATGCCTTTATAGCGCTCGTCTTCGCTGAGACGCCCCAGCGTGAAGAGGACCTTGCGGTTTTGGATGCCATAGCGGGCCGCCAGACTTTTGTCTTTTGTTCCAGGGCCAAAATCTTCGATGGCAATGGAATTGGGCAAGATATGACCCTGCTCGGGCCGCAGCCCGGTCCAACGCTAAGAAGCGTTGCTTGGTAAAACTGCTCACGGCGAGAAACGCCTGGACGCGCCGCGCGCAATGGTTGGCGAGGCGTTTCCTTGTTGGCTGCCAGGCTTCAACGCCATGAACGATCAGAGCCAGCGGCGCGCCCTCCTTCACCTGAAGGAGACGAGCCAGCGGGAGAAGATTGATGTGGCCGCAAAATAACAGGTCCGCCTTTGGACGGCCAAAAGCTTCTTTCGCGATGGATTGGACGTAACGAAACTTGCTGTCCAGGCCGTCCGTTACATACCTCAGCTTGCCTGGCAACGGTCCCGGAGGATCGGGCATCAAGCGCGGAAGCGCCGTGACGCTGGCGCACCTCGGATGCGAGCAAAGGGCTGTCAAGAAATCGCGATTAAACTTGGCGATCCCGCCCCTCGCGCCGAAGCCCTCCGTCACGAGTACTTTAAAGTGCATCCAATTCCGACGATAGATTTCAACAGCGTATAATTGATTAGGTCGGGAGAAGGCCGCGGAATCAAGCAAAATGTGGACTCATTCTGACGAAAACGTCAGGTTACGATGACGACCACTCCTCCGGACTTAATCCGTTGAACGCGGGTTACTTTCTCATCGGCTGGCGCAGGATCGTTCTTAAACGCTCGGCAGGAACCCGACGGGGATCGGAAAGATAAATCTCATGGTGCGGGCCGGCCAAATTTAGCCCACCGGCTTCGGCGAAAGAGCGCATCAAGGCGATGGATTCGTGCTCTTGATCATACGGACCCACATGCAACATTTGCACGCAGTCCCCCTCGTCGAGGGTTTCGAGCTTCACTTCTTTGACCTCAGCGGGTTTGCCGCGTTTGAGCAGGACGGCTACGGCAGATTCCAAGTCTTTACGGGCGATGAAATCCGGCGTGCGGATCATGAGTTTCCAACTCCAGTCATCTTTCGGAATAGCCGCAAGGTCGCCGAAGTATTGGCCCTCGAGCTTGCAAACGCCGTAGTCCTGCTTGCCGGCAAACTTGCGCGCCATCTTGATGGTGAAGGCCATTCCGTAAAGGGCGCCAATGCAGGCTTGGAAGCGGGCGTTGCCGGGAGCGCCACGCCCCTCAATCATGAGATACTGCGCCGGTTTGACGCGAATGAGCACCGGTTTGCGGGGCGTGGCATATTCGGCTTTGTGAAGTTTGTAGAGGTCAAGTTTTGTATTCATGGCGAATGAGTTGGGTTGAACGTGAGAACTATTTCGGTTCTAAAGGAACATGGAGGTCTGTGACGAGGTCCGCGGGAGCGGTGTTTTCTGGAGAATTGAAATAAATCTCAAAACACGGGATGGCGCGAAGGCGGCGCCCGCTGCGCGGCAACCATTGGCCCAGCAGTTTCGCATAACTGGCGCCCAGCTTTTCATAAGGGCCGAAATGGGTCATGACCGCGTATTCGCCTTCCGCAATCACTTGCACGCCAATCTCGCCCTGAGGGCGAAAGGCCTCGTCCACGGTCATGCAGGCGTCGTAGCGGATTTTGTCCGGCGGCGTCACCGCGGGGTCGTCGTGGCAGATGCCGATAAACTGGCTGTCGCCGCCGAGAAAGCCGTCTTTGCCGAGCCACATCATGAATTCGTCCCAGGTATGGCCCACTTTGCTATAGGGTCCGACGTGCCGCATGAAAGCGACGCGCATCGGTGGCAGATGTTGGATGTTGACGTTCATAGGTTTGTTCTTGACGCATCGGAAGTCCCGCGGAGGTTTCAGGTCCTGGTAATGGACGCCTGAAGGAACTTTTATCTCCGCGCTCACCTGTTTGGACCGGCGGAATTGCGCGGGCGACATGCCGAAAGCGGCATGAAAGGCGCGAGTGAACGATTCATGGGTTGTATAG
The DNA here is from genome assembly GCA_052139695.1 of Limisphaerales bacterium. Taxonomy (GTDB): domain Bacteria; phylum Verrucomicrobiota; class Verrucomicrobiia; order Limisphaerales; family Palsa-1400; genus PLGF01. The sequence continues at coordinate 20,687 of JBKQWF010000187.1, forward strand.
CCGGCCTCAAAAGCAATTTCCACGACCGGGGTTGAGGAGAGTTTCAAACACACAGCCGCGCGCTCCAACCGCAGCCGGCGAATATGGCCGGCCAACGATTCGCCAGTCATTCCGGTAAAAACGTGATGAAAATGATAGGGTGAAAGACAGGCCAAACGGGCCAGCTTTTCCCACGGCAACGGCTCATCAAGGTGCTGCTGGATATGCAGCATGACCCGTAAAAGGCATTCCTTGTAGAAGCGCAATGTGGCAGCGCGGGTTGGCCCATTCATGGGAGACTTATATCAAATCATCTGGCGGATTGCTTGACTGTTTTTGCGATTTTGAAAAGGAAGACACAGGGGTGGGGCGGCGCTGCCGGCTGGCCTTACACGCATTTTCGAGGAGTCTTCTGAATGGTGCCCATCCGCCAGAGCCGCAGGCGCGAGATATTTGTAGAACCCGGCAAAGAATCATTTCCCAGCTCCGTAGGAGAATTCGCTGCGCGGGTGTTTCTCATCGGAACGGTCGCCTCGGCGAGGCGACCCTACCTTTACCAGGCTGGCCGTCACTGGCGCATTACCCTCCTGCCCGCAATGCGCATTGATTAACGACTGAAATGGAGGTATTAATCTTAAATGAATTCGTTCGGCGATTTGGGACTTGTCGATGCCAAGGCGCTGATGGCGATTCGCACTCTTGAACTCCGGGCGCGTGTCGTCGTGGAAGGGTTCTGGAGCGGCTTGCATCGCAGCCCGTATCACGGTTTTTCGGTCGAATTCACCGAGTATCGGCCTTATTCGCCGGGAGAGGATACCCGCTACCTGGATTGGCGCTTGCTGGCGCGGTCGGACCGCTACTATTTGAAGAAATTTGAGGACGAGACGAATCTCCGCTGTCATCTGCTGGTGGATCAAAGCCGGTCCATGAGTTACCGCTCGCTGGCTTATTCCAAATCAGATTACGCCCGGACCTTCGCTGCCACCCTGGCCTGGTTTTTGCACGAGCAAGGCGACGCCATCGGCCTCTTTACCTTCGATGACCAGGTACGCGACTACTTTCCACCGCGCCATCGCAAGGGACACCTTCGGCAGATCATGCTGGCACTGGAGCGCGAGCCGGCGGGCAAGAGCACCGACCTCGTCGCCCCACTGCGGCGGGTTGCCGAGATGTCGCGCAAACGCGGCCTGATTGTGCTGCTGTCCGATCTTCTTGTGCCCATCGACCCCCTGGAGCAATCGCTGGCCCGGCTGGCCGCCACGGGGCATGAAATCGTCGTTTTCCAAGTGCTGGACCCGAGCGAACTGAGTTTTGCCTTTGATCGCGCCATGCTCTTTCGTGATGTAGAAAGTCAAAAGGATTTTTATATCGACCCGGATACCGTGCGGGCTGAATACCAGCGAAAGCTGGAAAGCCACCGTCAGGCGGCGGAGGGTGCCTGCCGCAAATATGGGTCGGCCTTCTATCGGATCGTCACGGACCATCCGATGGACTTGGCGTTGAGGGACTTTCTCCGCGCCCGTTCCCGCCGCGGACGGATGGTTCGCCGCCGGACCCAGCACGCTTCGCCGCCGTGAGTTTTCTGACACCATGGTTTTTGGCCGGTGCGCTGGCGGTGGCCGGGCCAATCTTGTTCCACCTGATCCGCCGCGCCGCCCGCGAACGAAAGCCTTTCAGTTCGCTCATGTTTTTGTCTCCGACGCCGCCGCGCACGGTGCGCCGCCGGAAACTGGAACATCTTGTTCTCCTCTTTTTGCGCTGCCTCTGCCTGTTGCTCCTGGCCGCCGCTTTTGCCCGCCCATTTTTCGCCAAGGACATCCCAGCGCCTGGCGCGGCCGATAGCGGGCGTCAGGTTGTGCTGTTGCTCGACACCAGCGCCAGCATGAGGCGGCCCGGCTTTTGGGAAAAGGCCCGCGCGGTGGCGAACCAGTATTTTGCCAAATTCGGGCCAGGCGACGCGGTCGCGGTGATGACCTTTGACCGCCAGCCGCGCACGCTCGTGAGTTTCTCTGAGTGGTCTTCCTGGCCGCTGAGACAGCGTGCGAATTTGGCCCGCGCGCGGCTGGCTGCGACTTCTCCAGGCTGGATGGGCACGGCGCTCGGTTTGGCCCTGACGACGGCCGCGGATCAATTTCGCGGCAGCACCGGGACGACGCAGCCCGCCTCGCGTCGCGAAGTCGTCGTGATTTCGGATTTACAGGAAAGTGCCCAACTGGAAGGTTTGCAGGGACACGACTGGCCGGCCGACACCCGCGTGATGATTGAGCGTGTGGAAGGAGCACCGCAATCCAATGCCGGCCTTGAAATCCTGGAACCAGCCGCCTCCGCCAGCCCAGTAAGCGACATTCGCGTACGCGTGACGAATTCGCGCGATTCGCGGCAGGACAAACTCCATCTGGGTTGGCGCAACGCGCCTGGCAACCCGATGGAGGTCTATGTGCCCGCGGGCCAGACCCGCACCTTCCAGGCGCCCAAACTGTCTGCCGCCATGACCACGGGGGCTCTGCAATTGACCGGAGACGATGTCGCTTTCGATAATCTTTCCTACTTTGCCGCTCCGGAAGTGGAGAACGTGAACATTGCCTGCGTAGGAACAGAAACGGCCCAGAATTCAGCGGGGCTGCTCTATTATCTGGAGCGGGTCTTTCCGCGGACCCCCCGGCGGAAGGTGCAATTTGCGACCTTGGGCACGAACTCTGTCTCTGAGCTGCTGGCAACGGCCTCTTTTGCTTTTCTTTCCGGCCCGCTGGCGCAGGAGCAGTGCGCGGACGTCCGGGCTTGGTTGCGGAGCGGCAAAACCGCGCTCCTGGTGCTTACGAACATCCAAGCCGGTCCTACTCTGGCTGCGCTGCTCGGTTTGCCGCAAATAGCTGTGACCGAAGCCACCGGTGACTATGCGCTGCTCGGCGAAGTTGATTTCCGTCATCCGCTCTTCGCGCCATTCGATGATCCTCGTTTCAATGATTTCACCCATATCCATTTCTGGAAACATCGGCGCCTGGAGATTCCGCCAGGGGTCGAATCCCACATCGTGGCCAAATTTGATGATGGCTCGCCATCTCTTACGCAAATCACCGTCGGCAAGGGAACTCTGCTCGTGCTGGCATCCGGCTGGAACGCCACGGACAGCCAATTGGCCGTTTCGAGCAAATTCCCCCCTTTGATGGAAACCATGTTGGAATGGACCGGCGGCGGGGTGCCGGCCCACTGCCAATTTCGCACGGGCGACGCGATCCCTTCACCCCATTCGACCGGCGCGGCCGTGCAATGGCAAAAGCCCAATGGGACCAACACGAGCTTGCCGTCTGGATCACCTTTCCTGGATACGGATACGCCGGGGATTTACCGCGCCGTCGCCGGGGGGAAAGAATTTCAGTTCGCGGTCAATCTTCGACTGGAGGAAAGTAGGGTCGCGCCGTTGCCTGTGGATGAATTGGCCCGGCTGGGAGTGCCGCTGGGGACATCCGGAGATCCAACCGCCGCGCCCAGATTTGAGCGCCAACGCCAATTGCAGCGCGCTGAATTGGAAAGCCGCCAAAAGCTCTGGCGCTGGTTGATTGTGGCCGCCTTGGCGATTACCTTTGGCGAGGTTCTTCTCAGCGGCAGCCTAGCCCGCCGCGTTACGGCCAGGGAAGCGATCTCATGATGGAGTCCCGTCTCAGCCATGAACTGGGCGCCTTGGAAAAACTGCTCCGCGAGGCGCGGTTTTGCCGGGAGCTTGCCATCGGCTGGCTGGCGGCGACCGGCGTGGGAATTCTCTTCCTCGTGCTGCAAAGCTTCGCCGCCTGGAATTCGCCGCTGGTTTGTCTAGTTCCGTTGCTCGGTGGATTGCTGGCCGGGGGCGTGGCATGGTGGCGTCATCGCCGGCGCAAAGGCGATGAACGCGCCGTCGTCGCGGCCCTTGAGCGGGAATATCCGGAACTGCGGCATTTGCTGGCGGCGGCCGCGGAGCAAAAACCAAACCCTGCTTCAGGCGAATTTGGCTATCTTCAATTGCGGGTCATCGACGAAGCCTTACAGCATCCGCGGCGCGCATTATGGCGCCTCGGTTTGGAAGAAAAACTTGCCGCCGCCAAGGCCCTCAACTTCGTGGCTTTGGGCGGAATGCTGGTGGTCTTGCTGGCGCTCGGCTACGGTGCCCGCCGCGCTCGTCCCGTCTTTGGCGCGTGGGCGATGCCCGGCGTTTCCGTCACCCCAGGCGACACGGAAGTGGAGCGCGGGACCAGCCTGGTGGTAGCGGCGCGTTTTAGCGGCACACCGTCGGCGGAAGCCACCCTGGTGATCACAGGCGCTTCAGGCAAAAGCAAACGCGTCCCGATGGAAAGGCGCCTGGCTGATCCGGTTTTTGGCGCGAGCCTGGATGAGGTGGCGGAGGAAGGGCATTACCACGTTGAATATGGAGGTGGGAAGACGCCGGACTTCAGGATTTCCGTGTTCGAGTATCCTTCGCTCTCGCGCGCCGACGCGCTGCTGCGTTATCCCGATTATACCGGACAGACCAATCAAACCATACTTGACACAAGGCGGGTCAGCGCGGTGGAAGGGACCCGGCTGACCTACACCCTGCAGTTTAATAAACCGGTGGTCCGGGCGTGCTGGGTCGGCAAGCAGCATTCCATTCCCTTTTCCGTCAAGAAGGACGACGCGATCGGCTTGCTGGCAGATTTTCCCTTGACCAATAGCGCCCGTTACGCGCTGGCGCTGGAAGATGCCGCCGGCCGCACCAACAAGTTTCCCATCGAGTTTGTCCTGCAAGTCCTGACCAACCGCCGCCCGGAATTGAAGCTGGTCTTCCCGCGAGGCGACCCGCGCGTTTCCCGCCTCGAGGAATTGCAATTGGAGGGGGAAGCGATGGATGATTTTGGATTGTTGAAATATGGGATTGGCTTCGGGCTGGCTGGGGAGGATCCGAAGTTAATTGAACTCGGCCAATCAGTTTCGGGCGGCCAAAAACGGCAGCTCAAATACCTGATTCCCCTGGAGGACCTCAAGCTGGGGGATGACCAGGTGCTGGCTTATTTTGTCTGGGCGGATGACTACGGTCCGGACGGAAAATCCCGCCGCACTTTCAGTGACATTTACTTCGCCGAGGTGCGGCCGTTTTCTGAAACCTTCCGCGCGGAGCAAGCGGGCGCGGACGCCCAGGAAAGCCAGGGCCAAGGACAGGGCCAGGGCGACACCGGCGCGCAACTGGCGGAAATGCAAAAGGAAATTGTCATCGCCACCTGGAAACTTCAGCAGGAAAAATCAATGTCCGCTACCGCCAACCCATGAAAACATGCCTTAATTTATTAGTTTTGACTCTGCTCTTTTGCTCATACGCTCTCTACGCGGCTGAGGACCCGTCGGACCTCGCCACCGTCGAGGAAGCGCAGGTGCAGGCCCTGGCGCAAGCCCGCCAGGCCCTCGGGCGCACCGAAAGTCCGCAGGCGCAAAGCACCCTCCAAGCCGCGATCAAAGACATGGAACGGGCCAAGGCGGCGCTCGCTAAGGCGAAAGACACGCCGGCGGAATTTCCGGCGGCGCTCGCGGCCGAGCAAGCCGCTTACCAGGCGTTGCTAAAAATGATTCCGCATGACTTTCGGGTTTCCAACTCGCGTAGCCGGGGAAAGGGCGGGCGGGCGGGACAGCCGAGCCGGGATCAGATGGACCAACTGGAAATGACGTCGCAGGAAAATCGCTACGAAACCGAGCGGCAAGCCGAGAAGCCGCGGCAACAACTGGAAATGGCCGACAAACTCAAAAATCTCGCGCAACGTCAGCAGGACTTGAACGACCGCTTGCGCGAATTGCAAACGGCCTTGCAGGAGGCCCGCACGGACGCCCAGCGCGAGGACATCCGCCGTCAACTCAAACGCCTGCAAGACGAAGAGCGGCAGATGCTGGCCGACGTGGATGAATTGCGGCAGCAAATGGATCAATCCCCCAATTCGGAATCCACCTCCAAAGCGCGCCAGCAATTGGAACAGACGCGTTCGGACACCCAGCGCGCCGCCCAGCAAATCGGGGAGGAATCGGTGTCCCAGGCGCTGGCCTCCGGCACGCGCGCCCAGCAGGGATTGCAGAATTTGCGTGAAGACATGAGACGCCAGACTTCCAGCCAGTTCTCTGAGCAAATGAGGCAATTGCGCAACCAGGCGCGCGATTTGGACCGCCAGGAATCGGACATCGCGCGCGGTTTGGAATCGCTGGCCCATCCGGCGCAGAAAACCTTGGATGACGAAGCGCAACGGCAGCAGTTAATTCAGCAAATGACCCATCAGCAAAGCAGCCTGACCAATCTTCTTGGTGACATGGAGAAATTGACCGACCAGGCGGAGAGCACTGAGCCGTTGCTGGCCCAGCAACTTTATGACACCGTGCGCCGCGCCGCGCAGATGCATACCGACAATCTTCTGGATATTGACGAGCAACTGGTGCGGCGCGGTTTGCTTTCGCAAGCTGCCGGCCCGGAACGAACCGTCCGCCAGAACATCGGCGAACTTCGCCAAAGAGTGGAACACGCCGCCGAAAGCATTCTCGGCAACGAGACGGAAGCCCTGCGCTTCGCGGAAAAGGAATTGGACGATCTTTCCGCGCAGGTGCAGCAGGATGCGGCCGTCGCGGCTGCCACAAATGCTGCCGGCCAAAACACCAATTCCGCCGGCCAAAGTGCCTCGGGTCAAAACGTCGGCTCCAAAGCGTCCAATCAGAATCCCAGCGGCAATAGCCAGAATGCCAGCGCCAGCGCTCAAAACGGCAAAGCAAATAGTCAAAGTGCCAACGGCCCCGGTCAAAATGGCAGCGCCACCGCCCAAAATGCCAGTCCCACTGGACAGAATCGTGGTGCCCCCGGACAAAACGGAAATGGGGCCGGTCAAAACGCCAGTGGCGGCGATTCGCAGGGGGCAGACAGCGCCTCCGGTGAGACAGCAAATGGAAATGGCGGCGGCGACGGCATGGACCGGTTGCGGCAAATGGTGCGGCAACTCGGTGCCGGCGGTGGTGGCGGTGGTGGCGGTGGTGGCGGCGGAGCGCACGGCATTGGCGGACGCAACGGTCCGGTCACGGGCAATGATTATTCTTCCTGGACCGAGCGGGTGCGGGACGTCGAGCAAGTCCTGGACGCGCCGGATATGCGCAATCAATTGGCCACGGTGCGCGAGCGCGTTGGCGCCCTGCGCGCCGAGTTCCGGAGCAACGGGAAGAAGCCAGACCCTCAAGCCGTCCAAACCCAGGTCCTCCAACCGATGACGGAAGTGCGCGCCTGGCTGCGCGATGAATTAGCGCGCCGCGACGACGCCAACAGCCTCGTCCCGCTCGATCACGATCCCGTGCCGGAACATTATTCCGACTTGGTGCGTCAGTACTACGAAAAGCTGGGAGGCGGGCAGTGACCGGTTTGGCACTGATTCTTTTTTCTTCCCGCGGTTGGCTGTTTCCGGTTTTGGTCCTGATCGTGGCCCTCGCGCTGGCGTTGGTCTGGTCCGGACATCGCAATGCTGTCGAACGCCCGGTTCGCATCGGCTGCGGCCTGTTGAAATTCGTCGGTGTGACGCTGCTGGCCCTCTGCTTGCTGGAGCCGCTGCTCGTCAGCCAGCGGGCGCGGCCGGGGGCGAACATTTTCGCGCTGCTGGCGGACAATAGCCAAAGCCTGCGCATTCGCGACGCCGGCCAGACGCAATCCCGCGGTGAACTGCTGCGGGAGCAACTGACGCGTGACGCGCCCACCGGCTGGCAGGCGGCGCTGGAGGAGAATTTTCAGGCGCGGCGTTATTCATTTGACTCTCATTTCCAGGATGTCCGGAATTTCGCGGACCTGGATTTCTCCGGGCGCGCCTCGGCCCTGGGCAACGCCTTGCGCACGGCCGCCGATTTGTGGCGCGGCCAGCCCGTGGCGGGAGTGCTTCTTTTTACGGATGGCAATGCCACGGACCTTGCCTCTGAGGCTCCCGCTTTGGAAGGTTGCCCGCCGATTTATCCGATTGTCTGCGGCAACGACACGGGGCTGCGCGATATTGCGTTGGACAAGGCGGCCGTCAGCCAGACGGCGTTTGAGGACGCGCCGGTCACCATCCAGGCGGTTGTCAACGCGCGGGGCTTTCCGGGCACGGAAGTGGTGACGCGGTTGATCGAGATCGCCAGCAGTGGCGCGGCCACCAATCCAGCGGATTTGCGCATCACCACCGCCAGCAATCTGGTGGCCGAGCAGCGGCAGCGGGCGCAAGGGGAGGAGAGCGCCTTGAATTTTCGTTTCCAAATTCAACCGGACAAGCCCGGTCTTCATTTTTACGAATTGCAAACCCAGGCGGCGGATGAACTGGGCGCGACCGAAGCGCACTCGCGCGAGGCGACGCTTGTCAATAATCGCGAAGTTGTGGTGGTGGACCGCGGGCGGGAGCCGTTTCGCGTCCTCTATGTCGGCGGGCGGCCCAATTGGGAATTCAAATTCCTCAACCGCGCCTTGCAGGATGATCCGCAGGTCCACATGGTCTCTTTGATCCGCGTCGCCCGCCGGGAGCCGAAGTTCAATTTCAAATCGCGCTATGGCGAATCGAGCAATCCGCTTTTTGGCGGCTTCGGCGATACCAATGAAGAAACCGCCCGCTACGATCAACCGGTGATGGTGCGGTTCAACACCAAGGATGAAATGGAATTGCGCGAGGGGTTTCCCAAAACGGCCGCGGAACTCTACGCCTATCACGCGGTCATTCTGGGAGACCTCGAAGCAGATTTTTTTACGCATGACCAGGTCCTGCTGTTGCGACGCTTTGTTTCGGAGCGAGGCGGCGGATTTCTCATGCTCGGCGGCGCGGAGTCCTTTCGCGAAGGAAACTATGCCAATACACCGATTGCTTTAATGCTGCCCCTTTACCTGGACGCTCCCGCTGCCACGCCCCCGGCTTCGGGTTGGAAGCTGGCCCTGACCCGGGAAGGGTGGCTGCAACCGTGGACACGCCTCCGCGCCACCGAATCCGAAGAACGAGACCGGTTGGACACCCTGCCGCCGTTCAACGTGCTCAACACCATCAGCGCCATCAAACCGGGCGCCAGCGTCCTCGCCACGGTTTCCGATTCTGACAATCATAGTTTTCCGGCGCTGGCCGCGCAACGCTTTGGCTCCGGGCGCACTGCCGCCCTGATGCTGGGGGATTTGTGGCGCTGGGGTTTTCGGGATGAAGCCTCGCAAAAGGACCTGGCCAAGTCCTGGCGTCAATTGGTCCGCTGGCTCGTTTCCGACGTTCCCGCCCGTGTTTCCGTCACGGCGGAAAGTTCGGCTGACGGCGACCCGTCGCGCGTGCGGCTGGCGGTCAAGGCGCATGACGAGGAGTATAAGCCTTTGGACGGGGCAAGCGTGCAATTGACAGTCCGCCCGGTGCGGCTTTTCCAGGCCGGGGCGGCGGCGGAGGGGGGAGTTGCCGCCACCAATGCCATTCATCTTACAGCCGAGGCATCGCCGAGCCAGGCGGGAACGTACGAGGCAGAGTATGTGGCCCGGGAGTCCGGGGCCTACGCGGTGGAGGCGGTGGTGACGCAAGGAAACGGGGAGGTCGTGGGCCGGGCGGCGTCCGGGTGGGCTTCTGATCCCGCGGCCGAAGAATTCCGTTCGCTCAAACCGAACCGCGCCCTGCTTGAGGCCCTGGCGCGGCGCACTGGCGGCGAGGTCATCAGCATGGATCGCCTGAAGGATTTCGTTGGCAAACTTCCCCAGCGCCACGCTCCCATCACGGAAACCTGGAGCGAGCCGCTCTGGCAAAAGCCTTTGGTCTTTCTCTGCGTGCTGGGCTGTTTCGTCGCCGAATGGGGCATTCGCCGTTGGAAAGGATTGCCATGAAGAGATTATGGCAAGACCTTGCGCAGCGGAAAGGTAGGACGCGCACTCCGTGCGCGCCGGGGCCGGCATTCGGACAATCGTCGCGCTCGGAGAGCGCGCCCTACCCAAGCTGCCTGTTCGGGATCCTCTTGAGGCAGCCTCTGAAGATCCTCCCAGCCCTGCTCCTGCTGATGGCTGGCCTCTTTTTGCCGCCGCCGGCGCACGCGGCTGAGGAACGTGATTTGATTCTGGTCATGGGCGCTCCCGGCGATCCTGAATATGCGGAGCAGTTTTCCGCCGAGGCGGATTTGTGGCAAAAAGCCGCGGCCAAAGGCGGCTTGCGAACGACCGTCATCGGTTTGGACGCGGTCTCCGCCGAGGATGATCGCGCGCGATTGCTGCGCGTGCTGACGGAGAATGCACCGCGGAACGCTGGAGAATTGTGGCTCGTGTTTATAGGCCACGGCACTTTTGACGGACGCACCGCCAAATTCAACCTGCGCGGCCCGGATATTTCCGCGGAGGATTTGGCCGCGGCGTTGAAGCCGTGCCATCGTCCGTTGGCTATCATCCAATGCGCTTCCGCCAGCGGGCCGTTTCTGCCCGCTTTGTCCGCGCCCGGACGGGTCATTATTACAGCGACCCGCAGCGGCAACGAAGTCAATGCCACCCGCTTCGGCGGTTATCTGGCGCGCGCCATTGCTGATCCGGCGGCCGATTTGGACAAGGATGGCCAGACCTCGCTGCTGGAAGCAACGCTCATGGCCGCGCGGCAAACGGCGCAGTATTACAAGGAAGAAGGCTTGCTGGCGACGGAGCATCCTCTAATCGATGACAATGGCGACGGGCTGGGAACGCCGCCCGACTGGTTTCAGGGCGTGCGAGCGGTTAAGGCGGCGGAAGGAGGGAAATCAGTGGATGGCGTGCGAGCGCATCAAATGGTCCTGGTCCGCGGCGAAGCCGAGCAAAAACTGGACCCGGCGGCGCGGGCCCGGCGGGATGAATTGGAACAAGACCTGGGCGCCTTGCGCGCGAAAAAAGCGCAACTGCCGGAGGACGATTATTACGGTCAACTCGAAGGCATCCTGGTGCGAATCGCGCGCCTTTATCAGCCGGCGCCATAACGGGCCGGCGCAAGGAAAGTTCTCGTTTTTGCCGGCGGTGGCAGCGTTGATTGGATATTGGTCATTGAAGATTTGTCAATGGTCAATGTCCAATGACCGATTTTCAATACGAATTGTTGATTGGATGAAGTTGACCGCAATAATGCTTCCCTCGGGAAATGATATCGCAACGGACAATTGAATCCGTCTCCGGGGCGGAGTACGCTGGGTGAATGTCATTGTTGTCCTGGCGAAATCTCTGGCCGCCGCACGTTTTGCGAATCGCGGGCGTTTTGCTGGCCGCGGGCGCCTTGGGCGCGCACGGCCAGAGTTTTCCTTCGCAGACTGATCCGGCGGAGATCTTTGGCGCCGCCCATGTGGATGGAAAATATTATTTGACAAGCGAGGACTTTTTGGACGAGGGCGCGGAACAGGTTCTCGCCAGCGGGAGCAAAGTGATAAAACTGTATTTGACATCCAGCCGGTATCCCTGGAACAGCGACTGGCCGAAGAACGTCCGCAATCTCACCGGGATGGCGCGCACGCCTTATTTCCGCTCGGTCTTCTCGAAGCCATTCCGCACTTTCATCCTGACCGCGTATGCGCTTGGCCGGGACGATCATTACTGGACCGAGGGAATCACGGCTGAGCAGGCGGCGGACGAAACGCGGCAATTTTATGACCTGAGCAAATATCTGCTCCTCACCTACAAGGGGACAGGCAAGACGTTTGTCCTGCAACAGTGGGAAGGAGACTGGGCCTTGCGCCGCAGTTCACCAAAAGCTTACGATGCCGATTATTTGCCGAGCGCGACGGCCGTGCGGGGAATGATCCAATGGCTCAACGCCCGCCAGGCGGGGATCGTCAAGGCGCGCGCGGAAGTGGGCGAGACGGGCGTTCATGTGTATGGCGCGGTTGAGGCGAATCGGGTGGAGGATTCCATGGCCGGGAAACCCGGCGTGGCAAACTCGGTGCTGCCTTTTACGACGGTCGATCTGGCTTCCTACTCCAGTTATCATTTTCTTGACACTGCCGAACATTTGGCGGCAGCGGTGGATTATCTCGCCGCCCATTTGCCGGCCACGGCGGTTTTTGGACAGAATCCGCATAGCGTCTATCTTGGCGAATTTGGTTATCCGGAGCACGGCAGCGAGGGGGTGGATGGACTGAATCGACGGATGGACAGCGCCGTCTCCGTGGTTAAAGAGAAAGGACTGCCGTGGGCTGTTTATTGGGAAGTTTATTGCAACGAGCCGCTGAATAACGCGCTGGAACTTCCGCTCAACGGCAAGACCAATTCCCCCAACCTGCGAGGTTTTTGGATGGTCAAACCGGATGCCACGCCGTCGATGGCCTGGCACCGCTATCGCCGGATATTTGCGCTGGCCGATCCCCATCGCGGCACAGCTCAAGCGATCAAGGCCAAACTAAGCGAAGCTTTTCGCGAGGGGTTTCCCCGGCCTGATGGAAAAGATTTGGGGACAGGCTGGACGCAAGCCGCTCATTACGGCGTCGTCCACGAGCAGCTCGCCGGTCACCGCCTGCGTTTTGAGGTGCCGGACGGCCACGATATTCCTTGGGGCTCCGCCACGCTGGACCTGGACAACCGCGCGATTCTGGGCCATGGGCTGAACGTCGGCGATTACTTTGAAGTCACGCTACGTCGCTTGAGCGAGGAGGGAGGGCTTGGGATCGAATTGTTTGATTCAGACCAATTGCGCGTGGGCTCCGACCTCCAAAGCGGCCCTTCCCCACTCAAAGCCTGGAATGGGACGACTTGGGTTGCGGTCGCCTTTGACGATCATGGGCAGCCTGTCGCCTTTGACTGGAACAAACGGCACACGGTGGGGGTCCGTTTTGATTCCGCCGACGGTTATCGCTCCACTTTCAGCTATTATCTTGACGGAAATTACGCAGGGTCCTGGCTTATTTCGACGACCCATAAGACTTTGGATAGGATCGGAGTTTATGTGCAGTCTAAGACAGCGGGCGCGGCATTCGAATGCGAAGACCTGAGAGTCTATGCCAGCCAAAACGCGCTGGAGAGAGAATGAACGCGGCGGAGGCATTTGCGGGCGCACGTTTGACTGGCTAATTCCTTGGAATCGCGGCTTTAGCCTATTTTCGCCACGCTTTCCAGTCCTGAAGGACTTGTTCCTGCATCGCGGCGGCGGCTTGATAGAGCCAGTGGGCTGGTTTGCGGAGAAGATCCTTGCGGATTTGCCCCGCTTTGCCGCTGCCAATGTGAATGTTGGCGGTCTCCCATCCCATGGAGTAAAGCAGGTTCAATTCTTCGCGCTTCTTCGGAAGATGCGCCAATTCCAGGCGAAAACAATCGGGCGAGAGCCGGCGGACGAGCCACTTGCCCTTGAGTTTCCAAAACGGATCGTGCGCGCGAACGGCCCGGCGCAAGATTTCTTCCAGGAACATCGTGCCGTCGGTCCGGCCCGCGGCAAAAAAGCATGCGGACAGCGCCCACGCCTTTGCTTCCCGCGCGATGCTTCCCCCTTCCCAGATCCCCAGGCCCGTGAAGCGTTCCCGCCCCAGACTGCCAAGGCCGGCCACACGATGGGCGTAACGCAAGCGGATTTTCTGGTCCGGCAGGATGGAGCGAACGGCCTCGAGAACATCCGGCCGCGGCGGCCTCTTGCAGGGGGCCAGGTTCCGCAGCTTTGTCCAGAACTTTTGCGGCTCTTTCAAGCGATGCCGCACCATGCTGCGCAGGGGCGTGCTCCGATCCACCAGGACAAAGGGCCGTCCGCCGGCCTTGAGAGATTCTTTGTAGCCTCGGAGAATTTCGGCGGCGGCTCGTTTGGGCGAGACGTCCAACTGTTCGACGGCGAGAAACGCGCTGGTGGCCAGGCGAATCAGATCATTGGTGTAGGGCAGGGGATAGGCCTCGTCATAATCGTTGACACCCCAAACCAAACGGCTTTCAACGTCCCGCCATGTGCCAAAATTCTCGACGTGCAAGTCGCCCACCGAAAGAAGAACCGGGCCGGCAGCCCAGGGTGCGGCTGCTTCGGACCACACTTGGGCCCAGCGATAAAACGTCGCGCGGAGGAACTGAAACGGGTCCTGACGCATCAGCGCGTGTTTGAGCCGCAAGTCCGCCGGCAGCAGAGAGATTTGGCGCGCCAGCCAGGATTCATATTGGGCGGTGGCTTGGAGGATGTTCATAATGTGACGCTGTAAAATGTCGCTGGCGGCATCCACCGTCAAAATAAAAATTTTTCACTGAAAATCCTTGCAAGCATAATATTGCTAGGCTGCTCTTGGTTTGGCGCGCGGGCAAGGAACGTCATGGAGCCATTTCGCGCATTGTCGATTGGATGAAATGTCATCCTGTTACCGCGGCCGTGGGGATGTTCCTGCTTGGCCCGATCAATTATGCCATGACTGTTCTCACGATTCGAGCCATGCCAATCCCTGTCTTCAGTGCGCTCGTGCAATGGCGCTCCTGGGCATTCGTCGTGCCGTCGATTATGTTCTCGGTTGTCCTCGGCTGGCTGCTGGTGCGCACAAGACCCAAAGCAGTGATGGTCAGCCGTGTGTGATTGACACGGCTATCGGGAGTTGGCGCCGCGCCGCGCGGTGAAGTTCCCTGAGGCCGAGGTCCATTCCTTCATTTCAACTCATTTTTGCTTTTAGTCTTACGCCCAAAATCTCGTCGAATTATCTCCCAGCAAACTCAGTCGCGTTGCGCGACGGGAAGATTTAGGATTAAAACCACAGAGACACAGAGAAGAGTCCGCCGCTTTAAATTTCCTCTCTGTGCCTCGGCGTCTCTGTGGTTAAAAACAAAGAATCATAGGACCCGAAAAACAAGCCAAGTACTGCCGCGAACTTTGCCGTGAAATTTCAAATATCTTTGGCTAGGGTCCGCACCTTGGTTAGCCAAGGTTGTTGGAAACCAGCTTGAGCAGACCGGGAAAACGCTGGTTAAGTTCAGCCGACCGGAGGGAAGTCATGCAGCGGGTGCCTTCCGCTTTTGTCAATATGATCCCCGCGGCGCGCAGGACTTCAAAATGATGGGATTGGGTGGCCTTCGTCACTTTGAGGCGCACCTCGTTGCACGCCAAGGCGCGTCCCTTTGCTTGCAGCAACCTTCGCACGATGGCCAGACGGCACGGATCGGCCAGCGCCTGCATGACAGCGTGGAGCGACACGTCCTTCATCGCGGGATGCGAATAGACTTTCAATGCAGGTATCATGTCAGCAATCCAATGGTTCGACAATAATCGAATTATCCTTTAGTCATGAAGGGTTGGCTCGCCGAGCCGTCCGCGGTCGCCTCGGCGAGGCAACCTGCGAGGCGACCCTACCTTTCCCAGGCCCGCTGCCACCGGCGAATTATCCTTTGACAGGAGCGCGGAGACGGGTTTAAGTTCGACGTGTATCGAACAATGGCCGGCCTCTTGGCGGCCGAATGAGGAAAACGCAAAATGCTGACACTATTTGATCCGGTCCGGATTGGCGCTTGGGATTTGCCCAACCGAATTATCATGGCTCCGCTGACCCGGCAGCGGGCGGGCAAAGAGCGGGTGCCCAATGCCTTAATGGCGGAATACTATCGTCAACGCTCGTCGGCGGGAATGATCATTTCCGAGGCCACCTCCGTTTGCCCGATGGGCGTCGGTTACGCCGACACGCCCGGAATATGGTCGGCGGAACAAGTGGAGGGCTGGAAGCTTGTTACGAGGGCCGTCCATCAAGCCGGCGGCCGCATTTTGCTGCAATTATGGCATGTGGGCCGCATCTCCGATCCAATGTTTCTTGACGGCGCCGTGCCGGTGGCGCCGAGCGCTATTTGCCCAGCCGGACACATCAGCCAGGTGCGTCCGCTCAAGGCTTTTGTCACGCCGCGCGCCCTCGCGCTGGAGGAGTTGCCCGGCATTGTCGAAGCCTATCGGAAAGGCGCGGAAAACGCGCGGCTTGCGGGATTCGACGGGGTGGAGATTCACGGCGCCAACGGTTATTTGCTCGACCAGTTTTTGCAGGACAAGACCAATCACCGCACCGATGCTTACGGCGGTCCGATTGAAAATCGCGCCCGGCTCATGCTGGAAGTCGCGGACGCGGTCGTTGCCGTCTGGGGCGCGGACCGTGTGGGGATGCACCTGGCGCCGCGCGGCGAGTCGCATGATATGGGGGATTCCAATCCATTGGCCACCTTTGGGTACGTGGCCCGTGAACTCGGCCAACGCCGGCTGGCGTTCATTTGCGCCCGCGAAGCGCTCGGCCCCGGCCGGATCGGACCGCAATTGAAAGCCGCCTTTGGCGGGCGCTACATTGTCAATGAGAAATTTACCCTGGCCAGCGGCAACGAAGTGCTGGCGGCGAAGGAGGCGGACGCCGTTGCTTTTGGAGTGCCTTTTCTGGCCAATCCCGATTTGCCGGAGCGCTTGCGGCGCAATGTCCCACTCAACGAGGCGGACCCGTCCACGTTCTATGGTCCCGGCGCGAAGGGCTATACGGACTATCCGTTCTTCAAGCCATGAACCCTTCAGCGCCCGAACATTTTGACGCCATTGCCGAACGCTATGCCGCCAGCGAAGTCCACGCCCAGAGTCGAAAGAATCCGAACAGAGAATTCGCGCGCGGCTCGCGGCGGCGTCCGCCACGCAACTGACAAAGCTCGGCATCCGCGTCGAAAACGGAGAATACTATATTCCCGTCCGCACCCTCATTATTCTTGGCCGCAACCAATGAGAAGAGGGACGAATGGAGTCTTTTGCCGGGCAATTTTGCTGGGGCGGAACTGCTGCTCCGGCTAGATTTTCCCCTCACTCGTTCAGCTTCGCAATTTCCTTCGAAATCCCGTAACTTGCGAACTATTGCAAGTTGCCTGGCAGCGATTGGTCGCTTTCATCTTATTCCCGCTTAAGGACCTTAGAGAGAAGTGGATTTGGCGTGGTTCCTGCTGGAAGTCTTCCTGAAGATCAGCCCTTGGGACGATCTCGAAGATAAAACGCTTTAAACTCAAAGGATTTATAATGAATACGTCGCAGCATCTCGATGGCATGGCTTTGGACCGATTCCGAGCGCGTGCGCGCGCCAAGGTGGTGGTTTTGTCAATCGTCGGTTTCCAAACTCTTGCCCTGATGGTTTTGCTGGCGCAAGGTTGCCGGCCACATCCGGTGATTGCCAATCAAGCTGCCGTGAGCACGAATATGGATGTCCAGATTGTGGGCACCAATGAGGTCACAACGATGTCCAATGTGCTGGCCGTTTCGAGTAATTCCCCTTCCGCGATTGCGCCCAGCAATGCTCCTGCCGCGGGCAGCAACGCTCCGCTGGCCCTTACCAATGTTCCCGCGGCGGCGACCAACCCGGTCCCCGCGCGTTCGGCAGCGATGACCACCGCGTCCAACGATTATACGATCGCCCAAGGCGATACGTTGAGCCGATTGGCGAAAACATTTCACACCACGGTGAGCGCCATCAAGGAGGCCAATCCGGCATTGGACCCGGCCCATCTTAAAATTGGCCAGAAGATTCAGATGCCCGCGGGCCTGGCTTCGAGCGCGGTCACGAGCGTGACCGAAGCCGACAACGACAAAAGCAGCTATATGGTAAAATCGGGGGATTCTTTGGCGAAGATCGCGGCGGAGTATGGCACTACGGTCAAAGCGATTCGCCATCTTAATAACCTGAAATCCACTCGCATTAACGCCGGTCAGAAACTGAAAGTGCCCGTCAAGGTTTCAATGCAGGAGAGCCTTCCAGGGACGAACGTCTCCAACGCGGGCGACAGCGCCCCGCTTCCGGCTCCGTCAGGCAATACGAATTTAGCCGGTGGCAAAGGGGTTAATTAACCTCTGGGCTACTCCGGCCTCTTCAGTCCGAGTTTTTTGATGCGCGAAATGAGGGTCGTGGGTTTGATGCCCAACAGTTCCGCGGTTCCTCCAGGCCCGTGAATCTTCCATCTGGTTTTTTCCAACGCGGCCAGGACGTTTTCCCGCTCATGCTGGCGGAGGTCGGGGTAGCTGAGAACCGTTGTATTTTTGACACCGCCCACGACCGGCCGGGTTTCGGTCGCAGTGGTTGTGGTTCTGGCACTGCTGGGAAAGTCAAACCAGAGCACACCATTCTGCGCCAGGATCAGGGCGCGCTCGATCATGTTCTGCAGTTCACGAATATTACCCGGCCAGTCATAAGCTTGAAACTGCGCCAGATGCGCCTGGGTTAATCGCGCGGGCGGCAGCTTCAGCTTTTTCGCCGCCTTCTCGATGAAATGCGACGCCAGCAGGGGGATGTCTTCTTTGCGCTCGCGCAAGGGCGCCACTCTGATGGGAAATACGTTCAACCGGTAGTAGAGGTCCTGGCGAAAGCGCCCCGTCTCCACGTCCTTGGGCAGGTCGCGATTGGTGGCGGCAATGATGCGAACATCCACCGTGCGCGTCCTTTCCTCGCCGACCCGCTCGTATTGGCCCTCCTGCAAGACGCGGAGGAATTTGCTTTGCAGTTCCAAGGGGATTTCACCCACTTCGTCTAAAAACAGGGTGCCGCCATGAGCGGCTTCAAAGCGTCCGGCGCGATCTTTTACCGCGCCCGTGAAGGCCCCCTTGGCATGGCCAAAAAACTCACTTTCGTAGAGCTCCTTGGGGATGGAAGCGCAATTAACGCGAATCAACGACCGGTCGCCGCGCTGGCTGCGCTTGTGAATCTCCCGCGCCACCAGTTCCTTGCCCGTGCCGGACTCGCCCAGAATAAGGACCGTCGCATCCGTCGGAGCGACCATTTCAACTTGCCGCAGCAACTGCTTTAAGGCGGCGCTCTGGCCGACCATCTCGCCGAGGGCCTTTGCTTCCTGGACCTCCTCTTGCAGAAAGGTGTTTTCCAATTCGAGCCGCGATTTGAGTTTTTCGATTTCCTCGTAGGCGCGCGCGTTGGCTATCGCCGCGCCAAGGTGGTCGGCGAAGATGCGCAGCCAGGCGGGGGATTGCTCCGGATTCGGGATGCGATTGAACTGTGCCAGCACGCCCAAAACTTCATTTTGGAAGATGATCGGCTGGCCATTGAAGGCCCTCACGCCCCGGCGCTGCGTCCAGCCGAATTCCGGCAGGTCTGGAACAGGATGATTGCTGGCAAAGGGTTCGCCACTGGCGGCAATGCGGCCAATCACGCCGACCCCCAGAGGAATGCGCTGAATCTCCCGTTCGCCGCGGCGTTCCTCTTCGCTGTTTTCGGCGGAAACGGAATCCGCGCTCGCGACGAGATGCAGGCAGCGCGTTTGATTCGGGCACTGGGGCCGCATGGGGCAGGAAGCGCAAAGGTCCCCTTTATCGATGAGCCAGAGGTGCGCGAGAACCGCGTGCGGACGCTCTCCCATCTGCCGCACAACCTTTCGCAGCAATCGCTGGACCGATCGCTCCGGCGCAATCTCCAGCAGGAGATTTCGCAGAGAATCAAATTCCGGCCTATAATCAGTCGGCAATTCCATAACTTGATTAAATAGCCGGAATGGCGTGAATTTACAATGAAGACAGCAGAAATGTCAGGGCAGACGCGCCTGAATCCCGAGGCGGGGCCGCCTTGCCGAAGCGACCGCTCCGGCGAGAAAGGGCAGACAGATCGGCGGGCCGGTCCTGGCCAGATGGAGATATTCTTAGGGTGCTTTGTAAGCACTTATAATAACTTGCATAATTAGACCACCTTTGCTATTCACCTCGCCGTTGCAGTTGAGGAACTGCCATGAAGGCCCAAGAAGGAGAGACGGTAAACGTCGCCGCGACGATCGAGTCGCTTCGACTCGAATTGGCGGCTCGTCAGCGTGAGCTTGATGGGTACCGGCGGCGCATTGACGAAATCGAGGGGCAAAGGCGGATAGAAGGCGACCGAGGCGAACGTTGGTGGCTTTCGTGGGCGGAAGCCCTGCTCGTCGGTGAAAAGCGCCTTATGGAAATGATGGCACAAGGCGAACCTCTTTCGGCCACCCTCTCTGAGCTGTGTTTGCTGGCGGAAGATTTATGCCCCGGGTGTGCTTGCAGTTCTGTATTGCTATTGAATCCGGAAACCAACGAGTTTCAGCACGCCGCATCCCCCAGCATTCCCAAGGCATTCACCGAGTCTATCGGCGGCTTGGCCATTGGCTTCAACGCCAACTCGCGCGGACCAACTATGTCCACCGAAAGACAACTAATCGCCTCTGATATCGCGACTGATCCACGATGGGCTGAAGTCCGTGAGCCAGCCTTGGCGAAGGGGCTAAGCCGTAACCATGCAGTAAGGTTCAGGATTTCGAGATAAAAGCCATCCGGGCGGGTGTCGAGGGCGCTGGCCGAGGCACACACGCTGGCGCTCCGCCGACGAGATTTTTTCCCGCCAACGGCC
>JBKQWF010000188.1:0-3308 GCA_052139695.1 Limisphaerales bacterium
CCATGAAGGAAGCCTACACCATTCCATCCATTAGTTGAAGCGTTTATTTATGCACGGACCCTTAGGGTTGGCTTGCTATCCAGACCAGGGAGCGTCCGCCGCGATTGTTGCGCGCGTAGTTTGGAACCGCCGTCAGAGGTGAGCCGTCAGCGAACTCGCCACGAATGACGAGAAGGCCGCCGAGCAAATCCGGCTGCCAATGAGTCGTCAACGGCGCATCGGCTTTCAGGGCGCCGTTGATATTTTGATCCACACTTTCGATGTTGTAAATCAGCGGGCCGTAACGCAGCGCCGTCCGTCCCCGGTCCGCCGCGACGCGCTCATCGGCGGCAACTCTCTGAACGCGCAATGGCAGTTCCAATTGAACTTTATCTCCTCGCTGCCAACGACGGCTGATGACGGCATAGCCATCCTGGATTTCCGGCGTGATCTGATGTCCGTTCACCAGTATTGAAATAATGCCGTTGGCCTCCGGAACAGCATGATAGAGAGCGCTGACCTGGCGATTGGGAGAGCGCAAGCGCAGGGCAAATTGCTTTTCCGAGGCGGGGTTTAGGGTCAATTCGACAGTCCCTTTCCACGGGTAGTCCGTGTGCTGGATCATCTCGAGGTCCGTGCCTCCCACATGAGTCAAATTGACAGCACTGCCAATGTAGAGATTGACATACAACCCGCCGGCATCCGTGGCGTACATCCACGTGGGCAATTGCAGGAGCGTGCGCGGAATGTTGCCCACGCAACAGGGGCAATCGTGCCACTCGTAACGGGAAAAATCCTGGTCCAGCGGGTTAACGTAGGTGAAGTTCTTTGCCTGCAAATCCACGGAACCGAGCACCGCATTGTAAAGCGTTTCTTCAAAAAGGTCCGCGTAGCGCGCCTCATGGGAAGCGAGGTTGAGTTTGTGCTGAAAAAAGATTTCGCCGCAGTCCGCGCAGGATTCGCAGTAGGCGTTGTTCGGCAGGGCATAGTTCTTTCCGAAACCCTCGGAAGTCTCGCCGCTGCCAATGCCGCCGGTGACGTAATATTTTTTGTTGACGATATTGTCCCAGAGCGATTTGACGGCGCTGTAATATTCGGCGTCGCCGGTTTCGATCGCGATGTCCGTCATAGCCGAGTAGCAATAGGCGGCGCGGACCGCGTGGCCCAGGGCCTCGTATTGTTGCACCACCGGCAAATGCGTCTGGTCATAGCTGTCCCCGCCGCCGCGGCAATCCAGCAGGAATTTGGAGAGACGGACATATTTGTCCCCTTTCCCATCGCCCTCGAGCTCGTTGACCAGCCGCGCCAGCCGCACGAGGGCCTGCTCCATTTCCTCGTGGCCGTCATGCCAGGCTTTCTTGGGCGCCGGCCCGATATTGGCGTCCCAGCAGTCCGCCAACCTCTTGGCCGCCTCATACATCCGCCGGTCCAGGCCGTGAGTCATCCGGTAGTGGGCGATGGCCGCCTCGATGAAGTACCCCCCGACATAACCTTCGTGATCGCCCACATAAGTCCAGCGGGGGGGACGCTGATCTTTTTCATCGGCCGTGCCCAGCGTGAACCGCGTCTGCAAATAGCCGTCGGATTCCTGCGCGACGAGAATCACCGGAACCCACTCATCCACTTTCGCGTGAATCGCTTTCTGAGCGGCCGTCAATTCCTGGTCGTCCGGCGCGTCCACCATGAGGGCGAGGCACATGGACTCGATGGTATTGAGCGTATAAGCGTCGGCCCAGGGAGGACCGACATGCGGTTTGAACGGCCGTCCCGCATTCTTGTTCGCCGCCTCAATAAAATTATCAAACCCGCCTTCGGGCAAACCGGGCTTGGAAAGCTCCGCGATACAATGCGGAATCCAATTGACAATGACTCCCTTTAATCGCGGACTCCACAGCGGGCTGTCAATTCTGTAAGTCAGCGCCGGAACCGGCTCCAGGCTTGCTTTTGGCGGAGGCGAATCCACCCGCACGGCCACCGTGTCCGAACCGCTCTTATCGCCGTTGCGCGCCGTCAGCTTCAAGAGATAATCGCCAGGTTCAGAAAACTCCGCCGTCGTTTTCACCTGTTGCGGATCGCCAAATCGAACACTGCCGGGCCCTTGGGCTTTGCTCCAGATGACGGGCCCGGAGCCGCCGCGGGTTTCACCGTTCAAATAGGTTTTGGCCGGCAGGACGACGACCCGCTCCGGGCCGGCCACAACGCGAGGGGCGAATTGGGGCGAATTGCCTGAGTCATAAACCTTCCACTCAATGATGCCGGTCGAAGATTTCCCGTTCCCGTCGAATTCCAAGCGCAGTTTTGTTGTTGTCAGTTCGGCGAAAGAGGTCGTGTTGTAGCATCCCCCGGCAACCCCAAGTCCCATAGCGTCTTTCACCGGCACAAACTCCTTCCCATCCCAATAGGACAATCGGCACGCCGCCGGCAGGCGTATGCCGCGGGAATCATCCCACCAATAGACGTCTATCTTCCGAGCGGAAACCGGCTGGTCCCATTCATACTGGACCCATTGCGTGCCGGTTTGCGGCCAGTTGCCGTAGCAGCCGTGGCTATGGTCATTGATGCCGTTCGGCTCAAAACCGTCGTTAACGGCGGCGAGCGTTTCGTGGCCTGAGACAAAAGAACAGGATGGCTTGGCAAACAGCGCGAGATTGACCTCGCCAGCGGCCGATTGGGCAATGGCATTCAGAACCAGCAAGGCGAAAGGAAAAAGGAGGTGGGTCTTCATTTTGGCCATGTTCAGATTCTCTCAGTTCGCGGGATTTTTTTCAAGCCAGTGTCGCGTTGCAAGGAAGCCTTTAAACAATCCCCTCTCCCGGCCTGCGGCCACCCTTTCCATGAACTTTCCACCGGAAAAAAGAGCCTCCTCTCCCCGGCCCTCTCCTCCACAAGTGTGAGGAGAGGGAGATGGAACGGCGCACAACGGGTTCATGGGTTCAATGCGCGAATCGTTTCGGGGAAATCTCTCTGCGGCTCTCCCCGCACGCGGGGGGAGAGAGAACGGCCCAACGGATCGGCCAGCACAAGTATATAGGAGGCGCATATAAGATTCTTGGTCGCCTCGGCGAGGCGACCCTAGCTTTTCCAGGCCCGCCGTCACTGAGGGTGCGTGAGAGGATTCTTGCACCCGAAAAGAGAGAGCGAGGGCATCGCGGCGGGGCGCGGCGGCCCCCCCGGGGGGGTATTTGCGGCTCAATTTGGTTCAATTTAGGAATTGTGCATAAATAAACGCTTCAACTTATATTTTTGGGCGTGATGGTGTAATTCCAGTCACCGTGGAAATCGTGACGGGTGAGGTTGATGGCGGCGAGTTGCGCGTCAGAGGTTTTCAC
>JBKQWF010000189.1:0-2586 GCA_052139695.1 Limisphaerales bacterium
CCAACCCCATCGTGCTTCGGGGTAGGCTATCAGGCGGTGCTGATAAGCTAACTCTATATCTTCGGCTCGCATGGGCGCGTGTCCTTCTCCGACGCTGAAGGCCGAAATTTGGGCTGAGCGGCAGCTCAGCCCCCCCTCTGTTGCGCGCTCCGCACCGCCTTAAACCACCGCCAAATAAATCTCAAAATGTAAAAACCGTTTGACCCCAATAAGTTAACCGAGTGTAAAAAGTGAGCACCAACACCTGTCCGGCGGCATCCGAGCCGCCCAACGTCAGTTCATTTTCGTAAATTCTTGAAACAAAACCGCGCCCAACCGGGTGTTAACGATGAGTGCCAATCTTCCAACATTCTGCGCCAACTGTGCGACGGCTGACTGCGGCTGCCGCGGTGTGTGTCGTATTAGGGACGACTTTCCTGCTTTGGCGAGGGCGCATGGCGCGACCCGAAAGAATGACTGCTGGGAAATTCCCGGAACAAATTGTTTACGTCCGGTCGCACGATGACATTGTCAGCGGCGGCGCGATTTTTACGCCGCCGACAGATTCAGCCAAGCCGGTCGCCATCATTTGGATTCATGGATGGGGAGTGAATTTCTACGAACCGACTTCCGTTGCGATTGGCCGCGCCCTTGCCGAGCGTGGCTACACCTGCATTACCGGCAACACGCGCATGCATGACCTCGGCAACGTCGAGGCATGGCGGGGGAACAAACGGATCCGCGGCGGCGGTTATTGGGGTGCAGCTAGCGAAGAAGTGCGAGACCTCGCCGCCTGGGTTGACCTCGCCGAGGAGCGAGGATTCAAGCGTGTGGTATTGGTTGGACACAGTGCTGGCGCGTCGGCGGTTCGCTGGTATGAAGCTGAGAAGCAGGACGCGCGGGTCGTTGGAGTGGTTCTCGCGTCCGGCGGGGTTGGCGCAGCCGGCCCGGCGGATAAGGACCAACTCGCAGAGGCAACCCACCTGATGGCGCAGGGTGAAGGAGAAGCTTTGTTGCGCCTTGCGAAACGATCCTATCCCTCTTACATCAGCGCGGCCACGTTTCTGGATATGGCCAACACGCCTCCCGAATTCAAAGATTTTTTTGGAGTCCAAACGACGACAACCAACCCGGCGATCACCCGCATCCGCTGTCCGCTTCTAGCTTTCTATGGCACATGGGGCGACGTTGGGGGCGCGAAAGAATTGGAACTGCTCAAATCCTGCCTGGGCCGGCAGGTGACCGGCCCGCGTCGCGTTGATACTGCCATGATCCAACACGCCGGCCACATGTATGCCGGGGAAGAGGCGCAGGTAGCCCAAACCATCGCAAACTGGGTGGACACCCTGTTGCCCGTGGATTAAGAGGGAGTTCTATGCCAAACAATAACGACGTCCTTCGCCCCGGCGTCCTGACGCCGGAATGCTCGCGAAAAGGTGCAAATGTTAAATGTTTAACTATGTCCCCAATGTTAACCTGGTCGAGCTTCAAGCCTCGCCACCAAAGAAATCAGTGGATGAATACCAACTTCCTAGGACTGATAAACATTAAGGGCGAAGTGGGAAGGAAGGTTTCCTTCCGGTAGAACGTTGTTGTCCGAAGAGACAAAAACAACGAACCGAAAGGAAACCGTATGACAGTAAAATGTATGGCTGGAATCGATCTGCATAGCAACAATTTATTTTGCGCGATCGTCGATATGGCAGGGAAGCGCGTCTTTGAGAAGAAGCTGCCGTGCCATCTGGAGAGCGTGCTGGCGGCGCTCCAACCGTTTCGTAAACGATTGGAGAAGATTGCGGTGGAATCGACTTACAACTGGTATTGGCTGGTGGACGGCTTGCAGGACCACGGTTATCCGGTGGTCCTGGCCAACCCGGCGGCCATGGAGCAATACGACGGGCTCAAGCATGCCGACGACAAATCGGACGGTTTTTTTCTGGCGGAGATGTTGCGGCTGAAAATTCTGCCGACAGGCAATATCTGTGACAGGGCCGTACGACCCGTGCGAGATTTACTGCGGCGGCGGATGGGCTTGGTGCATAAGCGCACCAGCTTGATCCTGAGCCTTAAGAGCTTGCACACGCGCATGACAGGGCGGGATTTGGGGACGGGAGCGATCAAAGCGCTGGCACCCCTGGACGCGGAGAAATTGTTCGAGCATCCGGCCGACCAATTGATCACGCGCCTGGACTTGCAACTGGTGGAGCACTTGGGCCGGAGCATCAAGGCCATCGAGGGCGCCATTCTGGCCACAGTCAAGCAGATGCCAGATTACCAGGTGTTGCAGACGACGCCGGGGGTGGGAAAGATTTTAGGTTTGACGATTACGCTGGAGACGGTCGATCCCCGGCGTTTCGCCAGCCCGGGGGACTATGCCAGCTACGGCCGCTGCGTGGACAGCCGGCGGATGTCCAACGGCAAAAAGAAAGCGGAAAACAACGGCAAGTGCGGCAACAAATATCTGGCCTGGGCGTTTGTGGAGGCGGCCAACTTCGCCCAACGCCACGACGCGGCCTGCCGGAAATTCTACGAGCGCAAGAAGGCGCAGGTCAACGGGATCGTGGCGACCAAGGCGCTGGCCTGCAAGCTGGCCAAGGCGGCCTGGCA
>JBKQWF010000190.1:0-6828 GCA_052139695.1 Limisphaerales bacterium
GTGAAAACCTCTGACGCGCAACTCGCCGCCATCAACCTCACCCGTCACGATTTCCACGGTGACTGGAATTACACCATCACGCCCAAAAATATAAGTTGAAGCGTTTATTTATGCACAATTCCTAAATGATAAAATCGCTTCGGGATTCAACTCGCAGGATTATTCAGATGGGGCTGATTGGATGCGGTAGAGGTGGGTGCGGGTGCGGAGGAAAAAGGCGCTGCCATCGACGGCGGGTGAGGCCATGAAGCCGTCATCCAAAGTGTTGGCGGCGAGCACCTGGCAGGTGCGGCCGGGCTTGAGGACGGTGGCGGTCCCCTGTTGATTGAAGAAATACAGCCGGCCATCAGCGTAAACGGGCGAGGCCTGGTAGCCGCCGCCAATGCGCTCGGTCCAGACAACGTCCCCGGTGGCTGCGTCCAGGCAGGAAATGAAACTTTGTTCAGCGGCGGTGTAAAGCAGGCCATCGACCAGGATGGGTGACGAGTATTTGCCGATGTGCGTGCGGGTCTTCCACAACACATGGGTGTCGGTGACATCGCCTTGGCCGTCGGTTTTGACGGCCCAGAGTTCGGTCTTGTTCAGGCCGGTAACGAGATAGGCCAAGCCGTGGTCAAAGAGCGGGCGCGGGGCGCCGGACCAATCGTTGTAGTGGACCCGCCAGAGTTCGTGCCCAGTGAGCGGATCGTAGCCATAGGCCGCCTTGGCGCCGACGCTGAGCAACTGAAATTTGTCTCCGACCGCGGCAATGAGAGGAGTGCTGTGGGCTTTGCGCAAATCGCCGTCTTTCGCCATCTGGCCGGGCACATCCTGGTCATTCCAAGCAATGGAACGGTCCGTTTTCCAAACGGTGCGCCCGGTCTCCTTGCCGAGGGCGGCAACATACTGCAAGTTCACGCCATCGAAGGTGAGGATGAGGAGGTTCTGGAAGAGGATGGGCGAGGAGGACGGCCCGCGATAATGGCGGCAGGGCAAGTCATTGCGCAGCCAAAAGACCTTTTGCGCGGCGGTGTCCAGGCAGGCGGTCCCATAGCTGCCGAAATGGACATAGACGCGGCCATGTTCAATGACCGGGGAAGGGGTGGCGTAGGAATTGACATTATTGCCCAGCGGTTCCGGGGTCTCGCAGTGGAAGACCTTTTGGTCGCAGAGAGTTTTTCCGGTGGCGGCATCGATGCAGATGACAAAGAAGTCATGGCCATCGGGAGTGGCGGTGGTGAGCCAGACCTGGCCATCCATTACGACTGGAGTGGACCAGCCGCTATAAGGGATTTCAGTCTTCCACTTGACGTTATTGGTTTCGCTCCAATGAAGGGGAAGACCGGCGGGGTGGGAGGCGCCTGCGGCGGAGACGTGGCCATCGCCCGCCGGCCCGCGGAATTCGGGCCAGTCCGCGCGCGCGACTCTCGATCCAGCAACCGTGAGGATTAAGACGGCGGACGCGAAAACGAACTGGATGCGCTTCATGAAAAAAGGCTGGCATCGGCAGCGGGCAAAGTCAAAGGAAAGACTCACGGGAGCAAACAAAGGGAACAGAGGGGATTTAAAAAGGCCGAAATTGGGGCTGAGCGGCAGCTCAGCCCCACCCTCTGTTAAGTTGCTTAGATTAGGGGGTGATTTTCTGTCCTGAGGGATTGAGATCGGCATGGACGAGTTCGGGCAGATACTTAACGGGGATCGAGCCGTGGGAAAGAACGGCTTGATGGTAACGAGCCAGGTTGAACCCGCCGCCCAGCTCACGCTCCATTTGCTGGTGGAGACGGTAATGGGCCATGCGACCCACAAAGTAGGTGCTCAATTGCGTGGAGCTTTGCTTGGCACGAATGAGTTTGAGCTTGGCCTCGCCTTCGGATTGAAAGGCCTCTTCCGTCAGAAACTTCATGGCCTCGTCGTCTGAAATATCGGTGCAGTGCATTTTGTGATCGAGGATGGCGTTGGCCACGGCGCGCAAATAGAATTTCTGCTGCATGAGACGAAGGCGCAAGTCACCGGCGCCATAGCCTTCGTTGAGCATGGTCACCTCGCCATAAACCGCCCAGCCTTCCACAAAAGGGCCGGATTGATAGACGCGCCGGATGAGGGAGGGGGTGCGGTTGGCGTATTCGAGCTGGACATAGTGACCGGGATAGGCCTCGTGAATGGTGAGGATTTGCAGCATGTTGCTGTTGTATTCCTCGAGAAAACTGTTCACCTGCGCGGGAGTCCAGTCCGAGGGAGGCGGGCTGACGGCGTAATAGCTGGAGGCCTTGGGGTCGAGGGGCGGGGCGTTGTCAAGATAGGCGAGGGAGTTGCCGCGACGGAATTCCGGCATCTCAATGACTTGACACAGGTCCGGGTCGGGCAAGCGAAGGTAATCGCGGGTCCGAATGAAGGCCTTGATTTTCTCCACGGTGGCGCGGGCGTCCGCCACCAATGTTTCCGGCCGGCCATGTTCCTGGTTGACGGCCTCGATCACTTTGGTGATGGCCTGGCGGCGGCCTTCGGGATCGTCTGGCGGGAAAACTGTTTTCGGGAAATAAATGGGCCAAAGCTGCCGGGCCACGACATACATGTCGTCACGGACATGGGCGAATTCAGCCTCGGCGTCCGCGAGCACCTGGTCGGCGCTAACGCCGGCGTCGAGCACTAAATCCATTTTGTGTTTAAAGCGTTTCTCGCCCAAGCGCCATTGGCCGGTGGCGCGCGGCAGCAAATCGTTTTCCAAAAACTTTTGGTACTCCTGCAACTGGCCGGCGACGGCGGCGGCGGCCGATTTGAGGCGGTCGAGTTGCGCCGTGGGACCGGCAAGGTCGAAAAGGTCCTTCTCATAGAAAGAGATGGCGCCGCGATTCTGGCGAATGGCGGTTTCCAAGATCGGCTTGGGCGGGTGGGTCAGTGTGCTTTTGGCCGTGGCGATGATGCGCGGAATTTCCGCCATGCGGGCCATGCCATTGGCGATGTTGGTTTCCTTCGGCAGGGTCGATTGAGTGAGCAACAAATAGACGCTGTCGTTGATGTAACCGCCATAAGTACGAGGGTCCTCCTCGAACGGATGGGTGTTTTCCGCGAGCCAGATTTCGGTCTGCAATTCGTGTTGAAAGATTTCAAAATCAATTTGGCCATCGCGAGTCAGGTGATGATAATCGACCTGGCGCGGCAAATCCTTCAGTTCCTGGCGGGCAAAGGCGAGCCAGCCGGCGCGGGCCTGGGGCGAAATGTCATCGAGGAGGTTGTCAAAGCGATGGTCTCCCAAACCGGTTGCTTCCATCGGCTGGCGGCGGAAATGTTCATCCAAATAAGAGCGGAAAAAAGAATCCAATTTGGCGTCCTCCGCGGACTGCGCCAGAACCGGCAACGGGATGGACGTCAACAAAAGCAGCACGGCAAGGGGGAAAACCCAGAGGGAGCGATTCATGGTATTGTTTGACCTTTCATTTTGGCATCCGGGCCGGCGTTTGGCAAAGACCAATGCCAGCAAAACCAATGGAATGCGGAACTTCATTCCCCGCCTATTGGAAGGAGGCGTCCTGTGAGAAGCAAGGGAAATTTAGGCCGGGGGAAAGAACCTGTCGGCGAGACGCCAAGAAGGGCGGTCGAGATGGCCGCGCTCCCCGGGGCCGAAAAGTCGCGGAGGATTTGGGTTTGCCTTTCGGAACCGTTCCGCAAAGATTCGGTTTATGAGAAAACTGTCCAAGTTCGCCTCGTATCCGCGGCTCAATCCGCGCGGCATCGGCAAAAACATCTCGGCCGCGGATCTGGTCGAAGAAACTTTTCTCGCCTACAATGGCGGGCGTCTGCGGGAAGCGGCCAAATTGCTGACGGAAAAAATGCTGCCGCGAGATGGCGTCATCGGCATGAGTGTAACGGGGGCGTTGACCCCGGCGGGTTTGGGGAAGTCGTGCCTGATTCCTCTTTTGCGGGCGGGCTTTGTGGATTGGGTTGTCGCGACCGGCGCCAATCTCTACCACGATCTGCACTACGGCCTGGATATGGCGCTTTACCAAGGGTCGCCCTTTCTCGATGACGTGGCCTTGCACCGTGACGGGGTCATCCGCATTTACGACATTCTCTTCGATTATAACGTGCTGCTCGACACGGATGCTTTTGTGCGCCAGGTCATCCAAGGCGAGGAATTCCAGCGGGTGATGGGCAGCGATGAATTTCACTGGCTGCTGGGGAAGTACGTTTCCGAGCGCGGCCGGAAATTGAAACTGCGGGACAGCTCGGTGCTGGCCGCCGCTTACGAATGCGGGGTGCCAGTGTTCACGAGCAGCCCGGGGGACAGCTCGATCGGCATGAATGTCGCGGCCATGTCGATGCGCGACTCCAAGCTGGCCATCGACGTGAGCCGGGATGTCAATCAGACGGCAGCGATTGTTTATGACGGCAAATCGTCGGGACGCAAGTCGTCCGTATTTATTTTGGGCGGCGGGTCTCCCAAGAATTTCATGCTGCAAACCGAGCCGCAAATCCAGGAGGTTCTCGGCATCGCGGAGAAAGGACATGATTATTTTCTGCAATGCACTGACGCCCGCCCGGACACCGGCGGGCTGAGCGGGGCGACGCCATCGGAAGCGGTCAGTTGGGGGAAGATCGATCCAACTTCGCTGCCCGATTGCGTGGTCGCCTATGTGGATTCCACGATCGCGCTGCCGTTGCTGACGGCGTATGCGTTGAACCGGCATCAACCGCGAAAACTGAAACGGCTGCACGAGCGACGGGATGAGATTTACGGCAAGGTCAAATCGCTCTACCTGCGAATCGGCACCGTCACCAAGGTTAAAACCAGCCGCAAACGCGCGAAAGGGAAAGGTTCTTGATTTGAAAATCTCGTCAATCATCTCTCGAATTTTAGGGCGGCGCGGCAGCGCCGCCCTGCGCCGCCCCACCCACCTTGGGGTAGGGCGCGTCCTGCCGCAGCCCCGGAATTCTAATCCTTTTGGCCAGGTTTAGGCTTGGAAGCTCGGAAGCCGGGGGGTTCATCAATGCGACCTTTCTCAATGTTGCTGCATCTTCGTTCCGCGTGGGCGCAAGTCCAATGGATCAATGGTTGTGGGGGGGAGCGTGGCGGCGGCTTGGCGTAAAAGCTGCGCGTGTTCAGGAAGGCAGCAAAGGGCGGAGACATTTTCCTGCTTCCAAATCAAGACGTAGCCATTGGCCGCCAACTCCTCCGGGCGGAGAGATTCGTGCTGCAAGTCGAGAATGACATAATCGACTTTATAGTCGCGAGCGAGGCGGAACCAATCGCCGTGGTGGTCGAAAAAGTCATTGTTCAAAGCGAAAGTTGATTCCGGAAAGGCGGCTTCGTAACGGCCATCCATGGAGATTTTGACGTTTGGGTAAAGGCGCCAAGCCACGTAGCTGCCCCAGGCGAAGGGCGTGGCCACGTTGCCGGTGGCGGCGGCGCGCGAGAGAATATCCACCTCTCGCACGGGGTCTTCGCCGACGGGGGCCAGGGGTTGCCAGGAGGCTGCCGGTAGAAATCGGGTGATGATGATCAGGGCGATTGCGCCGTAGAGAATTCCCAGCGCTAAAAGCGGTCGAATTTTCCAACGCGCGGCCGGGCGCGCCAGGGACGCTTCCAAATAAGGGCCGGCAAAAGCCAGGACTGCAACGCCGAAAAAAGGGCCGTGTCTCCGGCTGCGCCAGCCCAAATAGGCGGTCAGCGCCAGGACCGAGAAACCCAGAAGATTTTTCCGCGTTACCC
Organism: Limisphaerales bacterium; assembly: GCA_052139695.1. Classification (GTDB taxonomy): domain Bacteria; phylum Verrucomicrobiota; class Verrucomicrobiia; order Limisphaerales; family Palsa-1400; genus PLGF01. The sequence continues at coordinate 5,687 of JBKQWF010000190.1, forward strand.
GCCGCCAGCCCGTTGCCAGCGCGATTGCTGTCAAGACGAACAAAAGGCGGAACCCCCAAAAGTCATCCCACGCCAGCAGAGGCGGCGGGCGCCATTCGGCAATGCGGGCGCGAGGATGCAAGAGCGCGGGAAGCAGGTAACGCCAGAAATCGAGTCCATAAGGATTGACGAACGTGACAGCAGCGCAGGCGACGGCGGTGAAAACCATTGTCCAGGCATTTTTCCGCAAAACACAGCCAGCAGCGCAGTCAAGAAAAATGACCGCCAGCCCAACCACGAAGCCGCCGTGCAGATTGGCCCAGGCCATCATGCCCAGGGGCAGCGCGACGGCGGGCCAGCGATGTTCCTGCCACAGTTCTTCGAGGGCGCAGAGCGTTGCCGCAAAGAAGAAAAACGTGAACGCATGGCAGCGCACCACCGGGATGTAACCCGGCAGCAGGCAAGCCGCCGCCGGGATCGAGAGGAGCAGCAGCAAATCTACGCCGCATCCATAACGCCGTCCCGTCAGAAACGCCAAGCCGAGGGCGCCCAGCGCCAGCGCGATCTTCAGCAGCATCAAGCCGGGCGGCCCTAACCAGCGCAGTGACGTGTAAAATACAACGCCCGATCCCCATTCATGGTCGATATATTCCGGCAGGACCGGGGTGAAAGCATAAACGTCATGGAGAGGGACGTGACCCGTCGCGCAAAAGGTTTCTCCGATGGCCAGTTTCGCCCAGAGGTCTCCGTCGGTGATGTTGTGAAACGCCAGCACCGCCGCCAAAGCGCAAGCTCCGCTGAGGGCGAGCAGACCCTGGACAAGGCGCATGCGGTGTTCGTTCACGGCGGTGAGATTAAGTGCTGGCAAAGCTGCGTCAACAGTTTGCCTCTCCGGCTCTCCCCGCACGCGGGGAGAGAGAAGCCCAACGGATGGGCCATTACAAGTATATAGGAGGCGCATATACGATTCATGGTCGCCTCGGCGAGGCGACCCTACCTTTTCCAGGCCCGCCGTCACTGACGGGTGCGTGAGAGGATTCTTGCACCCGAAAGGAGAGAGCGAGGGCATCGCGGCGGGGCGTGGCGGCCCCCCCAGGGGGGTAAAGCGGCTCAATTTGGTTCAATTTACCTCAATTTGGTTCGGGTTTGGGTCGAAGCAGGCT
>JBKQWF010000191.1:0-7541 GCA_052139695.1 Limisphaerales bacterium
CCACCCCTTCCGCCATCATTAAACTGTTGATTTTCAACAGGATGGCGCAACCAGAGGAGGCCAGTGCCAGTGAAAGTGCCAGTGAAATCAATACCGGGCTGCTACTCAACAACTACTCCGGTAAAACTCGGCAATCACTCGCGACGACGGGATTCGCCGCCCGTCTGGTGTGTCTGACACACCAATAGCCGCCTGCGGCTTCATAACCTTCGGACAAAAAATCCGAAATTATGAAACGTCGCTTCATTCTCTACCACCGCAAGCGCGGCGGCATGTTCTACCTCGAAGACACTGAAACCCGGAAGCAGGAAAGCACTGGCACGAGGAATCGCGCCGAGGCCACGGCCCTGCTCAACGCCCGCAACGAATCCGTCCGGCAACCGCAACTGAACCTCCAGATCGCCAAGGCCTATCTCGCCGGAACCGATTCGGGGGTTTCAAAACGGACCTGGCAGGACGCGTTCAACGCCATCACTGAAAACAAACATGGATCAACCCAAGAGCGCTGGCAGCGCGCCGTCAAACAGAAGGCCTTTGATCTGATACTTCCGCTGATCATCATCGAGACGCAGGCGGAGCAACTGTTCGCCTGCTTCAAGGCGGGGACGGTCAGCACGAATGTTCATCTGCGTGAGTTGCACAACTTTTGCATCTCCATGAACTGGCTGGCGTGGCCGATCATTCCGCAATGTTGAAAATATGACCACCATCGAAGACAAAGCAATTCTGGTGACCGGGGCCTATCGCGGTATCGGACGGGCACTGGCTGGAAGAAGCCTTGAGGGGAGGCGCAAAACGGGTGTATGCCGTCACGCGCCATTCCTTCGCCCACTCGGATCGCCTGATCAGCGGCATCGCCGTCCAAGGCGCTCGGCAAGCTGAGCCTGTGAATTCATCGGCATTCTCGAATCGTGAAAGTTGAGGGGAGGCCAATTTCATGCAAGTTGTTGCAGGCTTTTGTCTGGTTTGAAAAAAATTCAAAAAAAGTCGTTGACGAATTGGAGGATTCGTTTATTATACTGACTAGTCGGTATAAATAATATGAAAACAATAGAGAGAAAACAGCCAGAGGCGCGGCGCAAGCTGATTGAGGCTACGACCGCATTAATGTTGAGGCAGGGATTCAACGCCACCACGCTGGACGAGATTTGCGCCGAGGCAGGCGTCGCCAAGGGCAGTTTTTTTTATCATTTCGAGAACAAGGACGACATCGGGCAAGCCGTCGCGAAAGCATGGGGCGAGTTCGGCCAGTCGATGTATGCCGAGGCGTGGAAACAGCCAAGCGAACCGTTGGAGGAAATTCATCGGCTCTTTGACATCATGGAAGGTATTACGCGAAGGCCGGAGCCTTGTGTCTGCCTGGTAGGCATGTTGACGCAGGAAATGTCGGGCGAGCATCCCGGCTTTCGCGCCGCCTGTGAACGCGAACTGAACACTTGGACGGAAATGTTTCGTTCGCGCCTGGAGGCGGCGAAACAGCAATTGAAACCCACCGTCAATTTCGATCCCGCCGAAGTTGCATGGTTTCTCAATAGTCTTTGGCAGGGTTCCGCGCTGATCGGCAAGGCGCGGCAATCAACGGAAATGATTCGCGCCAATTTGAGGCTGGCCAGAGCTTATGTGGACTCACTTTTTGCCAATTCGCAGAGGGCAGTTTCTCAACAGTAAAAAACCAACAAATAACAAACTAACGAAAGGTAAACATTATGAACATTGCAAACAAGACAGTCTTGATAACCGGCGCTAACCGCGGCATCGGCCGGGCGCTCGTCGAAGAGTCGCTCCGGCGGGGCGTTAAGAAGGTATATGCCGGAACACGGGGCGCACTGCAACATCCTGACCAACGCGTGACGCCCCTGACCCTGGACGTGACCAACGAGGAACAGATTCAGGCAGCGGTCGAGGAGGTCGAATCTCTCGACATCCTCATCAACAACGCCGGCGTATCGCCTTTCGATGACCTCAGAGATCGTCGTGTGCTCGAACAGCAGCTCGCCGTCAACCTCTTCGGCCCGTATGATGTGACGCAGGCTTTCCTGCCGCTGCTGACCCGGTCGCGGGGAGCCATTGTCAATGTTCTGTCGTTGTCGTCCCTTGCCGCCGTGCCGTTCAGTCCGGCTTACTCCGTGTCAAAAGCGGCCGCGTTTTCCCTGTCGCAGTCGCTGCGCACTCTCTTGGCCGGACGGGGTGTCAGCGTCCATCGTGTCCTTCCCGGTCCCGTTGACACGGACATGACACGAGACCTGGACATCCCGAAGGCCTCTCCGGCGTCCGTGGCACAGGCAATCCTGGACGGAGTGGAGCGCGGGGAGGAGGAAATCTTCCCTGATCCCATGTCAGCGGCCGTGGCAGAGGGCTGGCGCAACGGTGCGGTTAAAGCGCTCGAGCGCCAGTTTGCGGGGTTCCTTCAAGCAGAGCCAGTTGGGGCATAAGAAGCCTCAAACCACGAAACAATTAACAACAAACCACAAGGAGAGATAAATAATATGAAGAATAATAAAAATTACACCGCTTCTTTTACCGTGGATCAATCTCCAAAAGAAGTCTTTGCCATCATCAACAACGTTCGCGGTTGGTGGTCCGAGGAAATTGAAGGCCGCACCGACCGCTCCGGAGCTGAGTGGACGTATCGTTACAAGGACGTCCATCACTGCAAAATGAAAATAACCGAATTCATTCCCGGCCAAAAGGTCGTTTGGCTGGTTGTGGACAACCTATTTAATTTTACCAAGGACAAAACCGAGTGGAAGGGCACGAAAGTTATTTTTGAAATCTCAAAGAAGGGCAACAAAACGGAAGTCCGCTTCACGCATCAAGGATTGGTTCCCCAATATGAGTGCTTCGATGTCTGTTCCGATGCGTGGGGTTCTTACATCAAGGGCAGTTTGCGCAATCTGATTACCAAAGGCAAAGGCCAGCCGAATCCTCTGGAAAAAGTGGTTGCAAAAGCCCGGGAAATGAGCAGTCAGGATTACACGACTTCTTTTACGGTTAGCCAAACGCCAAACGAGGCCTTCGACGCCATCAACAATGTTCGTGGCTGGTGGTCCGGTGAAGTTGAAGGCAACACTGACAAACTTGGCGCCGAGTTCACTTACCAAGTTCCAGAGGCGCACCGTTCCAAACAAAAAGTGACGGAATTGGTTCCTGGCAAAAAGGTTGTTTGGCATGTGTCGGACGCCCACCTTGGTTTTGTGGAAAACAAAAGCGAATGGAAAGGCACAGATATTGTCTTTGACATCGCTAAGAATGGCGACAAAACGGAAGTCCGTTTCACGCACAAAGGTTTGGTGCCGGCGTATGAATGTTACAACAACTGCTCAAACGCATGGGGCACGCTCATCAACGGCAATTTGCGGAAGCTCATCACTACCGGCAAGGCTCAACCAAGCCCATGGTGATGGGCAGCCCAACCATAACGATAACCGATAGTGAACAGAAGCTGGCCCATTAGCTGACGCCAAAATGTTTTCGCACGATCATTCAACCACAACACCTACATCAAACAAAACAGTCACTAGAAAAGGAGGATTATATGAGAAAGCTTATCGCTGGAATGAAGATGTCCGTCGACGAGAAGATCGAGGGGCCGGAAGGTTACGCGGACTGGGTGGAGACGTGGGCCGACAGCTACGGCCTCACGCCGCAAATCGACGCGTGCCTGCTGGGCGGCACGATGTTCCGGGGCTACGAGCAGTATTGGTCCGCGGTGCGGAACGAACCCGGCAATCCTCTCCCGATGACCGACCGATTGCCGACGGCGGCCGAGCTCGAATGGGCGCGCTTCGCCGCGCAGACGACACACTATGTTTGGTCCCGCACGTTGACCTCATCGCTCTGGCCTGGGACGAAGTTCATCCGCAAACTCGAAGACATCGCCGCGCTGAAGAAGCAACCCGGCAAAGACATTTATCTGGTCGGAGGCGCGCAGACCGTCGCGACCCTTGTCGATGCCGGGTTCGTGGACGAACTCCGGCTTATCGTTTACCCGCTGATCGCCGGCCCGGGGAAGGCGCTCTTTCCCGCCGCCTCGCATCGTCGGGCGCTCGACCTGCGGAAGATCGAGCAGCTTTCGAACGGGCGGCTGAGCCTGATTTACAGCGTCGGCGACGTGATCAAGGCGGAAACCGTGGCAATCATGTCCCAACCACAGCGTCGAGACAAGTAGCCACTAATTGGTAACCACAGAATATACAATTGGAGTCGTTAGCCATTGCTCAACACTGGCATTCGTTTGGCGATGGCCGCACCTTCACCGCTTCGAGTGGGGAAAATAACCGGAGTCGGTCGGCAGCAATCCGCCGGTCAATGCATGGCGACCGGCAGCGTTCACGACGGAACGCGGAAGGACGACGATCCGTTAACCGGGAAAACCTTCGCCTTTTTCCGTGCGTTTCATTGTTCTCAAATATGGATCAATCGGCTTTGTCACGATTTTAGTGCCAGTGAAAGTGCCAGTGAAAGTGCCAGTGAATGGGTGATGAATGAGTAATTGGTGAGTAGTTGATTGGTATCGGGTGCGTAATCGCCGGCGCTTGACAAACCTGCAAGAATGCCTGATTCTATTGGCGTTCGTTAGTTATGAGGCTGTTCGCCTCTGGTGGTGGGGTGGTAATGGCGGAGTAGTGGATTTTGAAAAAATCCCCTCACCCCGTTCGAATCCCACCCCTTCCGCCAATGCTGGCGAAACCCCACTATTTACGGGGGTTTTTGCGTTCCTCTTGACAGAAGCGCAAGCAACGCGGTGATTGCTTCAGCAGAGGCCACGCGGCGCAAAACCATCAGAGCGACCACCCTTCGCGATATCCATTTTCGGTTCGTCTTTTACCCATAGCCCTTTCCAATAGGTCGAAATGCACCCTTCCACACTAACCGGGTATTTCATTTTCAACCCCCAAAACGGCGCGTCCAGGATGTGGCATCCGCGGTCGCCCAGCGAGCCTGTCCCAAACTCCCTGTTGGGCTCACCAGGACTACGCCGCACAGCGTGTGATATTCACGTCGCCCGCCACTTTTCGGCGGCTGGGGAAACAGGAGACGCTGGGAGTTGGACTGGATTGGCGGTCTCTTGACGGATTAACCTCCGTAGCGCCGGCGGGCTGGCCGCTCTCAAGGAAGCCCTCGAGATGGCGGAGGCGCGTGGGGTGGCGCAGTTTGCGCAGGCCCTTTGCTTCGATCTGACGGATGCGTTCGCGCGTGACGTTGTAAATTTTTCCAATCTCCTCCAAGGTGCAGTCGTTGCCATCGTGCAGGCCAAAACGCAATTCGAGGATCTTCCGTTCGCGTTCCGTCAGGGTGGCCAAAACCATCTCCAACTTCTCTTTGCGCAGAGTGCAACCGGTCCCATCCGCGGGATTCTCCGCCGTCTTGTCCTCAATAAAATCGCCCACCCTCACCTCTCCATCGTCGCCCACCGGGGCATCCAACGAAACGGTTTGCTGGGCCATTTTCAAAAGGGACTTGACGCGCGAGAGCGGCAGCCCCATTTCGTCGGCCAAGTCTTCGGGGGTGGCTTCCCGGCGGAGGTCCTGGCTCAGTTGCTTCTGCGTCCGCCAGAGTTTATTGATGATTTCAATCATATGCACCGGAATGCGAATGGTGCGCGATTGTTCAGCGATGGAGCGGGTCAGAGCCTGCCGAATCCACCAAACCGCATAGGTGGAAAACTTATAGCCGCGGCGGTAATCAAACTTCTCCACCCCTTTCATCAGCCCGATATTGCCTTCCTGCACCAGGTCGAGAAACGATTGGCCGCGGTTGGTGTATTTCTTCGCGATGGAAACGACCAATCGCAGATTGGCTTCGGCCATGTGCTTCTTGGCCTGGTCGGCGCGCGCCGCCGCCGATTTCAATTGGCTGAAGGCTTTGCCGAATTCCTCATGCGGCATCCGCACAAATCTCTCAAGAACGCGAATTTCGGCTTGTTCAGCCAAGCGGGCATCATGCTGGGGTTTGGATGCTTCGCCTTCCTTCAACTTCCCCATGCGGCCCAGGCTGGCCTTGAATTTTTCGTGGACGTTTTCCGCCATCACGATCATGTCCTCCAGGATTTTTTGCCGGTATAAAAACTTGGGGAGCGTCTCCTGGAGGCCGCGGTCGATTTGCCGGGCTTTGGCCATGATGGCGGGCGGACAATCTTTGCCGGCGACGTGCTGGCGCGCGCTGTAATTGTGGTCAGCCTGCGCGTCGAGCTTCCGGACTTTGCTGATTAAGCGCCGCAATTGCTTAAGATGCTCTTCGCGAGTGAGGCCTTCCTGGGCCGCCACGACACGGTCAAAGCGCTCTTTGGGCGGATCGCAAAGGAGCTTTTCCCCCAGGGCAATGTGTTCCTTGCCGCTAAAACCAAAACCATAAAGAATCCTTCTTGACTCAATTTCGGCCTGTTCGATCTTCCGGCAAATCTCCACCTCCTGTTCGCGCGTGAGCAGGGGCACTTTGCTCATTTTGCTCAAATACATCTGGACGGGATCGTCGAGCGTGGCCAGGCGGGAGTCGGAATCCTCTGTCGATTCAGCGGTTTTGAGCGGCTCAACCTCCGACAGGCGGATTACTTTGATGTCCAAGTCATGGAGTTTGCCATAAAGCTCATGCACCTCCCCTTCCGCCAGCCCCGCCGGCAGAATGTCGCTGATGTCGTCCTCTGTCACGTGGCCCTGTTCGCGGGACAGATGGATCAGCGCCTTGAGGATTTCGGCCACGTCCGCCACGGCAACCTCCGCCACCGGCAAGGGTGGACTCAACAATTTACTCTTCGTTTTTATTGACATAGACCATCAGACCGTCGGCTCAAGCTGGTGTTGAACTTCCCTTTGCGATAATTGGGTCAAAAAAATGAAATTTCGGCACGCCTGTTTGGAAATTTCCATGCGCCATCCTGGAGGAATGCCGCCCGTTTATAATTCACCGAACTGTCACGCAATACAAGATAAATTAAGCGATTTATGCCGATAGCCGACGGTAGCCGTCGGCTGCGTCACTTTTTCGCGTCGGCGGCGGGAGTCTGCGCGGACGCGCGGCGCCTCTTGCTTCTTGTAAGCCAGCACCATACCTTCATCATTCATGATCAATCGCGGCATCAAGATAATCGATGGTCGCCCGCGACACCACGAATTCCATCTTTCCGCGAACACCGTTCCCTTGTCAACGGGTCGTCAACGATGGACGGACTGGAACGCGCGGCGGGGGTGCGAGACGCAATTCTTCTCTTGGAAGCGGTTGTGCCGGGCAAAAGCCGGGAATCGTATATACGTACATAGATATACACAGCCTATTTCACTCTCGCCCCGCGCGAGCGGGGAGAGAGGCGGAGAGAGGGGTGCTCGTCGCTCTCGCCTCGCCCTGGCATAAATTGCCTGGCGGCAGACTGTATTCCAAGTCTCCTCAGGAATGACCGTAATACAGCTTTCCTGCATCGGGGCGGAATAAACCTGTTCAAAAACCTTCCGTAGGATTTTAGTCTCGACTCATTCTTGCTATCGTTGCCGCGCATGGAAACGAGGCAACGCTTTCGAGGGCCGCGCTGGCGCGCAACGGCAGAATCG
>JBKQWF010000192.1:0-5470 GCA_052139695.1 Limisphaerales bacterium
GCCGCTGGCAAGGCGCTCGCGAGGCGCATATCCGCGCGGATCTGTAACGAGCGAGCAACGCCGCCAGCGGCCAAAAGACCAAGCCAGAATTGCTCAAGTTATTGTTTCGCGATGCCTAATCTAAACCCGGCTCACTTTTACGAGTAGTATGCGCGCAGGGCGGGGGGCATTTGGCCGACGATTAAAGCTTGCTGGATGGCGGGGTCGTTCGGGTTGCCGGCTTCGTGCAGGGATTTGATTTCTCCGCCGACCAAGGCGGCGATAGGCAGGCCGTCGCGCAAGAGCAGGCGGTTGGCGGCGATGGCCGGGATGCGCGCTTCCGCGGTAAGAATGCCAGAGAGATTCAGCGGGTCCGCCGCGCTGATGGTGATGAGTTCACGCGGGGCAGCGGCTTTGCGCAGGGACCGCAATAGGCCGATGGCTTCGGGCAAGGCGAATTGTTCGCCGCTGACGCCATTGATGAAATGGCCGCCGCGAATCTCCCCGCGCGCTTCCAGTCGGCGATAGACGCGGCCAAGGTCATACCAGGAGGCGCGGAGTGATTCGCGTTCCAGCAGACGCCGGAAGACCACGCCGTAGCGCCGCAAAAGAACCCAGGCGAAGGCATCCACGGCCGCCTCGCCGGGCGCGGATGCTTCGACCGGCGGCGCGCCGGAAGGAGGATTTCCCAACAACGTCCAGCGCCCGGCAAACTCGACGCTCGTGACGGATTTATGGCGGCGCTTGCGGCCAGTATCGGCAAAGGGGAAGCGCTTGTCAGACCGGATTAAGAGGGCGCGAAGCCCTTCGAAACTGTCCGCCGTGGCGCAGCCGCGAGCGGTCAATTCACCCAGCGCCTCGGCGGCGCGCGAGGGCAAAAGCTGGACCGCCCGCATCAGTTCACCAAAGAACAGGGCCCCCGAGCGGGAAAGGGCTTCGAGAACCAGGGCCGTATCTGGAGCGAAATCGGCGGGACACCGCGGACCGGCCAGCTCGCGCCAATGCGGGAGATTCGCGCGGTCAAAGATGGCAACCGGTGTGGAAGGAAGCGGAATGAGACCGCGGGCGTTGGCATTCTGGGGCGGGGAGAGTCTTCCCCAGCCGAGGCGGCCTGTCAAGCAAAGCTGGTCCAGCCATTGCGGGGTGTAATCTCTGACGCGCAAGGCGAGCACTTCCGGTTCCCAGGCGGCGGCGGCCAGTTCCAAGCCGTCGAGCAGTTCGAGGACGGCTTCGACCCCGGTCAACCCTTCGGCGCGATGCTCCGGGTCAACGCGTTGCCAGGCGAGGAGGAACCGTTGAAAATGCTCGACCGAGACCGGCTGTATTTCCGCGCGCAACCGATTCAAGGTCAGTCGATGAATGCGGGCCAGCAGCCGCCGGTCGCACCATTCCTGTTCCTGGACGCCAGGGTGAAATCTTCCGCGCAAAATAAAGCCTTCCGCCTCCAAAGCGAGCAACGCGGCTTCAATCTCTTTGACAGGAAGAGCCAGGCGGGCGGCAAGGGCCGCGGCCGTGACCGGCCCCACGATTTCCAGGCGTCCCCGCAACAATTCCCGCAACGCGCCGGCGCGCTCCCAGATTTTATTGGCTTCGGACGCTGGCGGTTCGAGGGCGGGGTCGCAATGGCGCTCCAGATAGACCGCGCGAAGCAAGGGCAAGCGTTCGGCGGCAATGAAGAATGGAGGAAAACCATCCAGACGCCCCGTGCGCCTCTCGGCGGCCAGCGCTTGCAGGAGCGGCCGCGCTTCCGGCGAACATTTGGCGATTTCGTCCTCCGTCATGACGCCGATCCAGCAGAGCGCATCGTGCAGTTCATCCGCGGTGCGCGCTTCCGGCCAGGCTTCTTGACAAACCCGGTCAATGGCCGCGGCATCCAGGATGCCCAGCCCATCGCTGCCGGATAAGTCGCTGGCGCGCCGGGTGAGGACGGCCTGGGTGCGGCGTTCTTCGAGCGGGGCGTTATCGAGGAAAGCATAGGGCCGGGCGTTGAGAATCTCGTGGGCCAAAGGCGACGGTTCCGGCAAATCCCGCGCCACGCCTTCCACTTCTCCTTTTTCCATCCGGCGCAAAAGCGCTTCCAGCCCGTCGATATCCATCGCCTCGGTCAAACAATCTTCAATCGTTTGTTTGACTAACGGATGGTCCGGGACTTCGCGGTCTCCCACAATATTTTCCAGGCAGGCCAGTTGGTCGGGAAAAACCGCGGCGAGCAGGTTCTCCGCTTCCATTCGCTGCCACGGCGCGGGGATTTTGCGTCCGTGCCGCTGTCGCGGCAGGGCAAGGGAGCGGGTGGCGTTCCAGCGCCAGCGAATGGGGAACATGGGGGCATCGAGCAACGCTTGCACGAGCAGGGCGCGGACGGTTTTGCTGTGCAGGTAATGGAAAACCTCCGCGAGCGGGAAGGAATGCTGGGCGCCGAGGGAAAGGACGATGGCATCGTCGGAAGCGGCGGCCTGCAATTCGAAATTGAAGGAGCGGCAAAATCGTTTGCGCAAGGCCAGCCCCCAGGCACGGTTGAGCCGCGCGCCAAAGGGCGAATGAATGACCAACTGCATGCCGCCCGATTCGTCAAAGAACCTTTCCATCACGATTTTCTTCTGTGAAGGAATGACGCCCAGGGCTTTATGCGCCTCGGCAAAGTAGTGCGCCAGTTGCCGGGCGGCGACTTCGGAGATGCCGGTCTCGGCGCGAAACCAGGCGATCAGGGCCTCGACGGAACCGTCTGATTTGTCAATTATGTTCTCGGTTTCTTCGCGGAGCTGCGCGACGGCGGCGGAAAGTTCCGCCGTTCGCGCCGGGCCTTCCCCCAGCCAGAAAGGAATGCCGGGCGGCTGGCCCTGGGCATCGGCCACGCGGACCTGGCTGGAAACGATTTGGAGGATTTTCCACGAGGCATTGCCCAACTGGAAAACATCGCCCGCCATCGATTCCACGGCAAAGTCTTCATTGACCGTGCCGACAAAAGTGTCGCCCGGCTCGGCCACCACCCGGTAATCGCCATTGTCCGGAATGGCCCCGCCGGAAGTCAAGGCGACCAAGCGCGCGGCGCGCCGTCCGCGGACCCGGTGATAAATCGCGTCGTGGTGCAGGAGGGCGCCGCGGCGGCCCCTCTTGGTGCTGAATCCTTCAGCCAGCATGCGGATGACCTCCTGAAATTCCCCATAGGACAAGTCGCGGTAGGGGTAAGCGGAGCGCGCCAGTTCAAAGAGCTTTTGTTCCTCCCAATCTTCCGCGGCGGCGGCGGCCACGATTTGTTGGGCCAAAACATCCAGGGGACGCGGAGGAATGCGCAGGGCATCCAATTGCCCGCCGCGGACACAACGAAACAGGGCGGCGGATTCCACGAGTTCATCGCGAGTCAAGGGAAAGCAGCGTCCTTTGGGCAAACCACCCCGCGAATGCTCGGCCCGGCCAATGCGTTGCAGAAAAGTGGCGATGGAGCGAGTCGTTCCAAGCTGGCAAACCAGTTGGACGGAACCGATGTCGATGCCCAATTCCAGCGACGAAGTGGCCACGAGGGCCTTCAATTGCCCTTGCTTGAGCCGGTTTTCGGCCTCGAGCCGGAGTTTGGTGGAGAGGCTGCCGTGATGCGAAGTGACTTTGTCTTCACCAATGCGGGCCGAAAGCTGATGGGCCACGCGTTCGGCCAGGCGCCGCGTATTGACAAAGATCAGTGTCGTGCGGTGAGCCTCGATCAGACTGACCAGCCGTTCGTAAACCTCCGTCCAAACTTCATTGGACATGACGGCTTCCAGAGGTGAGCCCGGAAGTTCGATGGCCAGGTCCATTCGGCGCAAATGCCCGCTGTCAATGATGTGGCAACGAGGCCGGCCATGCTCGTCCATATTCCGGCTGCCGACCAGGAACCGGGCCGCCTCCTCGATGGGCTTTTGCGTGGCGGAAAGTCCAATTCGTTGCAAAGGGCCTGTGGCAAGGGCGGCAAGACGTTCCAGGCTCAGAGCGAGATGCGAGCCGCGGCGGCTGCCGATGACCGCATGAATTTCATCGACAATCACGGTGCGCACTGGCCTCAGCATTTTGCGCCCGGATTCCGAAGTCAGCAGCAAATAGAGCGATTCCGGCGTGGTGACGAGGATCTGCGGCGGATGGCGGGCAATGGATTGCCGCTTGGCCGCGGGAGTATCGCCGGTCCGGACCTCGGCGCGGACGGCGACGTCGCGGCCTTCGCCGGCCTTGAGCGCGGCGCGAATTCCGGCCAGCGGCTCCTCCAGGTTTTTGTGGATGTCATTGCTCAACGCCTTCAGTGGCGAGACATAGAGAACGCGGGTCTCATCCGGGAGCGTTCCGGCCAGTCCTTCACGAAACAGGCCATCGAGCGCGGCCATGAACGCCGCCAAGGTTTTGCCGGAGCCGGTCGGCGCCGCGATGAGTGTGTGCCCGCCCGATTGAATCGCCGGCCAGCCGTCCTCCTGTGGCGCGGTGGGCGAGCCATACTTCCGCGCAAACCACTGGGAAATGATGGGATGAAATTGAAATTTTTCCATGGGCCGGCAACGTTGCGTCGTTCCTCAGAAACACATGGGAAGAATTTAGAGCCGGTGAGGTTCTCTTGCAACTCGGCCTGGAGCAGTTCATCAACGCCTGCTTGGGGTTTGGAACAGAAGGCAAGAAAGGGAACGAAGAGACAAGACGAGTTTTAATTCCCAAATCCTCGCCTGAGGCGAGCGAATTTCCGGCTCGGGGAGCGCGACCGTCTCGGTCGCCGCGGTCGGCGTCTCGCCGACCGCATCTTGCCGGTGCTATACGATTCCTATCCAAACATTCAGACGCGGCGTGAGCGTTTTCGTTAGGCGAGGATTTGGGTAATTACTGGCCGTTTGAGCCAAAAAGCCCCCGCTTTTTCTCCAAAGCCGTGCAATTGTCCTCAGGCGACCACAGTCGATCCACGTGGCCGTCAGCAAAAGCATAGATCTTGATGAAGTCGCCACGGGGAGACTTCCTGGCTTCTTTTTCCCGGAGCAAAATGGTCTGGGCCGGGTTGGTAATCCTATTCGCGTCACCGCTCGAGACGATCTCCCAATTTGAATCTGATAGACCGTCGTTCGACTCGAAAGGCTTCACCCGCGAGAAATCTTTCGGCAACTCCTTTCCATGGGCATCGGCGAAGAGCATGCAAGCGAGCGCCCATTTTTTGGCTTGTTCCACCCGCGTGATGGATTCCTGCTGAAAAGGATCGTCCATTCTATCCCTGACGACCGTTGTGCCGAATGCCAGAAGCAAAACTACTCCAGCAAGTACTGCCGTTTTAGTTTTCATGACCTTCAAAATGTCATTGAGCGGGGCATGAGTCAACCAGTTTCGGGTGAACCCAAATCCTCGCCTAAGCCGACGAATTTCACGGTCCGGGGAGCGCGACCGTCCCGGTCAATGCCACTAGTTTTTGTGGGCGCAATTCGGGGTTACTTTCAATTGTTGACGCGCTTTTTTTCGGGAACCAATTAAAGGCGGATAGGGCTGGCGCAGGTGCCGT
>JBKQWF010000193.1:0-7056 GCA_052139695.1 Limisphaerales bacterium
AAAGGTAGAGCGCGCACTCCGTGCGCGCTGGGGCCGGCATTCGGACAAACGGCGCGCTCGGAGAGCGCGCCCTGCCCAAGCTGCCTGTTCGGGCCCCGTTTGAGACAGCCCCGGCCGAGACGTCCCCGGGTCCTTCTCGCTCGTGTGGTCGCCTCGGCGAGGCAAGCCTACCCTTACTTGGGGTTGCGGAACGAAACTCTTCTTCCTCTCCCCGCAACGCGGGGAGAGGATCGAGGAGAGGGGGTTGTTTTCCTCTGGTGATCCTCGGCGTTCCTTGATCCCTATTCTCACGGCGCAGGGGGCTTCCGAAGAAGAATGTTGTCCCGAAGCCTTTCCCGGGCGCGGTGTCATTGAGCGCTTGCTATTCATGGCTGGCTTTATCCATCATTCATTGAAGAAATCAAATCGAAAGACGCCTGCCCTCTTATGCATTCTCTCATCGCCCGTCCCAAAACAATCTTCCCCATCCTCCTGGCAGCGGCGTGGGGCACCCTCGCCACACCCTGCTCAAAAGCGGAGCAAACGGACGCCCCTTTGCCGGAGGACGTCAAAGCCGTGTGGGATGCCGGCAAGGCGTTTCGCGAAACCACCCCCACACGCGAACGTCTTTGCGTTAACGGACTGTGGCGCTGGCAGCCCGTGCTGGACAAGGCCGCGCAAGTTCCGGCGGCAGACTGGGGTTATTACAAAGTGCCAGCCTGCTGGCCTGGAGCCGAGAACTACCTGCAAAACGACTACCAGACGCTTTACTCGGCGCCGGCGTGGAAGAACACAAACCTCAAGGACGTGCAGAGCGCCTGGTACCAGCGCACCATCACCATCCCGCCGAATTGGGCTGGCCGGCGCATCACGTTGTCCGTGGAATACCTGAATTCTTACGCGGAAGTTTATATCGACGGCCAAAAAGCGGGCCAAATCCGCTTCCCCGCGGGTCAAGTCGATCTTTCCGCGTTTGTCCGGCCTGGAGCGACACATGTCCTCAGCCTGCTCGTGGTCTCGATGCCGCTCAAAGCCGTGATGGAGTCGTACAACGACACCAACACCGGCAAACAGAAAAAAGGCGTGGTTGAACGCCGCGGTCTGTGCGGCGATGTCTGGCTGACCGGCGAACCGTCCGGCACGCGCCTCGCCGACGTTAGAGTTGACACCTCCTTTCGCCAGGGCCAAATCACCTTTGAAGCGGGCCTGGGCGGCCTCGCCGGCGACGGGCGCTACAGCCTGCGAGCGCGCATAACGGAGCAAGGAAAACCAGTGGCAGAGTTGAGCGGTCCGATCTTCACGGCTAACGAGCTGAAAGACAGCCGGGCCGCCTTCACCGCAAGCTGGAAACCGCCGAAGTTGTGGGACATCAACACTCCAGAGAATCAGTATGACGCCGAGATTTCTATCCTTGACTCAAACGGCCGGCCATTGGACATCGCGACGCCCGTCCGCTTTGGCTTCCGCGAGCTTTGGATCGAGGGCCGCGACTTTTACCTCAACGGGACGCGCCTGTATTTGTCGTTGGTGCCGCTGGACAACGCCGAGGTGGGAGCGGCCCTCTCCACTTACGCGGCGGCCCGGGAAAGCTTCCTGCGGCTGAAAAGTTTCGGGATTAATTTTGTTTACACGCATAACTACGGATGCGAACCCGGCTCGCACCTCAGTTTCGCCGAAATTCTGCGCGCGGCCGATGACACCGGCATGTTAGTCGCGTTGTCGCAGCCGCACTTCAGCGCGTATGACTGGAAAACGCCGGAAGCCGATCAAACCAACGGCTACGCGGGCCACGCGCGCTTCTATGTGCGCGCCGCCGGGAGCCATCCCTCGGTCGTTTGCTACGCGATGAGCCATAACGCCACCGGTTACAACGAGGACATAAATCCCCAAATGATCGACGGCTTGAGCGACCCGCGCTCCGATGGCTGGTCCGGCAACAACGCCCGCCTGGCCTTGCGCTGCGAGGCGATTGTCAAACATCTGGACCCTGCGCGCATCGTTTATCATCATTCTTCCGGGAATCTCAGCGCCATGTACACCCTCAATTTCTACCCTAACTTCGTTCCCATCCAGGAACTGGACGACTGGTTTGAGCATTGGGCAACCGTTGGAGTGAAACCGTTGCTGCTGGTGGAGTATGGCGCGCCGTTTGCCTGGGACTGGACGATGTATCGCGGGTGGTACAAGGGCAAACGCGAGTTCGGCGGCGCGGTCGCGCCCTGGGAATATTGTATCGCTGAATGGGACGCCCAATTCCTCGGCGACGCGGCTTATCAAATCAGCGACCGCGAAAAGGTGGACCTGCGATGGGAAGCGCGGCAGTTTCGGCAGGGACGCGACTGGCACCACTGGGAATATCCCGTCTCAGTCGGAAGCCAGCAATCGGATGAGCTTCAACCGGTCCAGGCCGCCTATACGACGGACAATTGGCGCGCCTTCCGCACCTGGGGCGTTTCCGGCAATTCGCCCTGGGAGTTTGACCGCTTTTGGAAACTGCGCGATGGCTTCCAACATCGCCGCCAGGAACTCCCGGTCGATTGGGATAATTTGCAACGTCCGGGCTTCAGTCCCGACTTTATCGATCACACCTTCGAGCGCTTTGACCTGGCTTATGAACGTTCTGACTGGATCGCGTCGCCCACAGCCCAGTCTCTGGTGAGGAACAACAACCCATTGCTCGGCTGGATCGCGGGCAAGCCGCAACATTTTACCGTCAAGGACCATGCTTTTTTTCCGGGCGACACCATCGAAAAGCAACTTATTGTCATCAATAATTCCCGCGTCGCTGTGACTTGCGATGCCTCATGGTCCTCCGGCTTGGCTCCCGCGACCGGCGGCTCCAGGCAAGTGGTGATTCCGACTGGAGACCAGGCGCGTATTCCGGTGGAAATAAAGCTGCCGGGCGAAACGGCGCCAGGCGATTATCAGATAAACGCCAACTTCAAATTCAGCACTGGCGAAGCGCAAACAGACTCCTTCGCCGTGCAAGTTGTCGCGCCGGCATCGCAGCCAAAACCTGCCGCGAAAATGGCGCTCTTTGATCCCCCGGGTCAGACGGCCAAATTGCTCGCGGACCTTGGCGTCACCTGCCAGGCGGTTGACGCCGCCGCGGACCTTTCCGGATTTGATGTGCTGCTCATCGGCAAAGGCGCCCTGACGGTGGACGGCCCGGCGCCCGATCTCAAACGCGTGCGCGACGGATTGAAGGTCGTTGTCTTCGAGCAGACCGGCGACGTGCTGGAAAAACGCCTCGGTTTCAGGGTCGAGGAATACGGCCTTCGCCAGGCTTGGCCTCGTCTCGCTGACAGCCCTCTTCTAGCCGGACTCAATGCGGAGAACCTGCGCGATTGGCGGGGCTCTTCCACCCTGCTGCCTCCGACCTTGTCCTACACTTTGAGTCAAAAGTATAGCGGAGCGCCCGCTGTCATCTGGAGCGGATTGGAAGTGCCCCGGCTGTGGCGTTGCGGCAATTGGGGCAATGTCGCCTCCGTGTTGATCGAAAAACCGCCGCGCGGCGATTTCCTGCCCATTGTGGACGGCGGCTACGCCCTGCAGTACAGCCCCCTGCTCGAATACCGGGAGGGCCGCGGTGTCGTCCTTTTCTGTCAAATGGATGTTACGGGCCGCACCGAAAGCGACCCCGCGGCAACGATCCTGGCCGGCAATATCATCAAGTATATCGAGGCGTGGCATCCCCGTCCGCGACGGACGGCGCTGTACGCCGGCGAAGCCACTGGCCTGGCATGGTTGAAAGCCTGCGGCGTCGAAACCTCTGCCTTGACCGGCGCTCTGCCGGCCCCGGACCAGGTGCTTGTGGTGGGACCGGGAGGCGGCCGCGAACTTGCGCCGCACGCGGCCGCCATGAGCGATTGGCTCACGGCGGGCGGCCATGTCCTGGCTCTCGGGTTGGACCAGGAGGAGGCCAACTCGTTCCTGCCCGCGAAGGTGACCATGCAAAATGTGGAACACATCGCCGCCGAGTTCCCGCCTTTCGCCGCTGATTCGCTCCTGGCTGGAGTCGCGCCGGCAGACGTTCACAACCGCGACCCGCGCCGCTTGCCGCTCGTGACGGACGGCGCGACAGCCTACGGCGACGGCGTGCTGGCGCAGCGAGGGAATGTTGTCTATTTCCAACTACCGCCCTTTGAGGTGAGTAAAACCATGGGGGCGCTGCCGGGACCTTTTAATTTGCGGCGCACTTTTGGACGCACTTCCTTCGCCGCCAGCCGGTTGCTGGGCAATCTCGGAGTTTCCGGCGTGACCCCCCTGCTGGAAAGGTTCGGCGACCCGGTCGGCGGGTCCCAAGAACCGTCGGTCATCAGAAATGGTGATTTCAGCGCGGCCACGAGCGGCCATGGCCTGGCCGACGAATGGGAGTGTGGTTCGAAAGACGCCATTCTCACCCGCGAAAGAATCCCGGTCGCGGGCGGCGGCTGGGCCGAAGTTCTCACTGTGCCTCCTGCCGAGGACGGAGCGAAAGCCCCGGAAATCATGATCGCCCAGCACGACATCCCCATCCGCGGCGGCCAATGGTATCGCATGTCGATAAGAACTCGTGCCGAAGGCCTGTCCACCAAGGAAATCCATTGGACGGTGCAAAACACCGCCAATTGGCAAAGTCTTTGCGACTCCCCGGAGTTTGCGCCAAAAGACGACTGGCAGACCAATTCGTTCGTTGTTCAGGCCAAAGGAACCGTAACCAAAGGCACCAAGTTCCAGATCTGGTTTACCGGCACGGGAAAGTTGTCGCTGGCGGATGTGCGCCTCGTTCCCATTCCTGACCCGACGGTAGGCCGCTGGCTGGAGGGCCTCTACCTGACCAAACCCACTGAATGGGACGACCCCTACCGTTTCTTCGGCTGGTGACCTGAACGCGGTGCGATGAAAGATGTCGGCTATTTCGGTGGGGCGGAGCTGCCGCTCCGCCCTAACTTTCCCCCTCGCCACACGGGCAAATAGTGGGCGGCGCTGCAGCACCGCCCCCACCCGAAAAATCTTAAACTTTTCGCTTGCATATATTACCTAGGTAATATTACCTTGGTAACGTCATGACCAAATCCAAAACTTACCGCCTGGGCGATCTGCAACTCAAAATCATGAAAGTCCTCTGGCTGCGCAAGGAGACGACCGTGGCGGAAGTTCACCACGCCCTTTCCGCCGAAGGCGACTGGGCTTACACCACCATCGCGACGATGTTACGGAAAATGGAGGCGCGCGGCTTGGTCCGTCATCGCTTGCACGAGAGAAAATTCCTCTATCGCCCCGCCGTTCAGGCCGAAGAGGTCACACAAAACATCTCCACCCATTTCCTGGATCGACTTTTTGAAGGCAGCCTGGCGGACATGGTCGCGCACCTCCTCACAACCCGGCAAATCAGCCGCGAGGAACTGACACGGTTGGAAGCGCTCATCGCGGAAAGGAAGAAGAAGCTGTGAATGTTCCGAACCTCTCTTTTTGGTGGCGTCTGCTGGCTACGCTGGGGCTCGAAATCTCCTGTCTGGCCGGTCTCGGATTCCTGGCGCAACGGCTTTTTCGCTCCGCAGCCGCGCAAAGGGCCGTGTGGCAAGTGACTGTCTTATGCGTCCTGCTCGTGACAGCTTCGGATTTCACCGGGTTCGGACGAGGCGCGGCGCAAATGTTCTTCGGACAAAAACAGGTCTTGGTTAATGTGCTGCCATCACCTTTGCCGCCCAATGCGGCGGCATTGACGCGGTCGCTGCCAGTCAAAATGAATCTCCAATTACCTGTGCCAAGGCCACCCGTTTTCTGGCCGGGATGGCTGTGGCTGGCGGGCACCGTTCTTGTTTTCGGACGAATGGCCGCGGCCCAAGCACTTTTGCTCACGCTGCGGTTGCGGCGCGAAAAAATCGTCAGTCGCGCGTTGCAAGAACGGGTGGGGCAAATCGCGAGCCGTGTCGGCCTGCGGCAGAAAGCTAATTTGTTATGGATGCCGCGGGCCATGAGTCCGATGGCGTTTGGCCTTCTCTGCCCCACCCTTGGCCTGCCTCCAGATTTTGAAACCGCCTACAGCGCCGCGGAACAAGATGCGGTGCTCGCGCATGAGCTGGCGCATTTGGCGGCGGGAGACCCGCGCTGGTTTCTGCTGGCCGACTTTGCCACCGCAATACTGTGGTGGCACCCGCTCGTCTGGTGGGTCCGGCGTTTGCTTCATCTCACCGCCGAACTGGCGGCGGATGAAGAGACCGCCCTCGTCCCCGATGGCCCTGACGCCCTGGCCAAATGCCTGGTCACCTTGGGTAAAAAAATGACGGCACCACGCGGTTGGGGTTGGATCGGCATCAATGGCGGCTTCCAGTCGAGGTTGGGCATGAGAGTCGAACGGTTGCTTCGGCTGTCCCAAAGGCCAGAGCAACGGCGGACTGCGCGGTCAGGCGTGCGGTCAAAAGTCATTGCAACCCTCGTCGTATCACCTGCCGTCGTATTGCTTTTTGGAGCCATGCAAATCGCGCGTGGACAGAAGCAAGAGACTTGGCAAAAGGAGATGAGCGCGTCATGGCACAGTTCTCCAGGAGCGCGGCTTTTGCTCGCCTCATTGGACGACAAATTAGCCCACGAGGAGAAGCGGGAAGTGAACATCGCCACCCAAGTGCAGAAAGCCAAACTTCTTTATGAAATGGGCAAATTCAACGAAGCCCAAGCCATCCTGACTCAAGTCTCGAATAGCGCCCCTTCCAACCAATTGGCGCGTTATTACCTGGATTTAATCAGGGCCACCCCCTCCAGGCTGCAGGTCCAGCCCATTCCGCTGGACTCCGAGGTGAACATCGCCACCCAGGTGCAGAAGGCCAAACTTCTTTACGAAATGCGCAAGCTTGACCGGGCGGAAGCCATCCTGGTTCAAGTCCTCAGAGAGGACCCGTCCAATCGGACAGCGCTCTATTACCTGGATTTGATCAAGGAGGCTCGTTACTCCGAAAGGGCTCGAGCTCGGATTGCTCCGACCAACGACCTCGGCGTCGCCAATCCCTGGTCCGACACCAATTTGGTTTATACCACCAAGGGCCGTCAGGCTATTCTTTCCAAGCTCGATCGCATGCGGCTCAATGAAGTCAGGTA
>JBKQWF010000194.1:0-7542 GCA_052139695.1 Limisphaerales bacterium
TCGTATTCGCCTGCTCCTTTGATTTGGATAAAACCGGCAGCAACAGGGCCGCCAGGATGGCGATAACAGCTATGACCACCAGCAGCTCAATGAGCGTAAACCCACGAAGCTTCTTTCGCATATTCATGAGTTGGTCGTTTGCCGCCGGGGAATAGCCCTTGTTAGGTTCGGTGTTCTGCACGCGTTACTTGAGCGAACAAATACTCATGGTTAAGCTCCAAATGATAAAGAAATGGGCCGGTACACAAGCTAATTCAACGCGCGATCCGGGGTGCCGAGGATGCCGTGAATGTTGGAACTCAGGCCAGCGTGTTATTGGTGGTTTAAGGCTGCAATGGGAAGGCCGTGGTGTCCGCCGCGCTGGCAAAGGAGCCGGTGCGCAGTCAGCCTCGGTTGGTCAGTCGTCTTTGATGGGGAGTTGTGGCCCTCCAAAGCCGACTAAAGCCCCAGCCTTATCCGTCCGATATATAGATGCCTTAGCACGCAAGCAGAGCAGAAAACGTATTTGAATAGTTTGAACCTATGAGTGCCATTTCCAGCGTTTCCATTAACGTAGCGTCCGCCATCAGCCAGCAGACAATTGCTGCATTGAAAGCACAGATGTCGCGCTACGCACAAGCGGCCAACGGGCAAAACAATCAGGCGAGCGCGGATTATAAAGCACTTCAGGCGGCGATCACGTCCGGCAATGTTTCGGACGCCCAGACGGCGCTGGCTCGATTACAGCGGGACAGCCAGGCCTCCAAATCAACCGCCGGCGCGAACGAAGGAAATGCTCCGCGGGCCACTTCCGATGTCAACGGCGACATTGGCAGAATTGATGCCAAGGCTTAGCGAAACGCACGCCTGCACGGCGAACGCTTTCTGCGCCAAAAAACTTTCCCCACAAGAATAGTGCCTCCAATAAGGAGGCGTTAGTAAATTAAGGTGGCAAGTTGACGCAGAGATTTTGACGGCTGGCAGGCGCGACGAAGGGGATTATCGCCGGGCACTACTTGATCTCTGTTCGTGTTGCTTGCAGGGCGGCGCGCTTGCGGTATTCGTCCAGAATGGCGGCGGTGGCGCTGGCGCCGCAACGGCTGGCTCCCAGGTCGCGCACCTGGATTAAGCCGTCCAGGTCGCGAACGCCGCCGGCGGCTTTGACCTGGACTTTGGCCGAACAGGCCTCTCGCATCAACTTGAGGTCTTCGGCTGTGGCGCCTTTGTAGCTGTATTTCCCGTCCGGCCCTTTGACAAAGCCATAACCCGTCGAGGTCTTGACCCAATCCGCTCCCGCGCGCTCGCAAATCTGGCAAAGCTTGCGCTTCAAGTCCGCGCTGCCCAAGCCGGTGCCGCCTTGGGTAAGGTAATCGTTTTCCAGGATGACCTTGACTTTGGCGCCGCGGGAGTGCGCTTCGTCGCAGACAGCCTTGATGTCGCGGAAGACATACTCCCAATCGCCGCCGAGTGCTTTGCCCACGTTGATGACCATGTCGATCTCAACCGCGCCGTCGCGGCAGGCCAGTTCGGTTTCGTAGCGTTTGGATTCGGTGGCGCTATTGCCGTGGGGAAAACCGATGACGCATCCCACCAAAACCTTTGTGCCTTTGAGCAGTTCCGCCGCGCGTTTGACCGCGTAAGGTTTAATGCAAACGGAAGCGACGCCGTATTGGGCCGCCACTTTGCATCCGTCCTCCAGTTCCTGGTCGGTAAGGGTGGGCTGGAGAAGGGAATGGTCGATCATTCCGGCTAATTGTTCATAGGTGTATTTCATATTAAGAGAAAGTTGGCTTAGGCGAAAAAGGGCCGCAAAATATTCCGGGCCACTTTCAGGGCGCGCTGCCGGCCCTCCAGCGTTTTGCCGAAGGTATCGTCCTCCACTTCAATGCACACCGGTCCTTCATAGCCGGTAGCCGTCAGCCCGGCCATGAAACCCGCCCAGTCGATCTCGCCATAGCCGGGAATGCGCGGCTGATGCCATTGCAAGGGGAAGGCAAAGGCGCCCACTTCATTCAAGCGATCCCGCAATATTTCAACGTCCTTGGCATGGACGTGAAACAATTTGTCGCGAAATTCGCGCAAAGGCGAGACTGGGTCCATGAATTGCAGCGCGAAATGGGAAGGGTCATAGTTGAGACCGAAATTGGGCGACGGAATATCCGAGAACATGCGCCGCCAAATGACCGGCGAAGTGGCCAGGTTCTTGCCGCCGGGCCATTCGTTTTTGCCAAAAAGCATGGGGCAATTCTCAATGCCGATGCGGACGCCCTGATCCTCCGCGAACTGGATCAACGGACGCCAGACTTGGAGAAAACGGGGCCAGTTGTCATCGACGCTCTTGCTCCAATCACGGCCAATAAAAGTATTGACTGTTTCCAGTCCGAGCTTGGGAGCGGCGGTGATGACCCTGCGCAAATGCTCGGCGCTGTGCCGCGCCGCCGATTCATCAGGATCGAGAACGTTGGGGTAATATCCCAGGGCGCTGATGGCAACGCCATGAGCCCGGGTGAGGGCGATAATTTCGTCCGCTTGAGCCTGGCTGAAGTCGCCCGCGTTCACATGAGTGACGCCCGCAAACCGCCGTTCCGCCGCGCCGACCGGCCAGGACATCAGTTCCACCGCCGCGAACCCTTCGGCGGCAGCGAAGGCGAGCACTTCTTTCAGGGACAGCTCGGGAAGAATGGCAGAAACAAATCCCAATTTCATAAAACGTATTGATACAAAAAGGTAGCGTCGCCTCGCCGGGGCGGCCGCTCCGGCGGGAAACAACTGCGGACTACCATTAATGACTGGCGCATGACTACATCAGACGCTTTGCCACGCCCTTGTCAAGTGGCTTTGCCAAATCGCTTCGCAGAGCCGCGTTTCCTGGCAGCCGTCTTCCATTCCCGCATAAAGCTGCGTCTCGGGATTTTCGCCCGCAATGTGGGAATAAACCGCCCGATAAAGCATTTTGAACGTGTCGGGAAAACCTTCTGCATGTCCCGGCGGATAATCGGTGTATCCGCTCGCCTCGGTAAAATCAGGGGCGGCGCGATGAGATTCCGCGTTGGCGCCATCCCGATTGCCATAGCGCAGGAGATTGGGCTCTTCGCTGTCCCACCAGGCGCTGCGCTCGGTGCCATAGATTTCCACCCGAATGCTGTTCTTTCGTCCAGCCGCGACTTGGGAAACCGCCAGATTGCCGAGCGTGCCGTTGCCAAAGTTCAAAAGGATATCGGCAAAATCCTCCGTCTCCGCCGCGTAAGACACCGTTTCGGACGGGATAACGCCGCTGAAAGTTTGGACTTCAGCAACCGGCCGCCGTCGTTCTTTATAAAAAGTGCTGAGGTGTGCGAACACCGACTCGACGCGGGCTCCGAGAATAAAACTGATCGCATCGAGCCAGTGCGTGCCGATGTCTCCCGCGGCGCGCAGCCGGCCGGATTCCCCCGCCAGAAGCCGCCAGTTGTAATCGTCAGGTTTGAGAAGCCAGTCCTGCATGTAACTGCCATTGACGTGAATGATTTGTCCAAGGCGGCCCGCGACAACATCGGCACGGAGTTGAAGCACCGCCGGGTAAAAACGCACATTGTAATTTAGCGCAAAGACCTGCCGTTCGTGCCGGGCGCGCAACGCCGCCAGTTCTTTCATCTCGCCGGCATCCATCACCATGGGCTTTTCGCAAATAACATGCTTGCCGGCACGGAGCGCCGCGCAGGCTTGGACGAAATGATGACGGTTGGGCGAGGTAATGTGGACGACATCCACTTCGGGATCAGTCACTAATCGCTCAAAATCGTATCCCGTGAAAACATGCGGAATGTCCCATTGCGCGGCCACCTGTTTCGCTTTCTCGGACCCGCAAGCCGCCATCACCCGGACGCCGATGCGTTTCAAGGCTTCAATGTGGACGCGGCTGATGAAGCCAGTGCCAATGATGCCGGCCCGCAAATGGGAAAAATTACCGGTCTGGGTCATAAAGAGATTTGAGATTAGGGCGTTGCGGCAGAGATTGTCTCAAAAGGTTGCGTAGCGGAAAGGTAGGGCGCGCACTCCGTGCGCGCCGGGGCCGGCATTCGGACAAACGGCGCGCTCGGAGAGCGCGCCCCACCCAAGACAAGGTGGGGCTGCGCTGCCGCGCAGCCCAAATGTGACGGATTCTTCAAGCTAAGAATCGCCTAAACCGCGCCACAGAGGCGACCGACCAGAAAGTCACGGAATCCGTCGAGGTTCGTCCATTCCGTCGCGACGTTCATTGGTTTTGCCTGGTCATCAATGACCGTCAGACCGTCGTCCGTGACGCGGATGCCAAGCCGTTCCATCCGGCAGAATTGTTGCGAGAATGCCAGGTACACCGCCACCGGGTCAAAGAGGGTGGAAGAGTGTTGTTCCGCCTCAGCCTTGTGGTCTTTGCTCCAAAGCCTGTAATTCTCAATGATGGTGGCCGCCACGGGGTCGGTGGAATGCAGAATTTGCTGATAGCGGCTGCCGTCGAGAGTGACGAGGCCGCAGGTATCCAGCGGAGTAATCGTCATGTCCCAGGGAGCCGAAAATCCCCTTTTCGCGGCGGCCACATCGGCTTTAACGTTCCATTCCGCCGCGGGAGTCTTCGCGCCGCCATAGCCCAATCGCACGCTGCCGTCCATGCCCACGAAACGCGCGCGCTGGGCGATCCGCGGCTCGCGTTGCAAGGCGGCGGCGATATTCGGCATCGGGCCAATGCAAATCAGGGTCATTGGCTGCGGTGATTTCATGATCATATCGACAATCGCTCCCACCCCATCCTCGTGGACGGGGCCGGGATAGGAGCGCAATGGATAATCGCTCACCCATTCGGCCAAAGCTCCTTCTCCATGTGGCTCGCTCTCCGGGCCGACAGCGATGGGAATGTGCGCATGGCCGGTCTGCTGCAAAAACTTGGCGATGAGCTTGGCGCGATACTGGGGTTTGCCATACTCCGTGGCAACGAGCTTGAGGCTCAATTCGGGGCTCTTCAGCAGAAGGCCCAAAGCCCAAGTGTCGTCAATGTCGTCGCCGATGTCCGTCGCCAGGATGACGGGGATGGGATCAGGCCCGGAAGGGCTGCCGGTGCGGCAGCCGGACAAAAGGCCCGCGGAAAGGATGGCGCCGGCGGAGGTTTGGATGAACTGACGGCGGTTGGTTTTCATAGGGGGTGACAATAGGGACTCGCAGCGCTCGTCCCTCCTGTTGGACTTGGATGACATGGGCGAAATTATGAAGAAGCGCCCTGGCAACGCCAGTAAAATACGGACGCTCCGAGTCGGCTTTGCCTTGGTTCCAAGAATGGGGGGCAAAATGGTAGGTCACATCTAAACCTTTTTACATTTTGAGGTTTATTTGGCGGTGGTTGAGGGCGGTGCGGGGCGCGCAACAGAGGGTGGGGCTGAGCTGCCGCTCATCCCCAATTTCGGCCTTTTTAATTCCCGCTCCGTTCTCTCGGTTTCTATAAAATCGCCGTTCCTGAGCCGCACGCAAAACCTGTTCAAAAACCTTCCGTAGGATTTTAATCTTGACGCATTCTCGCTATCATTGCCCCGCATGAAAACAATGCCAAGCTCTCGAGGACCGCGATGGCCCGCAACGGTAAATCGCCCCGAGCACGGCCCCAACGCCGCCCCGGAGAGCCTGCTTCCACCGTAACCCGAACCCAATTGAGGTAAATTGAACCAAATTGAGCCGCTTTTACCCCCCCGGGGGGAGTCCCCTCATGAAGAGCCAAAGGGGTCAGCGTATTATGTCACAATCGTTCCCGAAAACGTCACGAGACCTTTGTTTGCGCTTGCGGCTCGCGCCCTCTGTGGCCACTGTCCTTCCATTAAATACATGAAAACAAAGACAATTCGTTTCGTCCTCGGCATTCTTCTTCTAGCACTTGTCCAGCCAGGGACGGCTCGCGCCGCGGATGAAACTCCTCTTTTTGACGGAAAAACGCTGCAAGGTTGGGAAGGCAACACAAACAACTGGCGGGCGGAGGACGGAGCGATTGTGGCTGGCAGCCTGGATCGCAAGCAGCCGCACAATGAGTTTCTCGCCACGACCCGGCAATTTGGAAACTTCGAGCTGCGCCTTCAGTATAAAGTGGAGGGGAGCAACGGATTTGTGAACGGCGGCGTGCAGTTCTGGTCCCAACGGGTGCCCAACAACTTTGAGGTGTCCGGCTACCAGGCGGACCTGGGCGCGGAGACAGATGGGAATTTGTACGATGAAAGCCGGCGCAACCGAAATCTCGTCGAGGCGCCGGCGGACCTGCGGCAAAAGACGCTTCACCCGGCGGATTGGAACGATTATAGGATTCGGGCGGAGGGCCCGCATATTCAGCTTTGGCTCAACGGCGTGAAAACGGTCGATTATACGGAGAGCGAAGCATCCATTCCGCATCGCGGCATCTTTGCCCTGCAGATCCATGGCGGCGCGTACACCAAAGTGCAGTATCGAAACCTGGTTTTGCAGGAACTGCCCTCGGACAAGTAATTGCCACGGTGCGTCAAATGAAGGATTCGCTGCGAATCGCCGCGCTTTTTGGAGCCGTGGTTCTGACCGCTTGGCCGGGCAAGCCTCTCTGCGCCGGTCTGGCGTATCCTGGACCGCCGCCGGGCCAGGCCGAAACCACCGTCGCAAATGACTCTTTGACCATCGCCAATCGGGCGTTATCCGCCGGCTGCGGTGTCAGTGGCGGCAGGCTGAACCCACTTGTCGTGCGGAGCAGAGATGGGCAGACCTTATCATTCAAGGGAGAACCGTTTCAGATTTTCCTGGCAGACGGCGCCCGCTATCCCGCCGGCGGTTTGAAAATGGATGGCAAGCCGATTGCCTCCGATTTGCCAATCAAAGGCGCATCCGCCCGCGGCGCGGACCGAATCGCCGGGCGAGAACTCGCAGTGCGTCTGCGATCGGCGGATGGGCGGTTGCAGGTTCTCTGGCGGGCGATCCTGCATGACGGCGCGAATTATCTGCGGCAGGAAATTGAGGTCACGCCTTTGCTTGGCGACGTTATCATTCAGAAAATCCTCTGGTTGGACGAACCCTTGCCGCGGGCCACCGCGGCGGGCAGCGTGGATGGCTCGCCGGTGACCGCGGGGAATTTCTTTCTGGGTTTTGAAGACCCGATGTCAGTGAACGCGATCCGCGAACCGGGCGGATCCGTGGCGGAGAGGCGCGTCGTTTCTTACCTGGAACGCAACGCGGTGCTGAAACAAGGCGAGACCCTGACTGTCAGCTGTGTCATTGGGGTTGCGCCGCCTGGGCAAATGCGGCGGGGGTTCCTCTGCTATGTGGAAGAGGAACGCGCTCATCCCTATCGCTCTTTTCTGCACTATAATTCCTGGTACGACATTGCCTGGGACCCTTTCTCGCTCAACGAGACTAACTGTCTGGACGCGATCCGCGTTCTGGGGGAGCGGTTCATCAAACCTCACGGCATGAAAATGGACTCCATCAGGGCGTCGGCTTGTAGAATAAAAGCCGAGGCGAGGTCGAGCGGAGGAGGTTTGAGAGGAAGGAGGAGTTGCCCGAGCGCGGGTCCCGCGGCCGCAAGACGGCTGATTTGTTAAATCCGCAGGT
>JBKQWF010000195.1:0-14782 GCA_052139695.1 Limisphaerales bacterium
CAACGCGCCTGGCGGCTCGAAGATGCAGTTGGGCTTCAGCTATGACTATCAGGGGCGGCGTATAGCCAAAGTGGTCTCGACGAACAACGGGAGCGCGTATGTGGGTGAGTCCACGAATTACTACGTGTATGACGGCTGGAACTGCGTGGCGATCTGCAACCCGTCGCTGGCGCTGCTGGATTCCTTTCTCTGGGGGAGCGATCTGAGCGGCAGCGCGCAGGGAGCGGGCGGGGTGGGCGGCCTTATTGCAATGACGGTCTATGGGGGGACCAACGCGGGGACGTATTTTTACAGTTACGACGGGAACGGCAACGCCACGGCCCTGGTCAACGCGACGAACGGCGCCACGGTCGCACACTATGAATATGGCCCCTTCGGACGGCTCATCGGCAAGTGGGGCCGTTTAGCCGATGCCAACCGCTACCGATTTTCGTCGAAGGAATATCAGCCCGTGAGCGGCCTCTACAATTATGGCTTCCGGTTTTATGAACCGAATTTTTCAAGATGGCTCAACCGGGATCCCATTCAAGAGTTGGGCGGGATTAACCTGTATGGTTTTGAAGGGAATGATCCTGTGGATTTAGTTGACTTGCTTGGACTGGATGCGGTGTTTACATTTGTTTCTGGTGGCAGCAAGTCCGCGGCTACCGCAGGACAATTTGCCTCGCTCGCAAATAATGCTGCCAATAATTCAATTTCTCAAATCACGGTGACCGGCCATGCCGCTGTCGATAGCACAGGCGGCGCTAGCATACAAGACATTGGCTTGGACGAAACTCAGGGCCATATTCTAGTAAATGCACAAGGCTCCGTTGTGGTAATGGACCCACAATCGAATCTTCCTGATCCAAGTCTCACTAATCTGCTTGCATCAAAAATGGCTACAAATGGGTCAATTGTATTAAAAGGTTGCAAGAGCGGAGTTCCGACCGATCCAAATAATATTGCTAAAGCCATAAGCAAGGACTTACCGGGGATATCCGTTACGGGACAAAATCAGAACCTTAACTACATTCCTTGGACCTACATCACTGTTCCAATCCCATTCTATAACACGACGACTACATACCTTAATGGCCAGCCGAAGTAGAGATGGGTTTCTGTTTTCAAACAACTCAGCTATGTTCAAAGGAGATAAACAAAGACGTGGTAAGGCAATTGTCCGATATCTGATTTACGGCTTTCTCTGCATTTTGATTGCTTTCGGAATTGTGGCTAAATGCGTTCACTATCATTATGTTTCAAAATATCAAAACGGAAAGCAGCGCTTGGAGACTATTCTTGAGAAAGATAAGCGATTTCAGAATGTTAAAGTATTTTTTACCCCAACACGTCCAAGCGTATTTGTTTTAGCGCCAAGAGACTTGCCTTTAAGCGTGCAGCAAGACTTGCAAAGAATTGTAACTGCTGTGTTTGCACCGTTGCCAGCGCCAGTTTACTTCAAAGATGAAATGGTACAGCAAACCACAAATGTGGTGCCTAGTAACCAAAGCCCTCGATAGTTAATTACAGTTGGCAACCAATGGCATGGCGTGTGCCACCTATGATAGTGGGTATAAACTTCAGACCAATGCAAAACATTGTGACCGCCTTTGGGGTCAGTCCTCGGAAGTTGGTATTGCTGGTATTGCATTGACGCTTCACCTTGTTGGCACTTAGTGGTGTCAAATCTAAACATTTTTACATTTGGCGATTTATTTGGCCGTGGTTTAAGGCGGTGCGGAGCGCGCAACAGAGGGTGGGGCTGAGCTGTCCGCCCTCCGCGGTAGCGGCTACGGAGGACGGGCCGCTCAGCCCCAATTCCGGCCTTTTTAATTCCCGCTCCGTTCTCTCGGTTTTCTATAAAATCGCCGTTCCCGAGCCACGCGCAAAACCCGTTCAAAAACCTTCCGTAGGATTTTGATCTTGACGCATTTTTGCTATCATTGCCCCGCATGAAAACAATGCCACGTTCTCGAGGAACGCCATGACGCGCAACGGCAAAACCGCCCGGCTCCCCCTGGCCGTCCTCCAAGAGAAACAGCAGCGCATTCGCCAAGTCCCTGGCGTCGGTGGCGAGTACGGCCCCGCCGCCGCCCCGGAGAGCCTGCTTCCACCGAAATCCGAACCCAATTGAGGTAAATTGAACCAAATTGAGCCGCTTTTATCCCCCCGGGGGGGGGCCGCGCCCGCCGCGATGCCCTCGCTCTCTCTTTTCGCATGCCACAATTCCGTCACGCATCCCGCTCCCGCCCATGCCGCAACAGCCAGGCCAAGATATTTAAGTGGAAGATTCTTCTGGAACAAAACGGATGGGGAACGGAAACTCGGAGCATTCAAGAGTTACTACAATCAGCCTTTTGAAGTTTTCGATCTGGAATCAAAATGATTATGAAAAAAATAGTTGCCGGGTTCGCCAGCGTTCTCCTCACCACGGCAGTCCTGGCTGGCGCACCGGCGCCGACCCCCGCTGTGGAAACCCCGAAACAACACGATGCCCGCATGGAATGGTGGCGCGAGGCCAAATTTGGAATGTTCATCCACTGGGGCGTGTATTCCGTGCCCGCCGGAGAATGGGATGGCAAGACCGATTACGCCGAGTGGATCATGGAGAGCGCCCACATCCCCGTCAGCCGCTACGAGCAGTTTGCGCTGCAGTTCGACCCGGTGAAATTCGACGCCAAAGCCATTGTCAAGACCGCCAAGGACGCCGGCATGAAGTATCTCGTCATTACCTCCAAACATCATGATGGATTCTGCATGTGGCCGACGAAACTAACCGATTGGAGCATCTGCCGCACTCCCTGGTGGCAGAACACCCACCGCGATCCGCTGAAGGAACTTTCCGATGCCTGCCGTGCCGCCGGCATCCATTTCTGCCTCTATCATTCCATCATGGACTGGCACAGTTCCGATTGGGGCACGCGCCGGGCTTGGAACGACGTGGCCACCGGCACGCCCGACATGGACCGTTATACGGCCTACATGAAAGGGCAGCTTGCGGAACTGGTCACCCGCTATCATCCCGCCGTCCTCTGGTTCGACGGCGAATGGGAATCGCCCTGGACACCCGAGCGCGGGGTTGATCTTTACAACTATGTGCGCTCGTTGGATCCAAAGATCATCGTCAACAACCGGGTCGGCAAGGCGCGGGCCGGGATGGAAGGCATGAACAAGGGCAACGAAAGAGTCGGTGACTTCGGCACGCCGGAGCAGCAGATTCCTCCCAGCGGTTTCGGACCGGGGGTGGACTGGGAAACTTGCATGACGATGAACGACCATTGGGGCTACAACAAACACGACGACCACTGGAAATCGCCCGAGACGATCATCCACAACCTCTGCGACATTGCCAGCAAGGGAGGCAATTATCTGTTCAACGTCGGTCCGACCAGTGAAGGCCTCATCCCGCAACCCTGCGTTGAGCGGCTCGCCGAAGTCGGCCAATGGATGAAGGTCAATAGCGAGGCGATTTATGATTCGGGTCCCACGCCCTTCGGCGCGGAAGCCGGCGCCTTCAGCGCCACTGAAAAAGACGGAGACGGCAAGCCCAAATTCATTCCTGCCTGGAACTGGCGCGCCACGACCAAGCCCGGCAAAATCTACCTCGAAATATTCAACTGGCCGGCCTCCGGCGAAATTGAATTGCCCGGGCTCCAGAGCAACGTGAAGCGATGCTGGCTGCTCGCCGACAAGCAGAAATTAAAGGTGACACAAACCGCCGCCGGGGTGGGCATCTCCTTGCCCGCCGAGGCGCCGGACAAAATCGCCTCCGTCGTTTGCCTCGAGATCAAGGACAAGACCCCCAGGGTTGTGGAGCAGAAATAGTTTTGCTGGCGCGAACAAAAGACCTTACAACAGACAAGAATGAATTTATGAAGACAAAAATCCTGATCGGCCTTTCCCTTTGGTCACTGACGGTGGCGGCTCTGGCGGCAAACGAGCCGTCGCTGCTACCCGTTCCGCAAAAGATGGAGGTCCAAGCGGGGGCATTCGGGCTTTCGCCCGGCACCAGCATCCTTGCGGACCCGGCCTCACCAGAAACGGCGGGGCTGCTGGCGGAGTCGCTCCGCAAATCCACCGGTTACCCATTCGTCGTCAAGCCGGAGCCTCTTTCAGGCGATCTGCCCAAGAGCAGCATTCTGCTCACGACCAAAGATGCGGACGCCAGTGTCGGTCCCGAAGGTTACGAACTGACTGTCGCCGCCGACTCGGTCATCCTCCGCGCGCCGACGCAGGCGGGTTTGTTTTACGGGAGCCAGACGTTGCTGCAATTGCTGCCGCCGGAGATTTTTTCCTCCAACGTGATGGGGAGTGTGACCTGGCAGGCGCCCTGCGTTCAAATCAAAGACTGGCCGCGGTTCAAGTGGCGCGGGCTGATGTTGGATGTGGTTCGGCATTTCTACAGCAAGGCCGAGGTGGAGCGCTACCTCGACAACATGGGGCGGCACAAGCTCAACATGTTTCACTGGCATCTGGTGGACGACCAGGGCTGGCGGATCGAGATCAAGAAATACCCCAAGCTCACCGAAGTCAGCGCGTGGCGCAGTGAGATTGGTTTTAGTCTGAAGAAGGAACAGGCCACCGCTTACGGCAAGGACGGACGTTACGGCGGATTTTATACGCAGGACGACATCCGCGAAATCGTGGCTTATGCGGCGGCGCGGCACATTACCATCGTGCCGGAAATTGAAATGCCCGGCCATTCGATGGCGGCGCTGGCGGCCTATCCCGAAGTCGGCACCGGCGACGGGCCGTTCGTTGTGCCGGCCTCAGGCGGCATCAATCCCGGCATTTATTCACCGGCAAAGGAAGAGACGTTTCAATTCCTGGACGGTGTGCTGACGGAAGTGTTCCAATTGTTTCCAGGCAAATACGTTCACATCGGCGGCGATGAAGTCCCGCCGGAACCTTGGAAAAATGACGCGGCCTGCCAGGCCTTGATGAAGCGCGAAGGGCTGAAAACATCTGATGAGCTGGAAAGCTGGTTTGTCCGGCGCATTGAGAAATTTATCAACGCCAACGGCAAAACGCTGATCGGCTGGAGCGAAATCGCCCGCGGCGGCCTCGCCAAAAACGCCGTGGTCATGGACTGGATCGGCGGCGGCGCGGAAGCGGCGGCGGACGGCCACGACGTGGTCATGTCGCCCGCGGAACCGCAGGATTATTCCTACTTTGATCATTACCAGTCCAAGGACACCAGTCACGAGCCGAAGGCCATTGGCGGCTTTCTGCCGCTGGAGCGGGTTTATCAATTCGAGCCAGTTCCGGCAACGCTTGACCCGAAGCTGCAATTTCATATTCTCGGCGCGCAGGGAAATCTCTGGACGGAATATATCCCCAACATCGCCCATCTTGAATACATGACCTATCCGCGCGCCTGCGCCATGGCAGAAGTCACCTGGTCACCCAAGGAGGCGCGCGACTGGAAGAGCTTCGATGCCCGGCTGCAAACCCACCTCAAGCGCCTCGACTATGTGGGAGTCAAGTATCGGCCGCTCACGCCGCTGGAAAAGTAGATGCCGCGGAATCCGCATTCACGGGCCGAATTGTGATATTGTGGTATTTGTAACGGCAGAAAGACTTCCGATGACAGGAATC
Source organism: Limisphaerales bacterium (assembly GCA_052139695.1). GTDB lineage: Bacteria > Verrucomicrobiota > Verrucomicrobiia > Limisphaerales > Palsa-1400 > PLGF01. The sequence goes on from JBKQWF010000195.1 coordinate 5,581, forward strand.
GTCTGTGCGTTACTTCATGGCAGGGGTTCGCCGGTGCAATACACGAACGCATCAACGTCCTGATACCTATTGTCCATAACTACGATTTTGATGGTGTGTCTGGCGTTCGGCAACCCCGACTCCTCGTAAAGCACCTGCCCTGGAATCCAGGAGGAGCCGCTGGTGTCCACGCTTTTTCGCCGCACGCCGTCAATATAGACCTCGGCATCCCCTTTGTTGTCGTTCCTGCTTCCGACCCATCTGATGGCGGTCCCGATGAACGAATACTCGGCGTAGCTGCTTGTGGCGTTGGAATAGTGGCAGGTCGCCCGGTAATACCCCGGGCTTGTGGCGTTGTGGCTCCAGTTCCCGGAATAGGTGATGTCGTTGCAAGTGTCGTCAACCGGCACCCAGGTTCCCGCCGGGATGGAGGTTGCGGTTGCCCTAGTCTCCGGGATGGGGCCGCTGCCCAGTCCCCAATACTTGGCGATGGCGCCGACATTGACGCCAGTCTCAAAACTGCGCAAACCATTGCCGGCGTTCGGCTCTCCCGCCCCGTCGTAGCATTCGTTGTAAGACCCCCAGCATCCAGCAGTGGGGCCATTGATCAGCGCGTCGTAAACAGCCGCTTTCTCAGGATCACCGACCGCGACCTGACCCCAAAGCAGGTAACCCAGATCGTGTCCCAGCGATCTCCCCCCTGGTATGCCGATCAACGGGAGCAAATGGGCCGCCCCATCGAAGTACTGCCGGACGAAGAAAACGTCTTTCCGCGCGCGCTCGGGATATTGCAGCGGTGTCCCGTAGTAGAGCGGGAAGAGGGTAAAATTGAGGACGGGATATTTCATCCAGTGGCCGTCGCTCTTGACCCGGCACCATTCGTGAAAACCGCCTGGAAACTCCGGCATATCAGTGCGCCAAAAATCCCTCTCCAAGGCCTCCCTCACCTTGCCGAGTTCCTCATTGAGGTTGAGAATCTGCTGGTCCTGCGAGTTCAAATACGCCGCCGGATTGGCCCCTTTTGCGGCCAGGTATTCGATATAGAAATCCAGCGAAGCCGAGCACAGCGCGAGAGAAGGCATGGACCAGTAGTGCGACAACTGCCCATCAAACCCGGTTGGACCGAGGTCCCCGGCGGCAACCTCGGTTTCGTCCCCGTTAAATTCCAATTTGCCGCCGTTGGCGAAGGCTTGCTTCAATTGAATGTCCATCGCGTACCGCAGCGAATGGTCGGCCTTGATCAATGTCTGGAGGTCGTGGGTGGCGTGGTAGTAGTCCCTGGCTGCCAGCAGATACAGCGCGGTGACCTCAACTCCCGCGTTGGCTTCAGGATACGGCCCGCTGCCCGCGCCGCTTCGATGCACGTAGGTGTCGCTTCCGACAGGAGCCGCGTTGGGAATGCAGCCATGCACGGAATACTTGTGGTCCAGCCATTGAATGAAATTCTTCAACTCCTCGAAATGTCCGTTTTCGCTCAGTCCCCGCAAACCGCAGTAGGCGTCACGCACATAGGACAGATCGTAAGCTCTTTCGGTGCAGACCATCCCTCCATCGCGGGCCTGGTTCATTTTGAGAATCGCCAACCCTCCCTCGACGATGTCCCGCGCCCGCTGATCTTTGATGCGGTCCAGAGAATACTTGGCGTCAACGCCTGCAAACCACCGTTGCCACTGCTGAACGCACACTTCGGCGTCGCTGACCGGATTTCTTGCCCTTATCAGGTTGATGCAGCCTCTGTCAGTCTTGTCCTCATAGTGCATGTAGTGATACAAGGCTGCGTTGTCAGAACCGCCGGAAGCGATGCTCCTGGTCCCGGAATCGAGGATAAACGCGGCGCCGTCGTTGGTCGCGGAAGCAGCCGGATCACTGAAGGCGACCAAGGCAAACCGGTCGGACCAGTTCTGGCATACCCTCTCCGACATGCAATTGAGGGAGGTGTCCAATTTCATTCTGACGCCCGTGGCGCGACCGTTTGCATCGCCAACAAGGGAAGCGAATCTTCCCTTGCCTGTTCGCGGTGCCACGCGGGCCTGAATGCTGACCTTGTGCGCGGCCGCAGCCGACTTGTTTTTGATCATCACCAGCCTCGCCGTCCATGGTTCGCCGTGACTCGCGTGGTCAAGCAGGCAAACCTCCAAGTCCCCGACTGTGGCCACCCCGCGGAATATCCCCGTATTCCGGGCGCGGTGCATGTTGATCGTCAGCGGTTGTGGGACGCCATCGATCACCAGACTGATCTCCTCATCGCTGAGATAATTTGGGCAGGTGTAGTCCGGCCCGACCAAGAAGTCCCATTTGCCATCCGCGGTGCCGCCGGCGCCTGCCACGCCGTTGCCGATGAAGAAGAATTCACTCTTGTTTAAGTACGGAACCTGGTCCGGCAAAGGTGTTTTACCGATTAACGAGATGCGCTCTTTGGCTGTTGCAGGCGCCGGTTCGGAGGCGACCTGTGGCGCCGCATCGGATTGCGCCGTGGCGGAGACGAAGAGGAAAAAAGACAAAGCCAGATAAGGGCCGGCTTTTAGCGGGGGCGAGATGCAGTCGCGTTCCCTTGACAGTCGTCCACCCACCAGTGAGTCAAGCAGTAATTCCTCGGCTTGGCCGGGATAGGCCATGGAAGGATTCCAGAATCGATTAGGCGATTTGTTTTGGTTCGAAACCATAATCTCCATATATTTCCAAATCTGCTCACGACTGCGAATCCCGTCAATCCACCGCTTTTGTTCGCCAGAAGCCCATTTAGGGTGATTCCAAACCGTGACCCGTTTCGGTGGATTTTAAGAGGATTTACGCGCTGGGCTGAGACCGCTTACCACGCGATTGGAGGTTGTCGCCGCCTTTACCACTGGTAAACCCAAGTATAGGAGGTGTAACGGGTTGGCGGCGGATTGCCGAATTTCTTGCCGTTCAACTCTTCTCCGCAACGGCAGGTCAACCGCAGTCCTTTTTGGAAGAAAAGCGGATCGTCGTCGTGAAAACGGTAGGCGGAGAACGTGCTGGTCTGGGTGTCCAAATGCGTGAGCCCCGCCAGCGCGTTGGCGTAACGGCCACGATTGAAGTAATAGGTGCCTGTGAAATAATCCTCCAGACCCGAGGAAAGGAGCATCGGCGATTTCGCGCCGTCCACGTAGGCCCGCATGATGGCTTCGAGAAAGCTGATGTCGCCCGGATTGCCCAAGCCCTTCGCCGCGATCGTGACCTGATAAAGCGCGCCGCCGCCAGGCACGTCGCACAGCGCGAATTCCTCTCGCGGTTGCGCGACGTGATTTTCCAGTTTGTGAAGCTTGAGCCGCGCCGTTTCCGGAAGCCGCACTCCCGCAAAGGTGACGGGCAGATTTTCCGTCCCCCGCACAATCCACCAGAAAGGAGCGCCGTCCGGCGATTCCTTGTCACGCTGGGCGGTGACCCGAATGCTGGTTCCGAAGGGGATTTTATAAGTGTTGTAGAGGCCGCTGGGATGGCCGGTCTTTCCCATTTTTTCGCTGCCCCAAGGAGCGCCGTCGTCGCCGAAACCAACACCGTGACCGAGGCCCAACTCCATCTCAATGGAAGGCTGCGCCTCGCCATCCACATAAACGCGCACCACTGTCTTGTCGTACCCCGGCCAATCGCCGCCGAACCACATGTGTGTCAGGCAACCTTTCCCCTCATGGCGGAGCAATTCGGCTTCCTGATAACTGTTCAAGACGGCGAGCTCCTTTCCGATGGAGGAAAAAGTTTTCAATCTCGCGACATCCGCCGTGGAATCCGCGCCAAGGACAGTAAGGCAGCCCAGCCACAGCATGATGGCCTGCATCAGAGTTCTCATGGCTGCGTGGAGTCTGTGACTGGCGCCGTTGGCTTCTGGTGCGAGGACTCTTTTGGGGGACCGGATATTGGATGCCATGGTCTTCACAGTACTCGATTGTTACTTATAGTCTATTGCGCATTTTGCGGGTCCCACGGACTCTTGACGAAACAAGCACTCATGGCCGGATCGCACATTACAACATTACTTTAGGCCGCTTCTGAGAAAATGCCCAAGCTCCAATAATAGCCTTTTACGATTCGATGCGCTGGAGCCGCTCCACGGTTGTCCGGTCGAGGTTGTAAAGACAGTCGAACAGCATCTGTTTGAAGGACGCTGGCCCTTGCGATTTCGGCACGGCCAGCTCGGCTGCTATTTCGTAACAGGCCAGTCCAGCGGTCGCCGCCAGGCGATAATTCTGTTCAACCGCCGCGAACGCGCCAATCACTGAAGCCGCCATGCAGCCCGTCCCGACTACCCGGGACATCAATGCGTCGCCATTCTTAATGAGCGTAACGCCCGCGGAATCGGCCACCACATCCACCTTTCCGGTGACCACCACTGTGGCATGGCGCCGAACCGCCAACGATTGTGCCAGCTTCCTTAAATCGCCCGCGACCTCCGCCGTATCGACACCCTGGGTTTGCACGTTCTCGCCGCTGACACGGGCGATTTCAGAGGCGTTGCCTTTGATTATGTTAATTTTAGTCTGATCCAAAAGCTCAAAGACTTTGGCATCGCGCAAAGAGGTTGCGCCCGCTCCGCAAACATCGAGAATGGCCGGAATGCCCTTCCTGTTGGCCGCCTGCGCCGCCAGTTTCATGGCTTCGATAAAATCGACCGTTAAGGTGCCAATGTTCAACACCAGCGCCGACGCAATTCTGGTCATATCAGCGGCTTCTTCCGGCGCATGCGCCATAACCGGCGAGGCGCCAAGAGTTTTCACGATTTGGGCGCAGTCATAGATCGTCACCCAATTGGTCAGGTGATGCACTACAGGGCCCTTGTGACGGACCCGTTCCAATAATTCGTAGGCGTCAACGGTCGTTTTCACATTTAATCTCGATGGGGCTTTGCAATCGAATGCGGAGCCCAATGGGATAATAGTGGAAATCGCCGGCGGCGGCCAGTGGGTTGCGTTGCTCTTGGCTTCCGCCGACGTTGCGCCGCGGTCACAGTTTCTCCAGGGACCCTTAAAGGTTTCGACATTTTGCGATTGACTGCCGCGGGGCGGGGCGCGACATGCTATAATAATGGATATGAATTTGGATGAGACGCAACGGCAGAAGGTGGGCGCTTGGATCGATGAGGGTTTGAAACTGGCTGAGATTCAGAAACGGCTGGAAACAGAATTCGGCCTGCGAGTGACCTACCTGGATGTCCGCTTATTGGTGGATGATCTAAAACTCAAACCCAAGGATCCGCCGCCTCCGCCCAAACCGGCCACTCCGTTGCCGGAAGAGCCCGTCGATCTTGCGCCGTCACCGAAGCCGGGCAAAGTCAGCGTGACCGTGGACCAACTGGCGCGGCCCGGATCGCTCGTCAGCGGCAAGGCCAAATTCAGCGACGGCAAAACGGCGGAATGGTTTCTCGACCAAACGGGCCGGCTTGGTTTGGTTCCCGCCGACAAAGGCTATAAACCGAACCCGGCTGACTTGCAGGAGTTTCAGCAAGGCTTGCAAACAGAATTGGCCAGGCTGGGGCTGTAGAATTTTATGCGACAGGTCATTTCATTTGCCAGCGCGCGGGAACTGGCCCGTGCTGCCGCCAAGGACTGGCTCGACTTGCTGGCGGGGACTTCTGGCCCGCATCTGGCCGCAGTTTCCGGGGGGCATATTGCCAGGGATTTTTTCGAGGCCGTGACGGAACAGGTGAGAACGTCCAACACGCCGCTGCAAAACGTTCATTTTTTTTGGGCAGACGAACGGTGCGTGCCGCCAACCGATTCCGAGAGCAACTTTTTACTCGCCTCCGAACATCTTCTCCAGCCGCTCGGCATCGCCGCGGACAAAATCCACCGGTTGAAAGGTGAATTGCCGCCTGCCGCAGCCGTCGCGGAAGCCAATTCGGATATTCGAGCGACGGCACCCATCGGCCCAGGCGGATTGCCCATTTTAGACCTCGTCTTTCTGGGCATGGGAGAAAACGGCCATATCGCGTCACTCATGCCGGACGCCCCAGCTGAGGTGCAGCAAAGTCGCGAGCCCTACGTTCACGTCCCTAACTCGCCCAAGCCGCCGCCCAATCGCCTGAGCCTGACTTATCCAGCGCTGGCTGCCGCTCGTGAGGTATGGGTCCTGGTTTCCGGCAAGGGTAAGGAAGAAGCTTTTCGCGAGTCTTTGCGGCCCGACGGCCCGACCCCGCTGGCCCGAGTGCTGCGGGAGCGGGGACAAACCCGGCTTTACTCGGACTTAATGTAGTGTAGTCGTTTCAACGAAATCTTTACGCAATCCCCTCCCCACCTTGCGGGGGGAGGGCAAGGAGTAAAGCTATTTCTGTGACAGCACACCAGTCAGAGCTTCATTTTACGCGCCACCCGTCCAAGCCAGGCACCGGAAAAGATCAACGCGGCGGCCGAAGCGCCGGTGAACCACATCAACAGCGGCGACGGCAGCCAAAACCACGCCGCCACCGTCGCGCCGGCGGAGAGAATGCCGCAAAGATAATAATTGACGGAATTGGCCCGGGCGGTTTGGACGCTTTTCTCCATGAGCAATTCCGCGGCGCGTTCCTGGCGGGCAAGGGCGGAGGCGCAGCCTTCCGCGCAGGAGAGCCGGCTGGCCGCGGCAACGTCCGCGCACTGGCGGCACAAAGCCCGCCCGCACCATGCGCACACTCCCACCGCCTCCAGGTCGTGCCGCAAACATCTCATTTCAAGTGGTGGGCGGGAGCGGAGGGGCCATCGGCGGCTCCGGTTCAAACGCGGCAACAACCTTCGGCCGCGTCATAAAGTAGAGAAGCAAACCAGGGTAAATGAGGCCGATGATAAGGCCAAGAACAGTAGCCGCCACAGCCACAGCCGACACCGCTTCTGGCGGGATTTTAACTGGCATGCGCGATAAGGTCGCCTGCAAGGTCGGAAAGTTGATTACTGAACCGACGAACGCATAGACCATGGCAATAACGGCATAAACCACCGAAAGAACGCGCGCCCAATGCTGCGTCAGCAACAGGCCGATTCCCGCTGCCAGAAGCATCAGCGACTGCGCTGTGCCAAAAAAAGATACGAAAGAAGCCCATGCAGGATTAATCTCAGCGGTGGGAATGACCATGCCATGAGGGGCCCGCAGCTTGGCGTGCAGCATCAACTGCGAAACAAAAACGCCCAAAAAGCCAAATAAAGCGAAGCCGATGTTCAAGATCCCAAAGACCGTTATGGAGATAGGGCGCGGCCGCATAAATTTATTGTGCTGCGATAGATAGCCTTCGAGCCAAAGCTTAGGCCCAACTCCGCTGCTCGCAAGCGGAAAAGCCGGAAGAGCCGGAAGATGGGTGCAGGACAAAATCGTTACTACATATCGCTATTGTCAGGCGGCGATTGGCAAGGGTTTGTGGTATTGTCCCCAGAACAGCCCAAATTGGCGGTTTTCCAGCAGGGTGCGAATGTCTAGGACGTTTTGCGCGCCCGCGACTCCCCAGAACATGCCCGATTGCTTCAGTCTTAGTCCGATGACGGTTTTGCAGCCCGCTTCGATCACCCCAGAGCCAATGAACAGGCCTCGTGCCAGATACTCGGCGTAACGCATCCGGTTGGTGTTGCTTTCAAAGTAAGCGATCTGTTTGAGAGCGGCCTCTGGCCGCTGGCCCCGGCGAGGCAGCCCTTGGCGGGCCTCCCGCAGGACGATCTCCAAACCGTCGGGTTGCTCCTTGAGTGTCTGGGCCCATTGCTCCCACTGCCTTTTGGCGGCCTCGCTTTTTTCTCCAAGGAGCGCTTCGGCCAGCAACTCCAAGTGCTCGGCAGCGTGAAAGAAATCCAAGATGCAGACGGCCATGGGGAAGTTCACCCGCGCCAATTCCCATACCCAAGCGGCGCCGTCGCCCAGAAAAACGACCAGCTTGGCCAGCGCCAGCCCGCGTTGGAAGGCTTCGGCGCGGAGCAAGGCTCCAAACTCCGCGGCCGGTTCCAGGGTCGCGACATAGGAGGTGCTTTGGGGATCTCGCACCGGTTTATGCTCCTCGTCTTCTTTGGTCTGGGTGAAAACACAGCCTAACTTCACCTCGCGCGTTTTGGCGGATTGATCCTCTTGCTTGCCTTTGCGTCCCTCCGTTTCCTCTGGGCGCACCGGAATGCCGGTTCCGTCCCCCTCGACATAGAACACTTGGTCGGGAGGGGGCGGACTCAAGGGAAGGCTGGGCCGCGGCCATTGGGCCATCTGCGGCCCCAGGCGATGGACCATGCGCTGAATATGCCGGTCATTGACGGTCAAGCCGCTGTACTCCTGGAGACTCTCGGCCGCGGCCTGATAATGCTCGACCGCCCCGGCCCTGCACATCAGCCGGGCCAAGGCGGGCGTGCAACCCTCCACAATGCCCAGCGCCTCGTCCAGCGGAGCACGTCCCCCGCCGTGGCCATCGGTGTAATAGTTGCGGCGCAACACCACTTCTCCAAAGAGACTGCCGACCTCGTTGGGGCGAGCCGCATAGCACTTTTCCCCGGGACGCGTTTGGTCTTGCTCCACCCGCCAATGGGCGTCGTTGAGCAAGTCTTCCAGAGCCCGCCGGCCATCCTGCCGCAGAGCTTCTCGAATCCCCAACTCCAGCCATTGTGGCGACAAGGTCCCCTCCACCGCCAAGGGCGCTTTGGCTAAAGCAATGGAGGCTTCTATTTCGGAGGCGGTTTCCTGGCGGACCGAGGCCTGGAGTTTTTTTTTACTTCGCTGGTCCTCTGCGCCTGCCGGGTATGTTCGACGGTGAGATGGATGCATTCCTGAGCCCATTGCTCAAATTGCTGGCGGCCCTCCACCGCTTGGCGCAACTGCTGGGCGCGTGGGCCGGCTACCCGTTCGGAGTGGTTTTTGCCCTCCCGCCAGACTTGATATTTGAAATAGGGCCCCAAGGGATGATCGGCCTCGGCGCCCGCGCGATACTCGGCCTTGAGGGAGCCGTATTCCATTTGGTCGATCCGGGCCATTTTTTGGAGAATGATCTGACGTTGCTCGATGAATTTGCTCATGGGACGAAATATTGTCTAGTAACTAGATTTATTCAAGCAAAAAACAACTGGAATTCAAATAAGGTAACGATTTTGTCCTGCACCCCCGGAAGATCAGCCACCACACGCCTAGGGGGAACTGCCGCACGCAAGCAAAACGGTCCGGGGAGCGCGACCGTCCCGGTCAATGCCACTAGTTTTTGGGCGGGGGTTTTTGGGTTGACGATTGTCTCGCCAGCACCGCCGGACCCGTTCGTGCAGGGTGCTGGGCGCGATATTCTCGC
>JBKQWF010000196.1:0-7651 GCA_052139695.1 Limisphaerales bacterium
GGGGGGGGCCGCTGCGCCCCGGCCGCGATGCCCTCGCTCTCTCTTTTCGGGTGCAAGAATCCTTTCACGCACCCTCAGTGACGGCGGGCCTGGAAAAGGTAGGGTCGCCTCGCCGAGGCGACCAAGAATCTTCTATGCGCCTCCTATATACTTGTGCTGGCCGATCCGTTGGGCTTTTCTCTCTCACCCCCCGCGCGGGGGAGAGCCGGAGAGGAGCCGGAGAGAGATTTCCCCGAAACCATCTGTGCATTGAACCCCATGAACCCATTGGCCCTTGACTTTTTCGCCCGGCGTCTGGATATTCACCACGGTAAAAACGGGCCCCCCCTCCGTGAGTCAAACATTCGGAGAACATCTAATGGATACAGAAATAGTTTGTCCACAACAGCCCGCGACACGGCCTCCGGTCCGCGAATTGCCCCCTGTTTTGCCCCCGGTGGTGAAACCAAAGAAAAGCCTTCCCAAGCTGCTCCATGAAATCTTCGCGCATGGCGGGCCGGGCTATTTGCAATTTGCCATTACCAATATCTGCAACGCCAAGTGTGATTTCTGCGGCTTCGCGGTCGATCGGTTTGATCCCCGGCAGCGCCGCAGCGTCCCCTTGGGCCAGGTGCGCGACGTGATCGACATCTGTGTCAAGAACCACATCGGCTACCTGCTCTTTGTCGGCGGCGAACCGCTGGTACATAAGGACCTTGGCCCGATGACGCGCTACGCCGCGGAACGGGGCCTCCACCCCATGGTCTGCACCAATGGCTCCCTTTGGACGGACCAAAACATGCGCTCCCTCGCGGCCGACGGCTTGAGCAGCGTCATCATGTCCATTGACGCCCACGACGTGGCGCGGCATGAAAAAAACCGCGGCTTGCCGGATGTTTGCCGGAAGATCCAGCGGGCCAACGCCCTCTTTGCCGAACTCGGAGTGCAGACGACTGCCAGTGTCACGGCCAGCCGGCTGATCGACGATTATGAGAAGCTGCCTGATTTTCTGCGCGAACTGGGCTTCGGCAGTTGCACCTTCAGCTATCCGCTCACGAACCTCGCTTCCAGTTATCTGAGCTTTAGCGACTCGTCTCTTGTCAATTATAAGACAGACGAGCTGATCGGCGTTTTTGAAAAAATCAAACAGATGAAGAAAAAGAGCGGCTATCCGGTGGTCAACCCGGTGGAATCGCTCAACGAGATGCAACGGCACCTTCGGCGGCAGCCGGAACGGTTCGGCTGCCTGGGCGGGCATAAATACTTCTACCTGGATTGGAACCTCAACCTTTACCGCTGCCACGCCTGGGACAAGCCGATGTGCCACATTTACGAATTTGACGAGAGCAAGCTTATCCGCGACGGCTGCACTAAGTGCATGATCGACTGCTATCGCGATCCGAGCGTGCTGCAATTTGTCGCCATCAGCGCCAGCGACGCCTTTCAGAACCTGAAGAAGGGCAAATTAGGCGCGGCGGCGAAGCACATCCTCGATCCGCGCAATTTGACTTCCCTCCGCGCCGTCTGGGAGAACCGCCAATGGATCGGCAAAGTTTAGCCAATATCCAAGCAGGTGGGGCGGCGCTGCCGCGCCGCCCATTCTTTTTTGCGACAAGGTGCATGAAACTTGCTGGAGCGGGAGAGATTTGGGCGGAGCAGCAGTTCCGCCCTACCAAAATGCCTGACACTTTTATTGCGCCCAAAAGTGGACAAAGGCAGTTGACACGGATGCTTTTGTAAGTGTCTTTTATCACTGCCATGACCAATACATCGCCGGCCAGCAACCCAGTGGACACGTCCGCGCGCAAGGCGGATCCTTGCGTGATGGTCATTTTTGGGGCCAGCGGCGATTTGACCCAGCGCAAACTTGTCCCCGCGCTCCTCAATCTGGCCGCGGCCAAGCTGCTCCCCGAACAGTTCGCCATTATCGGGTTCGCCAATATCCAGCAAACGACCGAGAGCTATCGCCAGACGTTGACCGAGTCGATCAAGAACTACGCCAGTTGCCCGGTCACACCGGAGATGCTCGAATGGTTCCTGAAACGCGTCTATTACCTTTACGGGGACATTGAGGACCCAAAGGCTTTCCAGTCGCTCAAAGAGGAAATTGCCAAAGTCGAAAAAACGCACAATACCGGTGGCAATCATTTTTATTACCTGGCGGTCGCGCCGCGCTTTTTTGGCGAAGTGGTGCGGCAACTGGGCGCCGCGGGCTTGGCGGAACAAGCCAATCGCCACTGGGCCCGGGTTATTATTGAAAAGCCCTTTGGGCGGGACCTGGAATCCGCCCGCGCGCTCAACGCCCAGATCAAACAAATCCTGGAAGAACGGCAGATTTACCGCATCGACCATTACCTGGGCAAGGAGACAGTGCAAAACATCCTCATCTTCCGCTTCGGCAACGGGATTTTTGAACCGATCTGGAACCGGCGCTACATCGACCATGTGCAGATCACCGCCGGGGAAACGGTGGGGGTGGAAAAGCGCGGCGGCTATTACGAAACCGCCGGAGCGTTGCGCGACATGGTGCCCAATCACCTTTTCCAATTGGTCTCTCTGACCGCGATGGAGCCGCCCATTTCCTTCCATGCGGACGCCGTGCGCGATGAACAGGCCAAAGCCTTGCACGCCGTGCAGATTCCCACGCCGGAAGAAGTCCTGACCATGACGGTGCGCGGCCAGTACGGCGAAGGACAAATTGGCGAGGAACACATGGCAGCCTATCGCGCCGAACCGGGCGTGGCGGCAGACTCCACCACGGAAACCTTCGCGGGGCTGAAACTGCGGATCGACAACTGGCGCTGGGCGGACGTGCCCTTCTATTTGCGCACGGGCAAACGGCTGGCCAGCCGGGCGACGGAAATCGCCATCCAGTTTAAACGCGCGCCCTTTCAATTGTTTCGCGATACGCCCGTGGAGAACCTGGAAGCCAACCGCCTGGTTCTCTCCATTCAGCCCGAAGAGGGCCTCTCCCTGCGTTTCGGGGCCAAGATCCCCGGCCCCATCGTGCATATCGGCGCTGTCGAGATGAAATTCAATTACGAAGATTATTTCGGGCGCACGCCCAGCACCGGTTATGAGCGGCTGATTTATGATTGCATGACGGGCGATGCCACGCTCTTCCAGCGGGCGGACATGGTGGAGGCGGGCTGGAGCGTCATCACGCCCATCCTGGACGTCTGGAAAGCGCTGCCCCCGCGCAGTTTCCCCAATTACAGGTCGGGCTCATGGGGCCCGAAGGAGGCGGACGATTTGCTGGCCCGCGACGGGCGCGCCTGGAGAAAGATACAATGAAAACACCCCCCAGCGGCAAAAAAAAGAAGCTCCATCGGGTCGTTTTTTTATTTGACGTTGATTACACTTTGCTCAACAACGACCGGGTGACGCAGGATTTGCAGCAGCATTTGGAAAGGGAGGTCGGCCCCGCCGGCGCCAGTCATTACTGGTCGATCTTTGAGGAATTGCGGACCGACCTCGGCTACGCGGATTACCTGGGGGCGCTGCAATGTTTCCGCGCCACCTATCCGCATGACTTGCGGCTGCTCACCGTCTCCCAGTTTTTGATCAATTATCCGTTTGCCACCCGTCTTTATCCGGATTCGCTCGACGTCGTGGAGAAGGCCAAAGGCTGGGGACCGGCAGCCCTGCTCACCGACGGCGATGTGGTCTTCCAGCCGCGCAAGGTGGACCGCTCGGGCTTGTACCAGGCGGTCAACGGCCAGGTCCTCTGTTACGTTCACAAGGAAAAGGAACTGGCCGACGTGGCGCGCCGTTATCCTTCTGAGCATTACGTGGTCATCGACGACAAACTGCGGCTGCTGACTGCGATCAAGAAAGTGTGGCGTTCGCGCGTGACCACCATTTTTGTCCGCCAGGGGCATTACGCGTTGGACCAGAAGATCATCGCCAGTTGCCCGCCGGCGGATTTGACGCTGGGTCGGATTGGGAATTTCCTGGAACATGAGCTGCCCGAATTAATGGCGGGGTCGCGGAAGTTGGAAGAGTGAGCGTTCCGGAGGCCAGATCGGAATCAAGGTCAAGTGTAGAAACGGCCCCAGGCGTGCCTGGGTTGCCGGATCGCACGCGAATGAACCTTGCCTACCGCATAGGGTGGCGCTCATTTCGCCTGTTGTTTCGTTTTTATTTTCGCTGGCAGGTCTTTTGCCCCGAACGGGTGCCGGCCCGCGGGCCCGTCATTTTGGCCTCCAATCATGCCAGTTACATGGACCCGCCGCTGGTCGGCGCGGGAGTGGATCGGCATATCAATTATTTGGCGCGCGACAACATTTTCAAAGTGCCCGTCCTCGCCGCGATTTTGCGCTCATGGGAAGTCGTGCCGGTGGACCGCGATGGCGGGAGTGGGCGGGGATTGAAGCTGATTTTGCGCCGATTGGAAGCGGGCGGGGCGATCATCCTCTTTCCTGAGGGCACCCGCAGCCGGACCGGCGAATTCAACCCCGCCCGCTCTGGGATAGGTTTGACGGTCATCAAATCATCGGCGCCGGTGGTGCCGGCGCGGGTGTTTGGCACGCGTCAGGCCTTTGGGCCGCAGATGTGGTTCCCCCGGCCGCGGCGCGTCATTGTCAAGTATGGATACCCCATGACGTTCGCCGCCTTGCGGGCGGAGGCGGCCACCGCCTCCAAGCAGCGGGTCAAAGAGATTTATCAACAGGTGGCGGATGAAATCATGGCGGAAATCATTCGCCTGCAACCCGGAAAGGATTCATGAAAGCCGTTATTTTGGCCGCGGGCAAAGGGACCCGCATGGGGCCCTTGACCCAGGAACTGCCCAAACCGATGCTCTGCGTGCGGGGCAAACCGATTCTCCAACATATCCTGGAAGGATTGCTCCAGGCGGGCGTGCGCGATTTTTTCATCGTCACCGGCTTTCGCGCCGAGGTGATTGAAGATTACTTTGGGAGTGGCGCGAAGTGGAAGGCGGCGATTCATTACGGGCGCCAGGCGACGCAGGACGGCACGGGCAAAGCGCCGGAGGTGGCCAAAGACTTTGTCGGTAAAGACGACTTTTTCTTGACGTATGGGGACATCCTCGTCCCTCCGCGGACCTACCAGGACATGCTCGGTCGCTATGGAGAGCGGAGTTTCTCCGGCTTGGTCACCTGCACGGGCAGCCAGGATGTGACCAAGGGCGCGATTCTTTTTTTTGACAAGGAATTCTGTTTGCGGCGGTTGATAGAGAAGCCGAGCCGGGCGCAATTGGAGGAACTGCGGCGCTCTGGCGAACTCCCGCCCGGAAGCATCGCCTGGTACAACGCCGGCATTTACATTTTCAAGCCGGTGGTTTTTGAGTTTACCTCCCGTTTGCAAAAATCCCCGCGCGGCGAGTATGAATTGACCGACGCGATTACGAGCATGGCGGAGACCGGACACCGGCTGGCCGGGTTGGAAATCCAAGGCCGCTGGGTGGACGTGCGCGACCCGGAAACCCTCGCCGCCCTGGAACGCGACACGCCGGCGTGATCATTGCGCTTCGATGCGGGGCAATTCGTCCAGGAGGATAAATTGCTGGTGGCCCGGCGGGCCGATCAAGGCGATCGGGCGATTGGGAAAGAGCGCGAGCAGTTGATCCTTGGTGATGTATTGGACTTTTTCTGTTTCCACTCTGGGCGAAGGAGTCGTTACGGAGGCAAGAGCGGCTGGCCGGGGCGCCTGGCGAAAAGGCCAGTGCCCCAGCAAAACCAGCAAGGGAATAAGCACAGCCGCAACTTGCAACTGCCGCCGGCGGCGCCGGCGTTGGTGGAGCGCGCGCAATCCGCGAGCGAGGCTGGCTTGCCTCAGCGCGCTCAACTCATCATCGTTGAGCAGTTCTTGCAGCAGACGGTTCTCGGTGTTCATGGTTCTCGCAGTTTTTGCAAAAGACGTTCCCGCAGTAGCCGCCGCAAGCGCAGCAGGCGCGACTCCACCGCCTTTTCGGTCAGCCCGGCGTCCGCGGAAAGTTCCCGGACGGTTTCGCCCTCCAGATATTTTCCTTCGATGAGCCGGCGGTCTTCCGGGTCCAACTCGACAAGGCATTCTTCCAGGACGACCCCCAAATCGCTTCCGGCAGGCGCTGGCGACGGTTGAAAAGCAAAGCGTTGCAGAAAGGCAAAGTAACGATGTTGCTTGCGTCCGGCGTCGCGGGCGGCGTTGCGGGCCACGGCTTTGAGCCAGCACCAAAAGACTTCCTCAGACTCAAAAGGGCGGACCGCGCGGGCGACCCGCACCAGCGTTTCCTGCACGGCGTCACGCGCTTCCTGCTCCTGCCCGCGCGCGACTCCGAGCAGGAATTGATAAAGCCGGTCAAAGTAAAGTTCATGAAACTGACGAAAGGCCTCCTCATCGCCTGCCGCCATTTGCCGTGTCAAAACCGCGACCGCCTCCAGCGCGCGCGGGGTCTCGCGGGTTTCCGCCAGAGAGGAAAGTCCCGGGAGTTTCACCGTCAGCAAAGAGTTGGCGGCTGGATCAGGCGCAGTCACGGTTTAGACAACTGTTGCAGCAATTTTTGGCCTTGCAAGTTTAGATCCTCCTGCGGCTGATTATTCCCCAAAACCTCTGAAATGACTCTCCCGTCGGCGTCTATGCCAATTATTCGCTCTAGCGGCTGATTTTGCTTCGAAGGCGCTAAAAGATACCCAAGCCCTTTTTGATCATCTTCCCCAGGGAGAGCCCGGATGATTTTGCCGGCCGTGGTCACCGCCTCTGGCGCCCCAAAAATGATCAGCAAATCCGACTCTTTGAAAAAGTCAAACTTCAGCGCCACTCCGAGCAGCGGTGCTCCGGCACTTTTCTCCAAGGCTCGCTGCTCATCCACTACCGACTGGGTGATCTGTTGGAGACGATCCATATTAATTCTGATTTGTTCATCCCACTTATTGGTCTCCGGCGAGGAATGCTTAATGTGCTGAATGTAGCCGCTTAAATTAAAGGCCTCCACTTTTGTTTCCGGTGCGCTCATTTTGTTGGTTTCGAGCATGTAAAGGAGCGCTGGCGTTTCCTTGCTGTTCAACTCCCTGACGATGAACTTGTTTCCGCTCGCGACACTTAGTGCCTGCAAGGCCAGGTCCATCGGCGCATGTTGAAGTTGGAGATCGTCGATCTTTAGGCTTCCCAAACCGTCGCCGATGACGACGTTGGCTTCCCGAATCGGAAAGTGCTCCGCCGCGCCACTATTCATCTCCGCCAAATAAGCGACGATATTGCTCAGGCTGGCCTCGGCGTGAGCGGGATCATTCATTAAGAGGCCGTGCCTTATTTGCAGATCCAGGCCATTGTAAAGCCCTGCCTCAGCGGCTGCGCTTTGGGCTAACGCAGAAGGAGAGGCGAGGCCAAGAAGCAACGCGCCAGTGAGAGAAAGTACAACTGTCAAAAACTTTTGCGGTTTGATCATTGTTTTCATTTACCCAAACACGCCCCCCACCGGCCAAATCACGCAAGAAAAACGGTGAAGAGCGGCGAACTCCACCTATTGGTCCATAGGGTGTGCATCGTGGGTTTGTTTGGGGAGCGCGACCGTCCCGGTCGCTTCCAGTCGGCGTCCCGCCGACTGTAGGGCGCGCCTTTTCTGCCGGGCAACTCGTTGCGAGTTAAAGGTTTTAACACTTTTTGCGGGACATCCTGGGGAAAGTTTTTTAAGGTCCCGGCATGGCAAAGAGCAAATGTCGGTTCCGTCGGC
>JBKQWF010000197.1:0-4120 GCA_052139695.1 Limisphaerales bacterium
ATTGATGGAGTCAATTTTTGCTGCTCTTTTCATAAACGCTTCCTTTTTGTTTTGCGTCATCCGAGAAGCGCAGCCGTCAACGGTGGAGATGCCGCTGGCTTTGGGGCGCAAGGGGCCAGCGGCATACAACCTTGACGGTAAGCATCGCAGGATACAATTGACGCAAACAGGAAGCGGTGGAACGCTGGCAAGATAATGGCGGTTTGCATTGCGGATTTTGGCTGGAAAAACGCTGGATAAGCGTTGGAAAATCTGGAGATTTCCGCGCGATTTCGCCGGGATAGTCCAGCCCGATTTCCCCGCCTCAAGCTCCGCTTAGGAGAGATGTCTGTAAGTTTTAAGGCTTAACTTTTGTAAGCCTGCACTGCGCTTCTTGCACCGTTATATGGTTGGATTGCCTTTGGGGAATTGCGGCAAATGCAGGCGGAAGCAGCCAAATGCGGCAAAACGCGCCGAAATGAACCCCATTCCTGTAATTGCGGTGACAGAATTGCTCACACCGGTACCAGTCCTGCCAGCCTAGTCCTAGTTGGCACCGAAGGCAGGCGGGAAAGAAATCCGAAGTCACCAAGGCCGGCGAGTGCGCCGACACCGGCGACCGTAAGAAACCGGCGGCGTGGAAACGAGATTTTCATCGGCGGTTAAGTTGGCGAGACTGCCTGAATCAGCAATGGGCCATTTGTGTGGCGATCTTACGATGCAATGATATTCCACATACCACAGGGCATTCAACCAGGAGCGATGGAGCGGAGCGGGGACGTCCGCGTCGAATACGGACAAGGTCGTCCAACAGGTGAGCACCCAGCCCGGCCCATGCGCAACTCCTTGTCATACGGATAGACGCCAGCCAGAATAAGGTAGAGCAGCCATAACGGCTTGATGTGACGCACTGCCGTACGGAGATCAAGACTTGCCGGCATGATCGCCATATTCCCAATCGTATGGCACGCCGGTGTCGCCGAGGATGAACTTGACGAGATCGGCGAAGCTGGCTTCGGCACGAACGTCGTTGGACAGGATGAGGACGCAACGCTGGCTTGTTTCGATGCATACCATCGTGTTGGCGGTCTGTCCGTCATGACCGCCCTTATAGAAGCCGTGCCCCTGCGGGCCATCGAACACAGTGACCCCGAGTCCAGCAGACAGATCGCCACGCTGCTGATCAGGCGGGAGGTCGGGAAGGAAAAGTGGGAATTGGTGGGCGCAAGTAATATGCAGTTGCGGCTTGGTTATCTCGGCGCGTGAGGCGGCGCTTAGGCCGTCGCCGCGGGCCAAGGCGGACGCGAATTTCGATAAGTCGGAAATCGTCGTGTCCATCGAACCCGCCACGCGCACTTTTTTGCGGCGGTCGTTGTTTTGTGGGTGGCCTTGATCGTTCCAGCCATCGGCGAAATTATCGGCGAAATCCCCACGCCACACAAGACTGGTGCGCGTCATCCCCAGCCGGTTGAAGATCCCTTTCGTCAGATCTCCGACATCCAGCCCTAAACCCTGCGTCCTGCGGCCATGTTCGATGACGAATTGCAACAGGATCAACCCTTCGCCTGAATAACTGTAGCGTGTGCCAGGGTCGAAATGAAGATGGAGCTTCTGGTCAGGTTCGACAAACCAGAAGTTGTGCAAACCGGTCGAATGGGTCAGACACATCCGCGGCGTGATCCTCTCCCAGCGCGGATCGTCCGCCAGGTCCTTGTACGGTCCGTACTTGTCGGGGAAGTTTGGGTCCGGGCCATAGGTTGGCAGCGGATTGTCCAGATCGTCTTTCAGGGGCGTATCAAGGTTGAGCTTTCCTTGGTCAACCAACTGCATCACGGCGTAGGCAAAGACCGTCTTGGTCAACGATGCTCCGTACATAACGGTGTTGGTGGTGAGTGGGTCGCCCTTGGCGTTGCGAATACCATAGGCTTGGACATACCTTACTTTGCCGTGATCGATCACCGCCAGGGCCAAGCCGTTGGCATGAGTGTTGGTCATGATCTGATGCGCTTTGGCGTCGATCGCGTCGGCGGTGGGTAATGACTGCGCGACACCTGCCGTGGCGAGAAAGAACGCGAAAAGGCTTTGGGTTAAATTACGAATGCTGTGGGTTGGGCCGGATTTCATAGTGTCAATTTGCCACCCGCTGAGCATCGATGCGATCTCCGCTTTGCTTCAAGATGACCTTTACGACCTCATTGGTTGCATTCCTTACGAAGGTCGCCTCCGCATTTCCGCCTGGGACGAAAAAGTTGCGATCTGATTTGGGGAACATCTCGAAGCGCGGACGTCCCGTAATCTCAGCAAAAATGTGATTGGTTTCAGTGGTTACAGTCATGATTGCGCCTCCGCCCAGTTCGTATCTGCCAACTGCCAGAGCGGCGTCAGCGGGCGTGATCTCGACGACCTTTTGTGTTCCGTCATTGGGCAGTTCCGAACCCAGAACCCGGCGCGCAATTTCCCGGGCCAAAACCCACTGCTGAATATCCGGCGGATGCGGAGCGCAATTGAGCAAAACCACCACCGTCAGGTTGTAATCCGGCAGGCGAAGCAGATAAGAACCGAAGCCCCAGAGTTCGCCGCCGTGGCTGATTTCCCGCGCCCCATTCAGCCGGTCTCGAGTCCATCCGCAGGCATAGCCGACCTCCTCGGGATGAGTCGGATCGTCCAGTTTCAAAACCCCAATGGAGAAAGCCGTCTTCAGGCTGGCCTCCGACAAAACGCGATGGTTGAAAATCGCCTCGTTCCAAAGAAATAAATCATGCGCCGTGGAGTAAAGCTCCCCGGCCGTTGACACCTTGGACATGTCCCAATTCACCGCGCGAACCATCATGTCGTTTGTGTAGGAATATCCAAAAGCCTCGCTTAGCGGCGGCATTCCCGCGCGATAAACGCCGGTTTTTTTCATCCCCAGCGGATCGAAGAATGTTTTCTGCAAATACCCGCTGTAAGACTCACCAGAAACTTCTTCGACAATGTGTCCCAGCAACACGTAGCCGGAGTTGCAATACGAATACTTCTCACCCGGATTGAAATCGTAAGGATCGTTCTTAAATGAAGCGATAAGCGCCTCCGTCGAAATCGCCTCGGTCACATGCTCGTAAAATCCCGGTTCGTCCGTGTAATTGTGAATTCCCGAGGTGTGCGTCAGCAGATGTCGCAATGTCACCTCATCACCACGCGGCCAATCAGGAATAAACTTCGAAAGATGGTCGTCAATGCTGAGTTTGCCGTCTTCGGCCAGTTTGAAAATGGCGGCCGAGGTGAATTGTTTCGTGATCGACCCAATCCGAAACCGCGTGTCATCTGTGAATGGAGTGTGCGATTCCACCTGCGCGTAGCCGTATCCTTTTTCAAAAATAATTCGGCCATCCCTTGCCACCAACACTTCGCCGCCGGGCCAATTGCTTTGTACGACAATGCTGAAAAGCGAGTCAATTTTCGCCGCCAAATCTGCGGTTGGCTGCGCCGCCTCAGCGAACCGAGCTAGAAGCAAAAAGAGCGCTGCGCCCAAGGAGCTTTTCGAGTTCGTTGCCATTGCCTTTTAACTGGGATTTCCCATTTGATTTCTGACACACGACCAGCATGGGCCTTTATTGTGATTTTGCTCATCTTCGTCCTGCTTCATAGTTTTGCAAGTCGCGGACCGGCGAGCAAGGCTTCCATGCGCTCGCACAAGGCTAATTTCCGGCCCACTTGGCGTCCAGAAATGCCGAACGCAAATCGGCGGGTTTTTCCAGCGCGCGCGCAATACGCACTTCTTCGAGATCTTGGGGCGATAGCACGTCTGATTGAGCATTGCGCGTTCAAAACTACAGCTCCTTTCGACGGATGAAAAGCAGGAATAATCGGTCCCACCCGCCGAAACCGGACGTGGCTGCTCAGACGGATACGTTACATGGCTTATGGTTGCCATGCTCACGCTGCATTGGTCATGTTTTGGGTTCGGGGTTGCGGTCTTATTGCGGTTGAGCAAAACGGTGTTGCACTGGGTTTATGGCTTGGTCGCTGTAAACCATTACCATTTTTTGCGCTGGTTCATAGCACGGTTTATATTGGCGTTGTTATGTTGCGGGTTGTTGCCAGCGTCAGTGCCGGTCAAGCCAAACAGTATTACACTCAAGGTTTGAGCCGCGAAGATTAC
>JBKQWF010000198.1:0-24673 GCA_052139695.1 Limisphaerales bacterium
TGACTCGGGTATCAAAGTCTCGAAGGAAGCTATGCAAGCTGTGCGCCTGACCCCGAACGCATTTCATGGCGAGTGGAACTACACAATATCGCATTAACTGTGACAGTTATTTTTGCGCGGCTCCTTACCGTCCGCAATCAGCGTTTGTTGAACGATTTCTAAATCGAACTCGGAAGCGATCGACTTCCGAGTTGCTTCCGAGCGATTCACCACGATGGGGGTTTCCTACGCTGACCCTGCCTATAACAATTGACTCAGGAAGGTCCGCGCCGGAACAATCACAGGCGTTTGGGTCGAGAAGCAATCCACTTGAACAAAGGGCAAATCCATCGCCACTTGAAACGCGAATTCGGTTTTTATGGTTTTTTGGAATTCGTAAAGCTGCGGCGACAGGCTTTTATAATCCTTTTTCACTTCCACGAGAATCCACGGCTTCCTATTGCGGACAATCACAAAATCCACTTCTCCTTTCGCGGTTGTCCGTATGTAGCGCAGTTCAAATTCTCCTAGCCCAAGGTCCGACCAGCCCTCCACCGCTTTCAAAAGATGGCAGGCCACAAATGTCTCCGCCCGCGCCCCCTCATCGGCGATTCCCGACCAATCGCGCAGGAACCATTTTGGCTCCTTCCGCAGCGCACGCGCAATACTGTTGAACCAAGGCGCAAGAGAAAATCCATAGTGCAGCCGATTCAGCAAGTTCACCCAGCGCTTCACGGTCTGTGCCGTGACGGAAAGTTGATTCGCGTAATTGCTGTAAATCAATTGCTGTGAGGAATTCTCCGCCAAAAGCCGCATCAACACTTCCAGGGTGCCGAGTTCCTCGATTCTTGTTATCTCCCTAAGGTCCTCCTTGGAAAGCTGGTCATTACGCCGCGATCTCCATTTGGTTGTGAAACGGGAATCACGCGTGAGGAACGGCTCAAGGAATCCGCCATGCTCCGTCAATGCGCTCCAATCCGCGTCGCTAATCGGCTGCGGCTGTCGTATCGCGCTATCGGGAATGGTCGTGGCGACCGCCTCGGCGACGGACCAGGGGTGCATCCGATACAGGAAATAGCGCCCCATCAGGCTGTCGCTGCCCCGTCGATAAAGGTCCAGACGGGAACTGCCCGTCACGGCTATTTTCACGCGCGTCTCATAGGTGTCAAAAAAGCCCTTTAAGAATTTCTTCCATTTTGCGTATTTGTGCAGTTCGTCAAACACCACCACGGGCGAGGCTTTGGGTTTCAGAGGTGACGATGCGCTACAGAGACGTCGCGCCTACTCCACCGCTGCATAACAGATGAGGTGCGCACGTTTTCTGTCCAAATCTTCTTGCTTGCGAAAATGTCCAAACTCCGGGTCTTCGGCGTCCCGCCGAAGGCGGCGGGCGAGACGCCCGAGTTCCCTGATCCATCTGCGTGGGTGACTTACTCCGCCTCCGAAGGGCTTTCCCAATCAGGATACACTTCGGGCTGCAATTGGCCGCGGCGAATCAACTCCTGCAAGTCCCGGATGATCGTGCGCCGCGCAACCCCAAACTGGCGGGCCAGCGCGGAAATGTTGGGGCGCTGCCCCGCCGCGGCGACCAGTTCGCGAAGGCGATTCTGGCGTGCTAATCGGTCGGTGGAACGGCTGAACAATTCCAACGCGTCCACACGATGGGATCGTTCCAACGCGGAGAATTGCCGCGCGACTTCACGTTCGCCACATTCCGCGAGAGCGATTTCCACGGTGCGCTTCAACTCGTGAATATCCACCGGTTTGGGCAGGCAATAATGAGCGCGGCGCGGGCCTTGCAGGGCTTTCATTTGCTGGTGGACCTCCAAAGCGCCGGACACAATGACAATGGGCACGAAGGGCAGCAGATCCTTCAGCTCCGGCAAAAAATCCAGGCCCAGCTCGCCTTCTCCCAGGACATGATCGAGGATGAGCAAATCCGGCCGCTGCCGCGCGATTTGCGCGAGCGCGCCGCTCCCGGTGGTGGCGCGAGTCAATGGATACTCGGCCAGCGCCTCCTCATAAATCTCATATTGCAGATCGTCGTCCTCGATAATCAGTATCATTGACTTTTTCATGATGCCTCCACCGGCATGGCTTTGTCCGCCGCCGCCACGGGAAGAATGAGGCTGAAGAGGCTGCGCTTTCCTGGCGCCGATTCGACGGCCAGCCCGGCTCCCATTTTCTTTGCGAGTTCGTAGGCGATGGAGAGACCCAGCCCAGTCCCCCGGCGCGTGGAAAGCGCCTTGGTTGTAAAAAAGGGCTCAAACACCCGGTGCAAGTTTTCCGGCGCGATACCGCAGCCGGAATCGCGCACGGAAACGGCGATGTAACCCTCCGCGGGACCTGGCGGAAGCGCCATTCCCGCCGGCCAGGGCGCGGCCGGCGCCGTGGTGATAACAATTCTTTTGCGTCCTTCCATCGATTCCGCCGCGTTAAAAATGAAGTTCAGGAGAATCTGTTGCACCAGGCTTTGCGAGACGCGCGCCCGCGGCAAATCGGGCGCCGCGTCAAACCGAATTTCGACCTCGCGCAAGAACCGGTCGCCCAGGAGTCTGATGGTATTCTCCACCATTGGATTCAGCTCGGAAGGTTCCAAAATGTCGTCGCCGCTCCGGCTGAAGCCCAGCATGGCCTGCACCACGGCCGAGCCTTGATCGACCATCGTCTTGATGCGGTTGGTCCGGGTGCGGATTTTTTCCGTGTTGCCGGGATTGTCTTCAATAAGCTGGGCGGAGCCTTTGATGATGGAAAGAATATTGTTGAAATCATGGGCGATGCCGGCCGCCAGCGTTCCCAGCGCCCGCATTTTCTGGCTTTGGAGCAATTCTCGGCTGGCCATCTCCAATTCACGCGTGCGCTCCGCCACCTGTTGCTCCACTTGAGCGTAACTAAGCTGCAGTTGACGATGGCGTTTATATGCCAATCCCGCGAAAAAAATAGCGGTTCCCGCGCCCAGGGCCGCGATCAAGACCAGGCGGCTTTCCTCATACCAGGGCGGCACGACCGCAAACTCCCAATGCGCCGGTTCAGCCTCGACATTGCCCGCGCGGTCCATGGCGCGGACTTTAAAATAATGTTTTCCAGAGGGCAAATCGCCCAGCGTGACATTGGTTTCGGAATCAAACGCGGACCATTCTCCCTCGTCCAACCGGTGCGAATAGAGCAGGCGTTGCGGCGGCGTAATCCGCCATTTATCCGCCCCGCGGAAGCTCAAAGTGATCGCTTCGTCTTCCGGGATGTTCTGTTTTGTTCCCGCCGTGGATTCAATCAAGGTTCGTGGCGGATCGGAATCAGCTTCGGGATGGTAGGTTTGCCAGCACTGGCGCGCTCCAGCCCAAAGAACACCTTGTGAATCCTCGAAAAGCATCTCCATGGCATTGGTATTCAAGCCCTCCTCCATTCCGTTTTGGACCCAATTGCCTTGCGCAAACCGGCTCACTCCATCTGCCGACGCCACCCAGACGCTCCCATCCCGCGCACAGAGCAGGCAAGTGATGCGATTGAATCCGCCACGCACAGCGGACCAACTCTTGCCGTCGAAGGACCATATCTTATCCCCCGACGCGCACCAGACCTGGCCATTACCCAGCTCAACAAAGTGGGATACATTTTTGGGCGCGTCGGCGGACGACGCCGGGAAGATCGTCCAGCGGTCATGCCGCCAAGCGGTCCCAAAGCCACCCCCCAGCCAGATGTCCCCCGTATGGGTCATCAATGAACAGGCCACTTGCACGTTGGCAGCCAAACCTGGCGGCGGAAAGTACTTCGCGGCGGGAGCAGGTGGCGCCACGAGAGTTTGCGGCGGGGGCGGAGTGGTTTCCCACAGTGACGGAGTGAAGCGGATCAATCCTGCCGAAGTGGCCAGCCAGAATGTCCCCCGCCAATCCACCGCCACGTCGCGATATTCGAGTGAAGGCGAGTTCTGATTGACGCTGATATCGTTGCCGTGAAACTGAATCAATGCATTGGAGGACGCCGCCCAATAATCGTTCCGCGGTCCGCGCCAGGCAAAGAGAATTCTCGTCCCTTCCGCCGCCAGGGTCTCCCATTGCTCGCCGTCAAAGTGGGCCGCAATTCTTTCTCCATTGGCGGAGGAGATCGCCACCATCGTCACGCCGTGGGCATCGGGTTCAGGTTTCTCGAAATGCTCCAGGCGCAGGCTCGCGGGCGGGGTAAACTCCTGCCATTCGCTCGCGGCAGTGATCGCGCGAGTCGGGCCGCTTACCCGCGCCACTCCGTTTTCACCCGTGATCCATAATTCATCCTCCGCTCCCAGCGTCATGCCAAGAAAACGATTCAATTTGGTTTGGCGGACGTTGTGCAGGGACTCGGTCCGCGCGCCGGGAGGGTCGGAACTGAAAACGATCAACCGATCCGGCAGCAGGCAAAGCACGGCATTTTGTCGCACCGGGCAGAGGGCAACAGCCCCGGCAATATCTGGAACTGAATACAGAGCCCATGTGTTGCTCCCACTCATCGCCCACAATCCCTGGGGCGAAATCGTCCAAAGTTGCCCGGCCGGGCTCTGATAAACCCGGCCTGTTTCCGGCGGGACAGGCCACGACTTGACCTCGTATCCGTCCATGCGACAGAACTCCGGGCCGTCCGCCACCGCCAGAATAGACCCGTCTTCAGCGATCGTGACAAAGCGCAAGGCCGGCTGGGAAAGTCCATCCGCGGTTGTGTAGGTCCGCCACCGCGGCGCGAGGTCAGGTTGACCCAAAACCGTACCAGCCAGAAAAAGACTAAGAAGCGCAACGCGTTTGGTCAGCATCGTGCCTTGGTTCACACCCATAATTATCTGCGCCGAAGGCTCGAACGCAACCAAAAGCGCTGGTGTGCGCGCAAACGCACACTTCCTCTGCCACCTTTGGGCAGGCATAGTTGCAGGGTTGAATACCGTTTTGTTACGTCAGCGCCGGAACGGACGCCTCCTTCAGCACGCCATGACGTTGATTGAACTCCTAGTGGTGATTGCGATTATCGGGGTGCTGGCCGCTTTGTTGCTGCCTACCCTGTCCAATGCCAAGGCCAGCGGCAAGCAGGCAAGCTGTTTGAACAACTTGAAGCAATCGGAAATGGCTTGCCAAATGTATGCCGCGGACAACGGCGGCAAACTAGTGCAGAATGCGGCGTTTGCCTCGCCCTTTGCCACGCTGTTTAATGAGAATGAGGCGACCAATGGCTGGGTTTACGGAAACATGAAAATGGTGGCCGATTCCACGAATCTGTCCTACGTGCGAAACGGAAGGCTTTTTCCTTATCTTTCCCAGGCCACCGCCTACCACTGTCCGGCGGATCTTACGGAGGCTAAAGGCTGGCCGCGGCTGCGCAGTTACTCCATGAACTCCTGGGCGGGAAGCTCCGAGATGGAGATGCTGGAACAGCAAACAGGTTGCCGGGCTTTCCTGAAAGAAACCGATTTTGCCGTTCCTGGTCCGGCGGGCGTGTGGATTCTTATTGATGAACACGCCATGACTCTGAGCGATGGCTGGTTTCTCGTCACCATGAACAACAGCGAGCCATTTGAGCGCTTCCCGGCAACGCGCCATCGCAACAGCTATTGTCTGAATTTCGCCGATGGGCACGCCGAAGCCTATCATCTGCGCAATCCAACCAATCAGGTTGCCGAAACCGAAGCCATGGCGTTTATCGAGGTGGAACCTGGAACCGTCCTGCCCACCGATCCGGATTGGATCAAACTCCGCACAGTCACCACCTCAAGGTAGGGACGGCTCGCCGAGCCGTCTGCGGTCGCCTCGGCGAGGCGGCCCTGCCGCGCGGTCAGCCAGGATTGGGGGTAAAAGCGGCGGACGCCGAAAAATCGGCGAATGCAACCCACACTTTGATCGTACCCATGCCAGGATTGGCCATTGTCACCGAGGCGGTTTGCGTTATGATGAGGGCGTCTTGAAAAACTCTTGGCCATTCGTTGTCGTCGCGTGAGGCAGAAGCCGATATTGATCGCCACGCGGGGCAGCCCATTGGCTTTGGCCCAGGCCAACGCCGTGCTGGCACAATGCCGCGCCAAGTTCCCCAGCCTGGCCTTTGAGCTGAAGATCATTAAGACCAGCGGCGACAAATTGCAGACCGCATCGCTCTCGCGCATCGACGCCACCTTGACGCGCGGCTTGTTCACCAAAGAGTTGGAAGTGGCCCTCTCCAAGCAACGAGCCGACCTGGCCGTTCACAGTCTGAAAGACCTTCCCACCGAATTGCCGCCCGGACTAAGGCTCGGTGCGGTGGCCGGCAAGCGCGAGGATGCCCGCGATGTTCTTATTTACAAGGAACCACTGAGCCCGCGCCTAACAATGGCCAGTTTGCCGCCGGGATTCCTGGTGGCGACCGCCAGCACGCGGCGGAAAGCGCAATTGCTGGCCGCGCGGCCGGACTTGAAAGTGGTTGATATTCGCGGCAACGTCGGCACTCGTTTGCGCAAGTTGGCAGAGCAACCGGAACTGAATGGCACGATCCTCGCCGCGGCCGGAATGGCCCGCCTGGGTTTTCGTATCACCGCGGAGGGACGGTTGACGGGCGAGAACGTCCCTGCCGGAATTCTGGCCACGTTTCTGGACATCGATGAGATGCTGCCCTGCGTCGGCCAGGCGGCCATTGGCCTGGAAATTCGAGAGGACGATGAACGGATCGCGCTGGTTTGCCGCGAGCTGAACGACGAGGGAACTTTCCAATGCGTGACTGCGGAACGCGCCTTTCTTCGGGCGATGGGCGGCGGTTGCCAAAGCCCGTTGGCCGCTTTTGCGCGGATTGAGGGAAACGAGATGGAATTGAAAGCCGTTTCCTTCCTGGTCGAAAAAGCGCGCCGCGCTCAGGAACGGGCCCCGATCAAAGATGCCGACGCCCTTGGACAGTCGGTCGCGTCGCGGATCAAGTCAAATACTCAATAAACCGGAACGATGCGGTTGGGACCGGGGATGGCGACCGTCCCGGTCGCTTCCAGTCGGTTCCCCTCCGACTGGTTCCCCAATTCAACGAATGACCTTCTCTCAACCCAGATGCCGTCGGCGACACGCGAAGGCCTGGCGTTTGGACATTGGAGGGAACAGAGGAAAAAGAGGGTGGGGCTGAGCTGCCGCTCAGCCCCAATTTCGGCCTTTTCAATTCCTCCTCCATTCCCTCTGTTTGCTCCTGCCTTTGGATCGGCCAAAAAACGTCCAAACTCATGGGTCTCCACTTCATCGGTGAGGAAAACCTTTTGAATGTCGGTCAATTGAATGAGCGGCATGGTGTTTTGCATAGAATTTGAAAAATCATTCGTAGCGCAACGCGGTCATGGGATCGATTTTCGTGGCCCGGCGGGCCGGGAGGTAACAGGCCAGCAGGGCCACGGCCAAAAGAACCAGCACGACCACAGTCATCACGAGCGGATCAGTCGGGCTGACCTCAAAGAGTTGGCTTTGCAAAAGGCGCGTCAGCCAGAATGCCGCCATCAGGCCGAGGCCGACGCCGATGAGAACCAGCCGCCCTCGTTCAAACATGACCATCGTCAAGACGTCCCCGCGTTGCGCGCCCAAAGCCATGCGAATGCCTATTTCCCGCACCCGCCGCAGGACGGAATAGGCCAGCACACCATAAATGCCGATGGCGCAAAGGAGCAGGCTTACCCCAGCGAACACGGCAGCGATGTTTTCCGCCGTGCGCTGCTCAATGTGGAAGAGCAATTCCTCGTGGATTTCTTTCTTTACAGACCGCCTTTGGGCCATAGCGAGCAGCGATCTCCAGATGGCGCGAAGGAATTTCATGGCTTACTCGTACCTGAGGGCCTCCATGGGATTGATCTTCGCCGCCCGCCTCGCGGGAAGATAGCTGGCGAGCAGAGCCACAGCCGCGACGAGCGCGGAGGAACCCGCCATCGACACGAAATCCTCCGGGCCGATGCCAAAAAGCAGTCCCCGCATCAAAAAGCCGGCCGCGATTGCCACCGGCAAACCCACAGCCACGCCCACCAGCGCGAGCGTCAAACCTTGGCGCAGCACCATCCACAAGACGTCCCTGCGCCCCGCCCCAAGGGCCATGCGGATGCCCAGTTCGCGCGTCCTTCGCGATACCGCATAAGCGACAACTCCGTAAAGGCCGCAGACCCCCAACAAAAAGGCGAGCAAGCCCAGCACTCCCCCCAGACAGGCGCCGATCCATTGGGGCATGAGCGCGACGTGGATCGTTCCCTCCAGCGTGGAGGTATCCTCGACCACGGATTCCTTGTCCACCTCCTGCAACGCGCGCCGTACCGCCCGAGTCATGCCGGCAAGATGACCGTCCGTGCGCACCAGCAGACGAAGGTCTCCCCTCGGTTCCTGGTTAAGAGGCAGGTAAAAGAACGGCTGCGGCGATTCTCCGATTTGGAAATTGCTGGCATCACGGGCGACCCCGACGACCTGGCGTGGGACCAATTTCTCGAACCCGGCTTGAACGTATTTCCCCACCGGGTCTTCGTTTGGCCAAAAGCGCTTGGCCGCGGCCTCGCTTGCGATGACCACGGGCAGGCCAGTGCCGTTGTCGCGCGAGTCAAAATCCCGCCCTCGCTGCAACCGGATGCCCATAGTGTCGAAGTAGCTTGGTTCAATACTGCCGCAAGAAATGTCGGCGACCTCAGCGTTGGGTAGGGGTGGCTGCACCTTGATCGCCATTCCTCCGCCCGAGAGGGCAAAGGGGACCCGCGTGGCCAGGCTCACCGCCCGCACTCCCGGCAGGCCCCGCATGCGCTCCTGCAATCGGTCGTAATAACTCTGCGCGTTTGAGCTTCCACTGAACATCACCACCAAAACATTTTTTGGATCGAACCCAAAGTCGCTTCCCATCCCGCGAAAGAACCCGCGCACCAGCAACGTGGTGGTCGCCAGGAAAATCAGCGAGACGGCCAGTTGCACCACGACAAGGGCGTAGCGTCCGCTCCACCAGCGGACGGGGCTCGAGGCCAAAGCAAATTCACCTTTGAGCAAGGGCCCCAAATCAACCCGCGTGGCGCGCCAGGCCGGCAACAAAGCGAACATTAATGTTGACAGACATGCCAAAGCCATCGCCAACCCGAAAACGCGGCGATCGACGCGCAACTCGGGGGCAAAAGCAGCCACTGGCGCCGGCAGCAGCGCGGGCACGAGCTGCACCGCCCAGAAGGTCACGAGCAATCCTGCCAGCGAACCGAGGACGGACAGGAGCAAGCCCTCGATCAGCAACTGCCGGAGCAGGCGCCGCCGTCCTCCTCCTAAGGCCATGCGCACGGCTAATTCGCGCCGGCGGTCTTCATAGCGCGCCAGGAGGAAGCTGGAAACATTGGCGCACGCCACCAGCAACACCAAGCCCACAATAGGCATCACCAGATACACCAGCCTTCCCCCATGGTCCCCCTCGTGCCGTTTCTCTGACAACACGAGCACGCGCTTGCCCGGCTCGCCTCTCGCCAGGTCCCCGCCCAATTGCGTCGCCTCCGCCTCAGCTTCATCATGGACTTGCGCCACGGAACATCCCGGGCGCAATCGGCCGAAAAACTCAAAATCCCGAAATTCCGGCCTGATTCCGCCGCTGGACGCGACGGTCGGGAACCAGAGGTCACGGGAGGGAAACAAATCGAGTCCGCCAAAGCCTTTCGGGGCCACGCCCAATACGGTGACGGGCCGAGGCGCCAAAGGAATAGTCTGGCCCACGATTTTCGGGTCCCCACCGAACTGGCGTTGCCAGAGTCCATAGCTAATGACTACCGTCGATCCTTCACTGATCCGGCTGTCCCGCTCGGAGAACAAGCTCCCCGCCGCCGGTTGGATACCAAGGGCCGGGAAATAATTTGGCGACACATAATCTGCCAGGAGCATCGTCATGCCGTCGTTGCCGCGCAGCATGGACCCGTGATGCGCCACCGCCACGAGGTTTGAAAGCGACTGCATGTTCGCCCGCATCTCCCGGAATTCCGCGAAGGTGAAGAGCGGCGATTCGAAGCGGACCAGATCGCTGGAGTTCGTGATCGGCAGCGGCCGCAGGAACGCCGCATCCAGCGCGCTGAAAATCGTCGTATTGACGCCCACGCCAATGGCCAGCGAAAGCACCGCCAGGATGGTAAACCCTGGATGCTTCCGCAGCATGCGGAGTCCGAAGCGAATATCCTGTATGATCGTCTCGGCGAAATTCGCGCCGTTCGCCTCACGGCATTGCTCGCGGACGCTTTGCCAGTTGCCGAACCGTTTGCGCGCTTCCTGTGCCGCGTCTTCGGGAGGCATTCCGGCGGCGATATTCTCCGCCGTTCGGCGCCCAAGGTGGAAGCGCAATTCCTCGTCAATCGCGCGCTTCATCGCGCTTTGTTTTCCGAGGGAGCGGAGCCGGTGGAGGATGGTTTGGAGAGCATTCATGTTCATTTTCCATTGGTTGAGGGTGACGAAAATCGGTGGGGCAGTGCTGCCGCGCCGCCCATTCTTTTCTTATAGCTGCAGGAGAGGATGAAATCCGCCGCTGAAGGAGATATTTGGGCGGAGCAGCAGCTCCGCCCCACCGGAGTTTGGTTTTTTTTTGTCCGGTTCAGAAGCCAATTCCAGTGAAACCAGGACCACGGCTGGCAAGTGTGACACGGACGGAAAGGCTTACAGGAGCAAACAGAGATGACCGAGAGAGGAAAGACGTTCCTCTTTTTCCTCCGGTTCAATTTTTGATTCGTGCCACTTGTTCCACTGAAAGAAAAACCAGCGCATCTCGGCGAAGGTTTTTCCGACCCTCTTTCTCTCTTTGTTGCCTTCGTTTCCTTCTGTTCCAAATCTTTTTGCCTGCGAAAGAAGAGACAGACCATCCTCTGCCAGAGGGCACGGTCCCAAATTGTCGCGAGAAACTTCATCGGTTTTTCATTCGTAGCGGAGCGCCACCATCGGGTCCACGTTGGCCGCCCGGCGCGCGGGGAGATAGCAGGCTGTCAAACTAACTAGCGCGAGCAACAACGTCGCCACGGCAAAGTTCACCGGATCGTCGGCCTTGATTTCGTAAAGCTGGGCGGCCATCAGGCTCGTCAGGGCAAAGCTTCCGGCTAAACCAATACCGATACCCATCGCCGCCAGGACCATTCCCTGCCGGAGCACCAGGCTCAGGAC
The DNA here is from genome assembly GCA_052139695.1 of Limisphaerales bacterium. Classification (GTDB taxonomy): domain Bacteria; phylum Verrucomicrobiota; class Verrucomicrobiia; order Limisphaerales; family Palsa-1400; genus PLGF01. Next base: position 11,064 of record JBKQWF010000198.1, read on the forward strand.
CGACCAGCGTGACGCTCCCAAGGCGAGGCGAATGCCGAAGTCACGGGTTTGCTGGGTGACGGAATAGGAAACCACCCCATAGATGCCGACCACCGTGAGCGTTAAGGCCAGCGCCGCAAAGAGGCCGATCAAAAGGGTGGTGAACCGTTGCGGCGCCACCGAACCACTGATCGCGCGCGCCATGGTTCTGACGTTGAAAGGCACCAGGTCCTTGTCCAGGGCGGAGACTTCAGCCCGCACGAGTTTCTCCAATTCCGCGGCAGGCAGGGCGGAACGAACCGCGAGGGAGAACATGGGGGGCGGATGTTGCGAGTCCGGTTGGTAAATCTCGGGACCCGTCGGCGCATTGAGTCCGGTCAGTTTCACGTTCTCGACCACCCCCACAATCTCGTTCCAATTGGAGCTGACCGTGAAGACCTGGATTCTTTTCCCCACAGGATTCTCGCCGGCAAAGTATTTGCGGGCGAAGGCCTGGTTGATCGTCACCACCGGCGGTGAATCCGCGGTATCCGTTTCCCGGGAAAACCCGCGCCCTGCCGCCACCGGCACATCCATGGTTTTGAAGTAACCAGGGCTGACCACTCGCCAGGCGGCGGTGGCTCGTTCCCGTATGTCCGTTGTCGAGCGTCCTTCGATCCAGGATCCGCAGAGAGAGTTGAGCATGGTGCCGAAGGGAAGGCCATACACTGTTGCCACGGATTCCACCCCGGGCAGGGCCTGGACGCCGTCCCGAAGCCTCTGCAACAGCACCCCTCGTTTTGAAGGGTCGGCGTAGTCCCCCACGGCCGGAGAGAAATCGAAGGTCGTCAATTGCTCCGGGGCAAATCCCGGAGCAACACGAATCAAGCGCGCGAAACTGTTGATCATCAATCCCGCCCCGGCCATCAGAATCATCGCCAGCGCCACTTCGGCCACGACCAGGGCTCCGCGCGCGGCCTTCCGCCGGCCCCCTTCGCTGGAACTCCGCCCGTTGTCCTTGAGCGAGGCGTTGAAGTCGGGCTGGGAGGCTTGCAGCGCGGGAACGAGCCCAAAGAGCAAGGCCGTCACGACAGAGATCGCCAGGGTGAAAAACAACACCATCTTGTCAAGTTGAATCTCATCCAGCCGCGGAAGATTCGCGGGCTGAAGGGCCACCAATCCGGCCAGGCTGGCGCGAGCCAGCAAAACCCCGAGCGCCCCGCCCAGCACAGCTAAAATCGCGCTCTCCACCAGCAATTGCCGAATGAGACGCCAACGGCCGGCGCCGAGAGCGGCCCGGACCGCGAACTCGTTTCCGCGCGCCGCGGAGCGCGCCAGAGATAGGTTCGCCACATTCGCGCAGGCAATCAACAACACAAAGCCAACCGCCGCCAGAAGCAATCGCAAGGCTGGGCGCGCTCCGCCGACAATTTGTTCCTTGAGCGGCTGGACGCTCGCGCCCCAGTCCTTTTGCGCGGGAGAGTCCGTTCTTAAACGCCAGGCGAGAGCGGTCAGTTCCGCTTGCGCGCGGGCCGGCGCAACGCCCGCCTTCAGCCGGCCAAAGCACAAAAAGAAATGGGCCCCCGTCTCGTCCATGGAACCAGGATAGGGCATCCAAAGTTGAGGTTGCACGTTGCCGGTGGGAAGTCCGAAAATGGCGGGAGGATTGAATATCCTGAATTCTTTCGGCATCACTCCCACCACCGTGTAAGTCATTCCGCTCAACGTAATCGCCTTGCCAATGACATCCCGGTTGCCTCCAAAACTGCGTTGCCAAAGTCCGTAACTCAGCACGACCACCCGATTTCCTCCCGGCGGCTTATCCGTGGCGACAAAGGTCCGGCCCAAGAGGGGCGGCACTCCGAATACCGCGAAGAAGTTAGGCGTGGTGCCCGCCGCATGCACATGCTCGGGCTTTTCGATGCCGGTCATGTTCAAGGACTCATAGATTTCGCCGCCCAGCTCCTCAAACGACGCATTCTGCTCCCGCCACAGACGCAACATTCCGGGTGTAACGATAATCTGCGGATACCCCAGCTTGGGATTGCTTTCACTTACCGTCACCAGCCTGTCCGGATCATGATAAGACAACGGACGCAGCAAAACATTATTGATGACACTGAAAATCGCCGTGTTGGCCCCAATCCCCAGGGCCAGCGTGAGCACCGCGACCGAGGTAAACCCAGGACTCTTCGCCAGCTTCCTTAAACCGAAACGAACGTCCTGCAGCGTCGTCTCTCCAAAGGTCGCGCCGCGAACCTCCCGGCATTCTTCACGGACGCTTTGCAGATTGCCAAATCGCTTGCGCGCTTCCCGCGCCGCTTCGTCTGGCGTCATGCCGGCGGCGATATTCTCCGCCGTGCGCTGCTCAAGGTGGAAGCGCAATTCCTCATCAATCTCTTGCTTCACTGCCCGTCGTTGTCCGAGCGAACGAAGTTTCAGCCAGATGGTGCGAATGGAATTCATCAGATATTAGTCAGATCTTAGCACCGTCATTGGATCTGTTCTTGTCGCGCGGCGCGCGGGAAAGTAACAGGCAAGCAGAGCCACCGCGGTGAAGACCGCCGCAACCAAAACGAAGGTCGCCAGGTCCGTTGGACCAACGCCAAAGAGAAGGGTTCCCAGCACTCGCGCCAGAGCCAAGGCAAGGCCAACGCCGGCGAGCAATCCGACGGCAATGAGCTTCAATCCATCCGCCAACACCAAGCCAAGAACGCTGCGCCGTTGCGCGCCCACGGCCACACGGATCGCGATCTCGCGTTTGCGGCCATGGGTCCAAAGCGAAAGCACGCCATAGATTCCCACCATCGCCAGGGCGCTTGCCACAAACGCAAAGCCGATGAGCAAGCGCATGGCAAAGGTTTGCGCCGCAACGGAGTTGGCCCGGATTTGGGACATGGTCTTAACGTCAACAATAGCGGCGGCCGGGTCGATCGACCGCAATTGGTGTCGCACGGCCCCGATCAAACCGCGAGGGTCTGTGGCGGTTCGCACCACCAGCGTCTTGGTGAGCACATCCAGCTGCCACATCGAAAAATAGATTTCGGGTTCGGGCTTCTGGGTGAGAGAGGCATCGCGCGAATCGGCCACAATTCCAACGATGACGCTGGGCTGGCGGGGCGATGTCCACCGAAAGAACAGCTTTTTCCCAAGCGGGTTTTCACCCGGAAAAAAGCTCCGGGCCATAGCCTGGTTGATGATCACAACGGCGGGCGGTTCTCCCAGCGCCTTGGCACTATCGCTCGCGTGAAAGCCCCGGCCCGCCACAACCTTCATTCCCATCGCATCGAAATATTGTTCCGTCACACAGCACGCGCCAATCTGCGGCGTCTCCGCGAGGGACGACCCCCGTGGTCTTCCCACGATCGTCACCTCGCCGGCGGTCCATTGGTTGCCCGTGAGAGGCAATCCCCAGATAAATGCGGCGCTCCTTACGTCGGGAAGCGCTGAAATTCGTTCCAATGCCTGTCGATGAAAATCATGGTTGGTTCCCCTCCTGTACTCTTTCATCACGGACATGGTGAGAATGTTTTCCGTTTCGTAACCTGGACGGAGGTTGGCAAGATTGACGACGGTTTGAATCAAGAGGCAGGCTCCGACCAAAAGGGCCATGGTCATGGCCGTTTGCAGCGTGGTGATCCCGCTGAGCAGATAGCGCTCTTTCCGCGGCGCGCTGCTGGTCGGACCAAAGCTACTGGTTGCCTGCGCCACGTCCAGTCGTGCCGCGCGAAGCGCTGGTAAAAACCCCGCCAAAACTGCGGCCACGATGGCTGACACGAAACAGAACGCCAGCATGGGCCAGCCGACTGTCACAGCGTCCAGCCGCGGAATGGCGAACCCACCGATGGCCTTCAGCACCCTGACAATCGCGACGGCCAGCCCCAGGCCAAAGGAGCCGCCGAGCAGCGCCAAGAGCAGCGTTTCAGCCAGGACCTGACGAAAAAGCTGGACGCGCCCGGCGCCTAACGCGCAACGCACCGCATATTCCTGCTGACGGCTCAGTCCGCGAGCCAGCAACAGGGCGGCGATATTCCCGCAGGCAATCAGGAAGACCAGCGCGACCGCCGCCAGCAAGGGCAGCAGCAAGCGGCGGCCATCGCGGTTCAAAAACTCGGTCAACGGTTGCACCTTGATGGTGAGTCCTTTGTAATAGGCATTGGCCTGCGCTTGTCTTGCGGAAATCGCGGCCAACTCTGCCTGGGCCTGGGCGCGACTCACGCCGCCGCGCAGTCTGCCCGCAACGCTCCAAGGCCCATTGCCCGAACCTGCCTTGGGCGCGCTCAAGTCCGGCTCAACGGGCAGCCAATAATCCACCCGCGCATTGATGTCGTAGGTTGGGCAGGATTCTTCTCCGAATGACGGCAAAAACCGCACGTCCGGCGGCATCACGCCCACGACAGTCAGCGGCGGGTGACGGCTCATTTGGATTTTCTGTCCAAGAATATTCGGATTGCCGTGAAAGGACCCTTGCCAAAGGTTGTACCCAAGGATGATGAACGTGGCCGATTCCGGACTCTTGGCAGCGTCCGAGTTCAGGAATGTTCGTCCAAACAGCGGTTTGACGCCAATCACCTTGAAGTAATCGCTGGTGACCTCAAGACCGGAGACAACTTCACTCCCGTCCCGCAGAATCAAGTTGTCGAAACACCAATCGTAACCGGCCATGTCATGGAACGTCTGGCTTTGTTTCTGCCATCCAGTCCATTGCTCCGTTGTCGGCGGCCGGACATCCATCCGACTGTCCAGCGCTTGGATAAGCATCACCTGCTCCGGTTTAGGATAAGGCGGCGGTGTCAATAACACTCCCTGAATGAGGCTGAATACCGCCGAGATGGCGCCGATCCCCAAGGCGAACGTCAGCACCGCGACAACGGTGAAGCCCCCGTTCCGCTCGAGTATTCGCGCGCCAAACCGAAGGTCTTTCCAAGTCGCCTCAAAGGCCCCAAAGTGGATCATTGTTCGCCTCCATCTCCTTCAGTCGCGAACTCCAAGCGACGCGGAAAGCAGCCTTGCCGGGAGATTATCCGCGCCGTAGCTTTGAGCCATGAGCGCATTGAGCCCAATCCCGCCCGACTGGCTGGCTGAGTTCGAGGCAGCGGAACGGCGTCCTTTGGCGCAACGGTTCCGCTACGCCTTCGTTCGGACCTACAAACCCGTCCTGGATGACGCGCCGTACCGTTCGTTCGAGAGCATGGAGGAGTACCGCCAGTGGTGTAAGGACAACCTCCCCGACTGGCTTGGTTATGGGCGCGTTTGAATACCGTCAGGCAGAGGAGGTTCGCGATACCTTCGCGCGACACGGTGTGCGCTATCTCTTCATCGGGAAATCGGGAGCGATCATCCTTGGCTTTCCTGACACGACCCAGGACGCGGACATTTTTCCGGACCGCACACCGGCCAACGGGCGCGCTTTGGTGGCGGGCCTGCGCGAGCTGGGCTTCTTGCTCACCGACACGGAAGCTGGCGAGATCGAGCGCGGGAAGGTTTTTATCCAGTTGAAAAACGGCCCCTTCGATCTGGACCTGGTCTTCGCGCCCGATGGGATCGAGCGCTTTGAGGACGCTTGGCGCCACCGCGTCATGGTGGACGGGTTTCCCGTTTGCCATCCGGACGATATCATCGCCAGCAAGGCTGCCGCGAACCGCGCCAAGGATCGGGAATCCCTCGGCCGCCTGCGCAGTTTCCGGGATTACTGGATGAAAAACCGCAAGCGTTAGGACGCCGGCGGCGCGTTCCGCATTGCGCTGATCGCGGGGCGAACGCAATTCCTCGTCAATCTCCTGCTTTACCGCAGGCCACCGCCACAGCGCGCCAAGCCGTTGCCAGAATGTTTCTAACGGGTTCATCAATTCACGATCTAGCGCTTGTCCTCACAGTCTCTTGATCTGAATTCCCCCGCCGCTGGTGCGCAACACAACCGCTGGCCCGCCGCCATTGACCGCTCCTTTTAATTTGTTGTGCTTCATCTTGCCCTGCACCGTAGCCGGCAGATCGCAGGTGACCCCGCCGCCGGATGTTTCGGCGTCAATGTTGAACACCGCGTCTTCAGGCGCCATCACCGTCACGCCGCCGCCCGAGGTCGAAAGGGCAACGTCACCGGGGACGGGCGAAAGCAGCACGGCACTGATCGAGCCACCGGACGTGGAAGCATTCACCTTTCCGCCGATCTTTTCGATCGTCATCCCGCCGCCGCTGCTCTTGACGGATACAGGCCCGCCGAAGTTCTTGACTGTCACGCGTCCGCCCGAAGTTCCCCCTTCAAGCGAGCCATTGCCGCCGACGACCTGAATGCCGCCGCCGCTGGTATGAATCCTGATGGCCCCTCCGCAATCCATGACGCTGATGCCGCCCCCGGAAGTGTCGCCGATCAACGGCCCATGCACGCGCGTGAAATGCAGTCCGCCGCCGCTGGTATCGGCCTTCACCTCGCCCGTAAGGTCGCTCACGGCGATGCCGCCGCCAGAGGTGCGGAGTTTGGCGCTGAACTGCGCCGGCAGGCGGATGGTGTATTTCGCTTCATTACGATTTCGCCAACCGCTGAACCAGCGGATCTTCTCACGGGCCCGGCATCGCACGGTCAGGTTGCCTCCTTCATGCAGGAACTGGATGGGGTTTTCGCGAATGAACTGCTCCTCAGCGTCCTTGTCCTTGCGCGTGATTTTGCGCCACACGTCCACGGCAATCTCGGCAGCGACCGCGTTGGTGTTCAGCGCAATTGTTCCAAAGTCGACGTCCACGACAAGCACGCCGCCGGGCGATACGGGGAAGGTTTTATTGATGTTCTCCTCGGTGGCGGCAAACGCCGCGGACGATACCAGGAGGAATAGTGCGATTAGTTTCATAAACACTCGGTGCATTTGGTTTGATTGATAGCAAAAAAGCGCGCGGCCGGAAGGCCGTGTCTCACCTTCAATACCCGCGAACCGGGCATATGTTTCAAATGGCATGAAATAATTGGCCTGGGTTTCATTCGCAGCAGATTGCCGAAACGCTTGCGCGCTTCCCGCGCCGCCTCGCCCGGCGTCATGCCCGAAGCGATATTCTCCGCCGTGCGTTGCTCCAGGTGAAAACGCAACTCCTCGTCAATCTCGAGCTTCACCTTGCGCCGGTGCCACGGCGAGCGGAAGCGATTCAAGAAGGCTCTAAAGCGGTTCATTGTAATACCTTGACGAGTAATACCAGGAAAGTAATACTATCTCGCATGAAGACAAGCCGTCTAACGGTCAAGGGCCAGATCACGGTTCCGAAGCAATTGCGCGATGCTTTTGGATGGAAGCCGCACACCGAGCTGCAGTTTCTGCGGTTGGCTGACGGCGTCAAGCTGGTTCTCCCGAAGCAGGGCACAAGCCGCGGAAAACGAATCGTGGAACGATTGCGGGGGGCCGGCAATCGCACATGGACAACGGACCAGATTATGGCTTTGACTCGGGGCGAAAAACCATGACTTTGGCGGACAGCAACGTTTTGCTGGACGTTCTGCAAGAAGATCCTCATTGGGGTGAATGGTCCAGGCGGCGGCTTGCCGACGCATTTGACCGCGGCGTGGTGATCATTAACCCGATCATCTTCGCGGAAGTTGCCCTGGCCTTCGACAGTCAGGAAGAACTTGAGGCCCACTTTCGGCCGGAGGAATATGAGCGCCGACCTTTGCCCTGGACGGCGGCGACCCTTGTGGCCAAGGCCTTCCTCCGTTATCGCCGTGGCGGCGGAGCCAGAATGACACCGCTTCCGGATTTTTACATCGGCGCGCAGGCGGAAGTGGAGAAGCTCAAGCTTCTGACACGGGACCCGACTCGCTACCGAACTTACTTTCCAAAAGTCCAACTGATTACGCCCGATTAGATCCCGACAACCGGTTGTTGCGTGATTGACAGAAGCGATCATGGCAAGAGGAGCGGCGGCCTAGGCGGTTTGCAGGACAAGCGTAATGGCACGGTGAATGCGCTCCCACAGGACGGTTTCCTCCTCCAGTTGCTTGCGCCCGGAGCGGGTCAGGGAATAAAACTTGGCGCGGCGGTTGTTGTCCGACTTGCCCCATTCTGCCGTAATCCAGCCCTTTTCTTCCATGCGATAGAGGCACGGGTAAAGCGAGCCTTCCTCGACCACGAGCACGTCCTGGGAGCGCTCCTGGATGCGTTGAGCAATCGAGTACCCGTGCATCGGCCCCGCGACGAGGGTGCGTAAGATGAGCAAATCCAGGGTTCCTTGGAGCAATTGAGCTTTGGTGGCAGGCATAGTTAAATTTCCTTTGCAATAGATGTTCGAGGGAGAATAACCAGATTACCTAGATTGTCAAGGGGAGATTGGGCGAGGTGGGCGAGGGAGACGTTGCCAATATTCGACGTTAGAAAGCGATCCCAAGGCCACCCGTCGGCGATCTCCATTCAGCCTAGAACTTCAGTTCGATAAAATCGCACGGCTTTAGCGCATGGACGGCGTCGGCAATCAACTTGATATGCTTTTGGATTTCCGGCCAACTTGTCGTCGGAAAGACCAGAATTGTTTCAGCACCGCCTCGACCTGTTCCCGCGTGACACCTTGAAACCATTGCAGGAAATCATCCACCGTGGCGCCCGCTTCCAGATTCTCGAACAGCGCCAACACCGGAACGCGTGTGCCCCTAAAAAGCCAGGCTCCACTTACTTTTCCCGGCATTCGCTCGACCGCCATGCATTTGCTCCAATCCAACATCATTCCAGCTTACTCTCGTACCTTTCAGGCAGCAAGGCAGCGAAATGCGGAAGGAACCCTTCGGGGCGCTTGAGTTCCCCAGCCAGGGCGGTATAGTGAACACGTTATGCCCGACATTCTTTCTCCGACCACGGCCAATCCTTCCAGCAAACGAAAGCTCGCCTTCTGGCTGCTGGCAGGAATGCTATCAGTGGTCTGTGTCGAGGTGCCGGCGGGTTCGACCATGTTTCCCTTTTTCACCCTCTGGGGATTGCTGGTGGTTTGGCCGCTCTACCTGCTGCATAGCGTGTTTCTGGCGGGGTTTGTCTTTCGCTTGGGCCGGCCCACCTTTTGGCCGCTCTATGCCGCGGGAATGCTTTACGGCATGTACGAAGCTTACATCACCAAGGTGATATGGGTTTCTTTCCGGCCCGAAGGCCCGATGTATGCCGCCGGGGGCATTGCTTTATTTGAAACCATCATTTTGGTCCTGTTTCTCCATCCGCTGCTGGCGTTTGTTATTCCCTTGCTCTTTACGGAGATGCTGCTGACCAATTCCAATGAAGTTTTCCTGGGCTTTCCCCGGCGAATTCGTCAGTCCATTCGCTCCCATCCGATGGTTTGGGCGGGACTGCTCATGGCCATGTTTGGATTGATGCAATATGTCAATTCCTCCTCCGTCAAAAACTCCTTGATTTCGGGCCTGGGGAACGGCGTGGTGGTTGGTTTGGCGGTGCTGTGGTGGCGCCGTTCCGGCGGCGCTGCCTATTCCCTGCGCGAACTGCTGCCTGGACCCAAGGGATTAAAAGTCTTCGGAGGATTGCTGTTCGCCTGGTATGCCTTCTGGGGTTTCGCCATTAAGCGAGAATCCATCCCGGCAATTCTTCACGGGCAATTGACCGTCTGGATTCTTTACGCCGCCCTGCTGTGGATTTTCTATCGGTGCTTGTTACGGTCTCTGCGGGAAACGCCGGCCGTTGGGGAAAGCGCCGTGCTTTTCAATTGGCGAGGGTTCATGTGGTGCGTCGGCATAGCCACAGTGGTGACCGCCGCCGCACGACTTTGGCTGCACGGACTTATTTTTGTTCAAATGGTTGTCTTCTTCTCATTTTATACGTTGACGGGACTTGCACTGCTCGTGGGCACGGTCATTTACGCCACGAGCAGGGAGACAAAAGCTGGTTAGCCGGGATATGGCTAAAAATGGGAACCAGGACGTCCGGCTGGCAGGGAGTCATATCTCTCACACTTTCGTGAACACTCTCGCAACGCTGATGCCTTTGGCGAGACGCCAAAGGCTGCGGACGAGACCTCCGCGCTCCCCAAGCCATCTACATGGATGCGGTTATTTCGCGCCCTGATCGATCCAGGCGCGAACTAATCCGACCTGCTCCGCGGTAAGCGGTTTTGGAGGCGGTCCGCGACGGCCAGGACCAGGACCACCAGGCCCAGGAGGAGGTCCGCCGCCGGGACCACCGGGGCGTGGCCCTCGTTTAGGGGGCATGGCGGTTTTGTTGTCGATTTGGGCGGCTGCTACCACGAGCAGACTCTTCTTGCTATCGCCGGCGACGACCATCTTGCCATCGTCACCGCCTTTCAACACGCCCTCGAGGTTGTCAAGCTCCAGGCCGTGCTTGGGCTTGTTCATCCCGTGGCAAGGCATGCAAGAAGCCTGGAAGAGCGGCTTGATGTCCTTGGCAAAGGTCAAGTCCTGCTGATCGGCGGCGGGGGGCAGTTTGCTGACATCAACTCGGCTGATGTCCCACTTGTTGTCTTGCGCGATAGCCGACAAGGCGGCCATGACAATTCCACATAAAACAGAGGCGGTCACTCGGTTCATCTTGGGTGCGAACTTGTAGCGATTTGGCCAAAGAACGCAAGCAAAAGATTTAGATCGCGCAAACGACTGCTTTGGTCTGGGTGTAAAGATGAAGGACTTCGTGGCCCATCTCCCGGCCCCAGCCGGATTGCTTGTAGCCGCCAAAGGGCAGCGCGGCGTCAAACACATTGTAGCAGTTGACCCACACGGTGCCCGCTTTGAGCGCGGCGGCAATGCGATGGGCCTTGGCAATGTCCCGCGTCCAAACGCCCGCCGCCAAACCGTATTCCGTCTGGTTGGCGCGGGCAATCAGGTCGTCCGCGTTGCAAAACGGCTCGGCCACGACGACGGGACCGAAGATTTCCTCACGTACAATGCTCATGTTCGGTTTCACGTCTTTGATCACCGTTGGCTCGACAAAGTAACCTTCCCCGCTCTTGCGTCCGCCGCCCGCAACATAGCAGGCACCAGCCTCCTTGCCCTGGTTCATGTAGCCGGTGACCCGTTGCAATTGTTCGCGCGAAACCAACGGGCCCATTTCAGTGCCCGCATCGAGCCCGGGACCGAGTTTGATCTTTTTGGCTTTGGCAGCCACTCCGGAAACCACGGCATCGAACACCTCCCGCTCCACCATCAGCCGCGAACCGGCACAGCAGCACTGGCCGTGGTTGAAGAAGATCGCGTTCGCCGCCCCGGCGATGGCCCCTTCGAGATCCGCCGTATCTTTAAAAATGATATTCGGCGATTTGCCCCCGAGTTCCAGGCTCACTTTCTTTAAATTGCCCGCCGCCGCGCGCACGATCATTTTCCCCACCTCAGTGGAACCGGTAAAGGCGACCTTATCCACGTCGCCATGCGCCGCCAGGGCCGCCCCCGCGCTTTCGCCGAAACCCGTCACGATGTTAACCACCCCATTCGGCAGGCCGGCTTCCAGCAACAATTCCCCCAGGCGCAGCGCGGAAAGGGGCGTCTGTTCAGCCGGCTTAAGAACGACACAATTGCCCGTCGCCAGGGCCGGACCCACCTTCCACGCAGCCATGAGCAACGGAAAATTCCAAGGGATGATCTGCCCGACAACGCCCACCGGTTCGCGCAAGGTAAAGGCGTGGAAGACGGCGCCGGGGGCGTACGGCACGCTGATCGGAATGGTATGGCCCTCGATCTTGGTCGCCCATCCGGCCATGTAATGGAAAAGGTCAGCGGCCAGCGGCACATCGGCCACCCGGGCCACCGCGCGCGGTTTGCCGTTGTCAAGGGACTCCAACTCGGCGAGTTCATCGGCATGTTGCAGCACTAAATCGCCGACGCGCCAAATCACCTTGCCGCGTTCGCTCGGCGTCATCCGCCGCCAGGCTGAGGAGGGATCAAAAGCGCGACGGGCTGCCATCACGGCGCGATCGATGTCTTCCGCTTCGCCTTCGGCGGCGTGCGCAATGACTGAATCATCGGCTGGATTAAACACTTCAAAGGTCCTGCCGGAAGCCGCCGGGACCCATTTTCCATCGATAAGATTTTGCTTGGGCTTGGCGAGCCAGTCTGCCAGTTCACGGCTGACCGCCGGAGCGGATGATGCCGGACGGGAATGGCCGTTGCCATTGGCGGCAGGTTTAAAGGAGCGGACGTTGCGGAGCGGCGTCCGCGGCTGAGATTTGACAATTTTCATAAGTTCAATATGAGTTGGGCAGGAAGCGTCACGTTAATCTTCATTTCAAAAACCCGCCGAGTTATCTCTTACATTTGGGCGGCGCGGCAGCACCGCCCCACCATTCTTGGGTAGGGCGTTGCTGCCGCAACGCCCAGATTTCAAACGTCTTTGGCTGGCGATTATGGGAGGCATCAGTGATGATGATAACGAATATTTGCCTCCAAATCAAGCTGGCGCCGGACATTTTTTCCTGAGAGATTGCCCGGACATGCCTGCGCGTGTTTTGATTGTGCCGGATAAGTTCAAAGGCAGCCTCACCGCCAGCCAGGCGGCCCAGGCGATGGCGCGCGGCTGGCGAAAAGCCCGGCCCCAGGACCGTCTCGAATTGCTGCCCATGAGCGACGGCGGCGATGGCTTCGGTGAAGTGCTCAGCGCCTTGCTCAAAGCCCGCGCGCGAGAGCAGCCGACCCTCGATGCGCTCCATCGTCCGTTGCGCGGGAGGTGGTGGTGGCAGCCTAATGAGAAGACCGCCGTGGTTGAGTCCGCCAACGTCATCGGCCTGGCGATGTTGCCTCCGAAGAAGTTTCATCCGTTCCAGCTCGACACTTTCGGCCTGGGCAGTCTGCTGTTGGCGGCGGCAAAGGCTGGAGCGCGGAAATGCATCGTCGGCATCGGGGGAAGCTCGACCAACGATGGCGGGTTCGGCCTGGCCCGGTCATTGGGATGGCAGTTCTTCGACCGCGCGGGAAAGGAATTGATCGAATGGTGGCAGTTGAGCGAATTAGCTGAGACGCGCAAACCATCCACGACTTTGGGCCTGCCCATCGTGGTGGCGGTGGATGTGCGCAATCCTCTGCTCGGCCCAAAAGGCTGCTCGCGGATCTACGGGCCGCAAAAGGGCCTGCGTCCCCAGGATTTCGCTTTCGCGGAAAAATGCCTGGGCCGCCTCGCCGCTCGCCTCAAAGAGCAGCACGGCATCGACGCCGCCAAAATACCCGGCGCGGGCGCGGCCGGGGGTTTGGGCTTTGGGTTGATGGCCTTTGCCGGCGCCAAGGTCGAGTCCGGATTTGATTTATTTGCGCGTTACGCTCATTTGGAGAAGCACATTTCCTCCGCCGATCTTGTCCTCACGGGCGAAGGGGCCATGGATGAGCAGACAGCCATGGGCAAAGGCGTCGGTCAAATCGCGCGCCTTTGCCACCGACGCAAAGCTCCCTGCATCGCCCTGGCCGGCCACGCGGAGCCATCCGTGCGCAAGGGAAGACTCTTTGCCGAAGTGCGGGCACTGACAGACCACGCCATCTCGCAACGCGCCCAGGCGCAGGCCGCTATTTTGCTGGAACAATTAGCGGCGGACATGGCGCGCGACTGGAATTCCAGGGCAGACGAACCTAAGGAGCCGCGCAAAAATAACTGTCACATATTGTCCGCTTGTGCTATGCTAGTTGCATGTTGATCGATATGAAGAGGTTGCGCGAGAAATACGCCGCGTTGAAGGAATGCTTCGATGAAGCTCGG
>JBKQWF010000199.1:0-10600 GCA_052139695.1 Limisphaerales bacterium
GAATCATGGAGAAAATAAGCCGGGCGCGAAACCAGTTGGATCAAATCAAACCGGGCTGGGCGCTGCGAAAAAAACGGAAAAAACGAAAATGAGGAGGATATGTATAGTCATTTCCGGGACACTACACTAATGAAAAGAGGTTCCTCTGACATTCCGCTGAAATCGGCGATGGGGGTAAAGGCCAGGGACATGCCCATAGCGGATAGAACTTCTCTCAGATTGTATTCATTGGACAACTTGAATCGCGGCAGTTGCAAAGTGCCCTTGCGCAAGGGCATCTGCCTGGTCCAACGCTCGAGTTTTTCCACCGTCAAGCCGGACAAGAAACCCTCAAGCGGCCCCTTGGGCAGGGCGACAAACATGTTGACGCCCCCGTCGGAATAGGGAAGTTCCACCGCTTGCAACGTGTCATCTTCAAAGTATCGAAAACTGCCTGTCTGGCTCATGCGCGGATGCGGCACAGGTTGGCCGGACGTGAGCGTGAATGGGAGATCCCGCGTGAGATTGGTGGCAAAGGGCGTTGCCCAGTCGCCCTTGAAGTAAATGGCATTGAGCAGGATGAGCCGCAAGAGAGGGTCCAGCGGGGGGGCGACCATGCGCGTAATCTTGCCGTGCGTGCGGGCGCTGACCCAATCGTTGATTTGTCCGACGGTCGCTGGGTTCTTAAAATCGACGTTGCCAACCTCCGCGCCATAAGCCTCTTTGTCGCCCGCGATAAAGTCGGCCTTGAGAGCGGCAGTTTGGCTCACCCAAAGGCTGTTGGCGATTTCCAGTTTGATTTTGGGGTCCAGTTCCGACAAGCGGACGAGCAAATCCTTGTTGAGAGCGTTCAACGCCTCCGGCGTTATATCCTCCACGCCTAGGACTCTTTGTATCAGCCGCAAAGTCTCGCCTTTGGCGCCGGTTTGCAACATGGAGAGGGCGAAAGCCAAACCGGCGGGGCTGAGGAAATAATTGGTTTTTGCCAGCGATTGCCGGCATTGCAAGAGCAATTGAAAGCCTAACCGATTGTAAGCCTGCGCCACGTCCTCCGCGCGCGCCGCAACGCAAAGCGACAAGGCCAAAAGAGATGCTCCAAATAGTCTCACCCCGTTACACTAATCTCGGTCTGCAGGATGTCGAGTCTAGTGGAAGTCTTGAAACCCGCGATTCTTGATGGCAACCTCGCGCCATGAGTCATTTATCGCGGGCTCGAAAAGTGTTTGACATAGAAATAGCGGCCCTGAAAGCAGTCCGCGCCCAACTCGACGGCGCTTTCGCCGTGGCAGTGGACATTTTCGTGGAGGCCTTGCGAGAGCGCGGAAAAATCATCATTGTCGGCATTGGCAAATCCGGCAATGTTGGGCAAAAAATCGCCGCCACCCTGACCAGCACCGGCTCGACCAGCGTTTTCCTGCACGGGGTCGATGCTTTGCACGGCGACCTGGGCATCGTCAGCGACGGCGACGTGGTCCTGGCGCTGAGTTATTCCGGCGAATCGGAGGAGCTGCTCAATTTGCTGCCGGCTTTGAAGAGGTTTTCCGTCAAGATAATTGCCATGACCGGCGCGGCCAGATCCTCGCTCGCGCGCCACAGCGATGTCGTGCTCAACGTCAAAGTTCCCAAAGAGGCCTGTCCCTTCAATCTCGCCCCAACCTCCAGCACCACCGCCATGCTCGCGATGGGAGACGCTCTGGCGATGACCGTTCTGCAAGCGCGCGGTTTCCAGGAGAAAGACTATGCCCGGCATCACCCCTCCGGCGCCATCGGCCGCGCTTTGCTCATGAGGGTGCGCGACATCATGCGGACCGACAACCGTAATCCGGTCGCGACGGAGAACTTGACGGTCAAGGAAGCGTTGCTCCTGATGTGCCGGGTAAAATCCGGCAGCGTCAGCATTGTCAACCGGCACGGAAAACTAAGCGGTGTTTTTACGGACGGCGACTTGCGCCGGCACATGGCCGGGGATGATCAGATTCTGTCCGCCCCGCTGATCAAAGTGATGACGCGCCATCCGGTGAGCATTCAGGACGATGCCCTGGCGGTGGAGGCATTGAAGATCTTTAACCAGCGCAACATCGATGATTTAATCGTGGTGAACGCGGCCCATGAGCCGATAGGGTTAATCGATTTGCAGGATTTGCCGAAGTTGAAGCTGATGTAGAGGGCTTCCATGTCACCCTTGACGCATTTGCTGGCGAGTTGGATTGTGGCTGTCAAAACAACTGACAATCTGCGCGACCGCCGCCTGGTGACGCTGGCGGGAGTGGCGCCGGATTTGGATGGCTTGGGAATGGTGCTCGACATCGTGACCGGAAGGTTCGCGCGTAATAACCTCTTTTATTACCTGGAATACCACCATTGTTTATTTGGGCCTTATGGCTGGCAATTCGTTGCGGAGACTCATTTGTTGGCGTTTTCAACCATCGCTGGGACAAAGTCTTCGTGGCTGTCTTGCGCAAGTGGTATTCCCACCTTCGAGTGGTGTCCAAATTCTAATTTCGGGAATGAGTTGGACATCAATCGGGGCTTCTCGCTTTAAATTCATTTGGCCATAATTTCCTTTGCCTTTTGATATTTATACTACTAAATTCAAAATATGTCAGACGAAAAGGTGGAAAAAAGAGGCGGACGAGGGGGCGCTCGCAAAAATGCTGGACGCCCAAAAGGTAGCGGAACAAAGACAAAAATTTGCCTTTCAGTGGATCAAGATAACTGGTACGCTGCCGTCAAACGTTGGAAGCAGAAGCCGTCATGGTTGGTTGATGGTCTGATTTCCTATTATGTCAAATCAGATGGCGGCGGTCTTAAACAGGAGGCCGCATGAAGCGCAAACCGCATCGGAAATACATCGTGAACGGTAAAAAGAAAGAGGCTGGCGCACAAAGTTCAAAGCGACGGCCAGACAACTCTGTCACGCTGGATTTTGACGGGCATCTCGTGACACCAGAAGCTTTTCGCAGGGCCGTCAATGCCTTTGTGGACCTTGTCCGAGAGGTTTCAAGAGAGATTTCCGGAAGCGGCCCTAAACTCCAATGGAATATATCCGTCGCCTCTGGAAGCCGATTGGTGATTGCCAAGCCGGTAGCTGACCCGGCGACCCGAAGAATTGCGAGAGAGGCCACAATCGCCATAAAAAACGGGATCCAAAGGTTGGAAGGCGGAGCAACCACAGCGCCGATCCATTTCACGGAGCTCGCATTAAGAGCGACACGTGAATTAGGGGCGCTGCAAGACAGAGACGCCAAAACGATTGATTATGTGAGAATTCGTGCAAACGGAACCACGGAGGAAGTCACTGAAAAAGCTGTTGCGAGTGCGGTAACACTCGTTACAGGCCAGCATCAAGCATTAGGATGCATTGAGGGAAAGCTTCAGACAATCTCCGAACGAGGTTCTTTTCAATTCGTGGTTTGGGATGACCTTTTTGACCGCGGGGTCTGTTGTTTTGTTGACCAAGAAATGATGTCTGAAGCGGTTAAATATTTTGGGAAACGAATCGCGGCTTTTGGCATCGTTCAATATGACCGTGATGGAAGGCCCGTGAGCATCGCGGTTCAAAGAATCAAGCCTTTCCCAGAAGTAACGACATTGCCGCCGATTAAAAGCCTACGTGGAATTTTTAAAAAGGCGGGGTAAATGCGAACCTATTATTGGGATTCTTCTGTTTTCTGTGCCTATTTTAACGACGAAGCCGGGCGCGCTGATGTTGTTGAGGAATTGCTGGGAGCGGCGCAGGCAGAAGAAATCCTCATAATCACTTCATCGTTTGCATTAGTTGAAGTACTGAAAATTGAAGGGCACTTGCCGTTAAAAGAGACAGACGAAGCGGCCCTTGTGGCATTTTTCCAATATCCATTCGTAAAATATGTAGATGCAAATCGGCAGCTTTGTCAGAGCGCAAGACATTTGATTTGGAAATTCCCAGCATTACGACCCAAAGATTCGGTTCATCTGGCTTCCGCTTTGGCTTATGTGGAACGAGAACACCTTGATGGACTATTCTCTTACGACGCGGACTTCACAAGGTTGGATGGCAAAATAACTCCTGAATTCCCGATCTCGCATCCATTTGTCGAACAGCGGAATCTAAAATTGCAACCGGCTTCCGCACAATCTAAATTGCAAGACCAAACGGACGTGCCTAGGAATGTGACGCCTTTGCCAGTTCAGGCACCGCCTCATACGACGCCTCAGCAACAAGACAATCCAAATGTGGCAGGCACGCCGGGAGTTGAACCCAGACCAACTCCTTGATCAACCCACACTCGGATGGGCTGAAGTAAGGAGCCTCACTCGATCCACTTATGCGACAAGACCTTTAAAAAATTATGATTGACTGGTCGCCCAGAAACCTGTTGGTTACCACTACCCTGCCGGGGATTCTGTTCGTAGGGGTTTTGTTCATTTTTGCGGCGTGGATAGGAGGGCGCGCCGTTCGGCTGGCAATTGACCGTTTCCTAGACCGCAGGCAAAACGCCGGCGTGGACCCGACGGGCATTCGGTTCCTGGGCCAGTTGGCGCGGTTGATGGTCTATGTCTTTGCCGCTGTCTGTTACATGCATACTGTTCCTGCATTAAAGGACTTTGGCGGGGTTTGGCTCACCAGCGTTGGTGTGGTTTCGGTGGTGGTTGGCTTGGCCGCGCAGAGCACTCTGGGCAACCTCATTTCGGGCATTTCACTGGTGCTTTACAGACCCTTCAGAATCGGCGACCGGCTGAAAGTCTCGCTTCCCAACGGCCCGGAGACCGGCGTCGTTGAGAGCATCGATCTGGGATACACAGTTCTGCGCACGGCAGATAAAAGGCGCATCATCATTCCCAACAACAGCATGGCCAGCCAGCCCTGCATCAACCTCTCCCTGCTGCCGCCGCGGACGCCTTGCGACGTCTCCCTTTACATTGCCAACGGGTCAGATGTCGTCCTGGGGAGCAAGATCATGCTCGACGTGGCCAAGGCCCACGCAAAAATCGCCCAAGTCGATGGCTGCCGCGTCGCTCGTGTTACTTCCCGAGGGACCGTCGTCACCCTGGCCGCCTCCTGCGAAGATCCCGATGACGCGTCGGGAATAAAATCGGATTTGCTGCAAAACGCCAAAATGCAGTTTGACGCCGCGGGCATCAACATCGTTTGACCCTTTTATGGTAGGGCGGCCACTCTGCTGGCCGCCGGGGAGGCGCGCAACGGAGTGCGCGCCCTTCCTTGTCGGACGGATTTGATCGCACCCTGAGGGCGCCAGGCAGGCCCTCAAAACACGGTGAAACCCAGCACCGCCACAAAGACGCCAAACGCGCAACGCACAGCGCTGCCCAGCCTCATGCGGGCAGGGCTGGCCGCATTCCAATAGAGAATATCTCGCAGACGCCAGGGCGAGACGGTGAACCAAATGCCGGCGGCCACGAGGACGTAAGCCCAGACCGCAATAACCAGCCGCCACTCGGTGCTGGCCCAGCGCTCCGTGTCCACCATCAATTTTGCCAGCAGCAGGAGCAGCACGGAAAGTCCCCGCACGGCCAAAAAATCCTGCACGAAAACGCATGTTCCAAGCCCCACTGCGATGAAGAGCGTGAACAGGAAAGGTTTGAGGGATTCAAAATCGGCCAGCGATTCATGCCAGACGTTCCACATGAACCACACCGTCCCGCCCAGCGTAAGCGCGTAGCCGATGGGGATGGAGCGGGGGAATTTGCGAACGGCGGCGGCAAAACGGGCCGGCTGGATCACGCCAAACACGTTCAGGGCGACGACGAGCGCGCCCAGGCAAACTGATAACGTTGAAAGCTTAATGGCCATGATGGCCCGCTAAAGGAACACGAAAGCCCCTGGCCGCGCAAGGAAATCTACGAGCCAGGGCAAACGCATTTTAACCTCGAGGCAGGGTCGCCTCGCCGAGGCGGCCACGGACGGCTCGGCCCGCCTTCGCGCTACGCGCTTCGACGGGCAGGCGAGCTGTCCCTGCCTTCCATTTGCGATCAGAACAAATTGCCATCATCGCAGACCCGCCGTGGCTGGAGCTTTGCGACTCGTCAGGGCTTTTCTTCGTCC
This sequence comes from Limisphaerales bacterium, assembly GCA_052139695.1. Taxonomy (GTDB): domain Bacteria; phylum Verrucomicrobiota; class Verrucomicrobiia; order Limisphaerales; family Palsa-1400; genus PLGF01. The sequence continues at coordinate 6,026 of JBKQWF010000199.1, forward strand.
GTCAGATTCCGGACCCAAATATTGCGATAACGCACGGTGTTGCCGTGATCTTGCAGCGCCACCGGGCCGCTTTCGGGCAATTCCTTGTCGTACTTGGCGAGAATACGGTGGCCGGTGGGACCGAGGATGGGCTGATGGTTTTGAATCAAGACGCCGTTTTGAATGATGGTAACCCTGGCAGGGCGGGTGAGTTGATGGTCCGCGTTCCAGCGGGCGGCTTCAAAAATGATGTCGTAGGTCTGCCATTCGCCTGGAGGCCTGCAAACGTTGGCCAGCGGGGGAGACTGGCCATAGATGGCGCCGCACTGGCCGTCGGGGTAGGTGGGGTTGTTATAGCAATCCAGAACCTGCATTTCATAGACGCCCTGGAGGAAAACGCCGCTGTTGCCGCGCTCCTGGCTGTCGCCCTTCGGCGGCGGTTCAGCCCATTCGATGTGCAACTGAAAGTCCGCGAATTTCTCCTTGGTATGGATGTAACCGCTGCCCGGTTTGCATTCCATGTAGTTGTCATGAATGCTCCACGGCACCGGTCCTTTGTCTCCTTCCCAATGGGAGAAGTCCGTTCCATCGAAAAGCACGATGGCGTCCGAAGGAGCAGGAGCGAGATCGCTGTACTTGGCGCCAGGCGTCACCACCGGCGGCACGGGACGATTCGGGTCATGCACGTGCCACTTGCCCGAAGGCAGCAACGGCGTGTCGGTGTAACCCGGTTTGTCTTCGGCCAATGTCGAGGAAACCAATCCGGCCAGTCCGGAGAGGACGACGGCGCTTACTACGAAAATGTGTTTACGCATGGGAAGAATTGAAACCGCCGGGGAACAAATTGCAATGACGAAATGAGTTTCGGTGGATTTGTCGATTTCATTTTACCGCTCTGAATTATCAGCCCCCTTCAGGGGAGCGCGACCGTCCCGGTCGCTTTGCCGCGCGTCTCGCGCGGCAATCCGTCGGCGCAATGCCTGCCTCGCCCTGCCATTTATCCCGGCTTGATTTATGACAGACCTGCCGTAATCTCAGCGACGGTCTTTGCTATGCAACTGAACAATGACGAAATACGCCGCTACTCCCGGCATTTGATTTTGCCGGAAGTGGGTTTGGCCGGTCAGAAGAAGATCTGTTCGACCAGCGTTGTTTGCATAGGCGCGGGCGGTTTGGGCTCGCCCATTGCCATGTATCTGGCGGCGGCGGGCATCGGCAAGATCGGCCTGGTTGATTTTGACACGGTGGATTTTTCCAACCTGCAACGCCAGATCATCCATTCCACGAACGACGTCGGCCGTTCCAAGGGCGAATCCGCCCGCGAAACCATTTTGGGCATCAACCCCAATGTGGATGTGGTGCTGCACAATACCCGCATCACGAGCGAGAACGCGTTGGAAATTCTGGCGCAATACGACATCGTGGTGGACGGCACGGACAATTTTCCGACGCGTTATCTCACGAACGACGCCTGCGTCTTGCTGAAGAAGCCGAACGTCTATGGATCGATTTTCCGGTTTGAAGGGCAGGCGAGCGTCTTCGCCCCGCATCTCAACGGGCCTTGTTACCGCTGCCTTTATCCCGAACCGCCGCCCCCGGGAATGGTCCCCAGTTGCGCGGAAGGCGGAGTCTTGGGAGTCTTGCCCGGCATCATCGGCACGATCCAGGCGACGGAAATTTTGAAACTGGCTTTAGGCAAAGGCAGTTCGCTTATTGGGCGATTACTCCTTTTCAACGCGCTGGAAATGAAGTTCCGCGAAGTCCGCCTGCGGCGCGATCCTCAGTGCCCGCTCTGCGGCGAAAACCCGACCATCACCAAATTAATCGATTACGAAATGTTCTGCGGCATTACTCCACCCTCGGCTACTCCCGCTTCCAACCCGGACGAAGTGACCGTCCAGGAAATGAAAAAAGCGTTGGAGACTCCCTCTCTAGGCATCAAGGTCATTGACGTTCGTGAACCGGACGAATACCAGATCGCGCACATCGACGGCGTGCCGCTCATTCCGCTGGGCGTCCTGCCGCAACGCTTCACGGAACTGGACCCCAACCAGCAGATCTACATCCATTGCAAAAGCGGTGGACGCTCCATGCGGGCCTTGCATTTCCTGCGCGAGCAAGGGTTTAAGTACGTTAAAAGCGTCAAAGGCGGAATCAACGCCTGGTCAGACGAAATCGATCACAACGTCGCCAAATATTAGGTTCTGTCGGGCAATTTTGGTAGGGGGGCCTTGGGGGATGACTTGTAAGGCCTGTGCGACGGCAAGATTTTACAGACGATTCCCATGGGAGAAGACGGCCGTCGCGGAGCGACATTGGATATTAGCCAGACACGCCAGTGCCTGGAATACGCCCCCCATTTCAAATTCGTCCCGACGGGACGATGGAAAGCGGCGCCAGAGATATTTTTCGTTGTGCGAGTCCGGCGTCCCTTCAGGACGGAAAAACTCTGGCGGATATCACCAGACACTGGCGTGTCTGGCTAATATCCGAGGTCGCTCCGCGACAAGGGGAGCCATCCGAGGTCGCTCCGCGACGGGGGGGCGTTCCTCGCAACCTTGGGCTGAGTAATTTCAATCCTTGGAAGGATTGTTTCCACTCGTCAGCCACAGTCGAATTCGTGATTGGTTGATCCAATCTAAACAAGTTTTACGCAGATTGGGTCTCCAAAAACGTCCAAGCTCCAGTGGGCGGAGCGGCCCGTCCTCCGCAGCAGAGCCACTGCGGAGGGTGGACAGATCCGCCCCACCCTTACGTTGCCCGACACATTTAATCACACCCGAGATGTCGGATGCCTGCAAACGTTCAGCCCATGAGCCAAAGCGCATCAGATCTTATCCGACCTTAGTTCCCTTGCCCGCAATTGCGAAAGACGCACTTCACCTTTTGTCGGATTTCCCGTCGGACGGCTGTATATAGATGAAATGCAACACATGTCCGATGCCCAACTCCTGCGGGAGTACATCGTCAAAAACTCCGAGGCCGCCTTCGGAGAAGTGGTTCGCCGCCACGCCGACATGGTCTATTCGGCAGCGCTGCGCCAGGTGGGGTCAGCGGATTGGGCGGCGGAGATTGTGCAAAGGGTCTTCATTGACCTGGCCCGAAAGGCTCGATCTCTGGCGGCGCAGGTCCGGGAAAACGGCTCCCTGGCCGGCTGGCTCTATCGCGCGACCCGCTACGCAACCCTGGGCCTGTTGCGCGAGGAACGCCGCCGCCAGGCACGCGAACGACAGATTATGCAAGATTTCCCTCCTTCCGAATCTTCCCTTGACTGGAAAAACGTCGCGCCTTTCCTCGACGAAGCCATGTCCGCGCTCAATGACAAAGAGCGCGAAGCTCTTCTGTTGCGTTTTTTCAAGAATGAAGATTTTCACGCGGTTGGCGCCGCGCTTGGAGTGAGCGATGACACGGCGCAAAAACGGGTCGCCCGCAGCCTGGAAAAACTGCGCGCTCTCTTCGCGCGGCGCGGGCTAACGACGACTTCAGCGGCGTTATCCGCTGCCATTGCCGCCAACGCGGTGCAACCGGCCCCTGCCGGCTTGGCCGCCGTCTGGGCGGGTGTTTCGCTCGCCGGCGCCACCGCGAAAGCAGGCGCAACCTTAACCCTGTTAAAGATTATGAGTATGACAAAACTTCAATTCGGTCTCAGCGCCATCGTCATTGGCAGCCTTGCTGTCACGGTGGCCGTGCAACAACAGACGCAGCGCAAAGCGCGTGAGGAGAGTCTAGCCTTGCATCAGCAAATTGCCAGCCTCACGGCGGAGAACCAGGCGCTGGCCAATCGCCCCGCGCCCGCGCGGTCACTGGCGGACGACCAATTGCGGGAACTGATGCGGCTTCGAGGCGAGGTGGGCATGCTCCGGGAGAAAACCAATGTCGTGAGCCATCTGCGCCTGGAAAATCCAGGTCTGCAAACGAACGCCCAAACCGAAAGGAAGCGGGTGGTCGAGGAAATCGGGCGGTTTCAGGCTTTATCCGCCAAAACCGTCAATGCCGCCAAAATGATTGGTTTGGCCGCTCACCTCTGGGCCAATGACAAGAATACCGGTGTTTTTCCCACGAACTTTACCGTGCTATCCAACGAACTTGCCGGCTACTCCGCGGATCTTCCTCCCCTGGAGACTTTTGAAATGGTCAATGTCGGTCAAGCCAACGATCGGTGGGCCAGAGGCGTCTTTGCCCGTGAAGCGGCCCCCCGCCAGTCCCCCTTGGGCGGTTGGGAAAGGATCTACCTCCTTTGCGATGGCAGCGTCCAAACGGCGGCAGTCCTGGACGGAGATTTTGACACCTGGGAACAAAACAATACCGATCAAAATCCTCCGCCAGCCCAGTAATTGACGCCGTCGCCGGCGTGCTTCGGCCGCGAGTCCGCTGGTAATTCTGTGGAGGAGGGCCTTTGCAAGGTAGGGTCGCCTCGCCGAGCTCGGCGAGCCGTCCCTACCATCAGTAGCTGGCGCAACGGCGCAACGCTAGGGCGCGCCTTTTCTGCCGGGCAACTCGTTGCGAGTTAAAGGTTTTAACACTTTTTGCGGGACATCCTGGGGAAAGTTTTTTAAGGTCCCGGCATGGCAAAGAGCAAATGTCGGTTCCGTCGGC
>JBKQWF010000200.1:0-50317 GCA_052139695.1 Limisphaerales bacterium
ACCTCGCTGCCAAAAGCGCCGTCCCAAAGCCTATCCCTTTATGACTCGGCCCCGCCATCTCATGAAGGACGCTCCAAAAAAATCTAGCCCCACAAAAACTCGCAAATCCTTAACTTAGTGCCATTCCCCTTAGGCTTCCCTACTAATGAAACCTGGTGCGGCGGTGGGGAGGAGAATTGGACCACTTCCGATCAAAATACAAATACCACGTATTATCTCGGTTGCCTGCTGGCGCCCTACGTGGCCAATGGCATTGGAGTTTACAAGTGCCCGGCTGATGTGGTTCCATCGTAGAATGGCCCGCGGATCCGCAGTTATTCGATGCAAAGCCAGATGGGTGATTGTTATCCCGATTTAGAGCGCGAGACACTCAGCTATAATGCCGGCTGGGCCGCCTATTCCAAACTGGCCCAGGTCATCGCGCCGCTTTCGCCTTCCTTCGCCATCGTTTTTCTTGAAGAAAACATGAGCACGCTCAATGATGGGTATTTACAAGTGGACGACAATCACGCTCAATGGCCGGACTGCCCGGGCTCTTATCACACCTGGGGTTGTGGGATGTCCTTTGCCGATGGTCATGCGGAAATGCATCAATGGCAGACTACCGCCCTCAAAATTCCTATCCGCTTGGGCTACGGCTATCCCGCGGGCAGCGACACCCAAGCCAACCCCGGCGGCCCGCGCAATGTGGATTATCTCTGGTGGGTGCAGCACACGGCGGCACCGCAATGAGCGCAGGCCGACGAAAGTTCTTTGGGTGAAACTAAGATTTTGGACAATCGATTTGACTCTGGCCCACCGCTGGGCTATTTCGGGCCGGGCTGGCTCCAAGCTCCATCAGAACGTCCTTGTGCAACTGACCGATGACGATTTAATCGTTGGCCTCGGCGAAGCCGCTCCCGCCAGCACCTATGGCGAATCCGCCGGCAGCACGACGGCTTTTCTCAAACGAGTGGATCCGGCCAAGCTTTCATTCGCAGATATCCCTGCCAGCATGCGGAGCCTCGAGGGCATGGGGCCGGGGGAAATGGCCGCCAAGTGCGCTTTGAATGTCGCCTTGCTGGACGGCGCGGCCAAGCGGGCCGCCCAGCCAGTCTGCGATTTCCTGGGCCTTGGCTTTCTCGAAAAGCATCACGTCACTTCGATGAGCGTCGGCATTGATACTCCTGAGATCGTTCGTCAGAAAACCATCGAAGCCGAAAGATTTCCGATCCTCAAACTAAAAATCGGCAACCTGGGGGACCGCGAGAATCTAGCTGCGTTGCGGGAGGCGGCCCCCACCAAGCCTGTGCGGGTGGACGCCAACGAAGCCTGGAAAACGAAAGAAGAGGCGCTGGAAACGATCGAATGGCTCGCCCAGGATGGCCGCGTTCAATTTGTCGAGCAGCCGATGCCCCACCAAACCCCAGCGAAGGATTTAACCTGGCTCAAGGCCCGGTCGCCGCTTCCCTTGTTCGGGGACGAATCGTATCATCTCGCTCGCGACGTGGCACATTGCGCGGAATGCTTTCACGGGATCAATGTCAAACTGGTCAAAACCGGCGGTATAACCGCTGCCTATGATGCGCTGGTCGCCGCGCACAAATCTGGCCTCAAGACGATGATTGGATGCATGATCGAAACCAGCATTCTCATAAGCGCCGGCGCCCATCTGGCCAACCTGGCGGACTACCTGGACCTGGACGGCAATCTCCTCATCACCAACGACCCCTACGCCGGAGTCACGGCGGAAAACGGAATTCTCTCATTTGCCAACGCCCCGGAAGCGGTGGGTCTCCGCGTGCGCGCCAGAGTGTAAAACCCGCGGGGAAACGGTGCGATGAAAAAATCCCTTGGATATTATTCCATCGCCTTGGCTGCGGCTATGGCCGTCGGATGTCAGCGTGTCCCGCCTTCAAACGCCGGCGTCTTTGCCCATTTTGAGGGCCTTGAAGATTTTTCGAAATTCACCCGCACCCTCTCAGAAGACGGCGATACGATTCTTATTTCGCCTCCGATCCATTCACGCATTCCGTGGAATCAGCTCGTCATTTCGTGGAACGCGAACGCGCCCGGGGCAACGTTTTTGGAAATCGAAGCCGCTGCCATCTCGGAGGGGCGACGTGGCCGATTCTATAAGATGGCCAACTGGTCTCCGCAGGACTCATCTCATCCGCGAAGCAGCATCAGCGGTCAGAAGGGTTCTGAGGGCAGGGTCGATATCGATACATTGATTTTGTCGCAGCCCGCCGATGCCGCCCAAGTGCGCGTGACCCTTGGCCGGGCAGGCTACGCTCAGACTGCGCTCAATTTTCTCGGCCTTTCCTTCGCGAACACCAAGTCGCAGCCTTTAGCCCGGGCTCCGAACCGGGCCGCCTGGGGCAGGGTGGTCGCCACACCGGAGCGTTCGCAATTTGGAGATGCCGATGCAAGAGGGTGGTGCAGCCCGGCCTCGCTCACCATGGTTTTATCGCGTTGGGCCAGGATTCTCAAGCGCCCCGAATTGGACCTGAGGGTCCCTGCGGTGGCCGCGGCGGTTTATGACCCTGGATTGTCCGGCACTGGCAATTGGTCCTTTAACACCGCATTCGCCGGCAGTTTCAAAGGAATGCGCAGTTACGTGACCCGCATGGATGACTTGTCGGAGGTCGAGGATTGGATTGCCGCCGGCATTCCTGTCATTTTGTCCGCTCGCTGGGACTGGCTCCGCGCGGGCCGCCCCACTGATGCGGCGGGCCATCTCGTGGTCTGCGTCGGTTTCACCGAAGACGGTGATGTGGTGGTCAACGACCCCGCCGCACATCTGGATCGTGGCGGCAAAGTGCGCCAGGTTTACAAGAGGGAAGACGTCGTCCACGCCTGGAGCAAGTCGGCCCATGCCGTGTATCTTGTTTATCCGGAAAATGTCTCGATTCCCAAGAACTGCTTTGGCCATTGGGCAAATCGTTGAAATGCCTTCATTGCTTATTTCACCGTCGCGTCCGGCTTCGAGTTGCCGTCCTCGCGTCCGGCCTCATCTACTCGAATATAGCGGCGCAGCGTGATCAATCCCACGGGCGCCACCAAGCTCATGAGCGCCACGATGAGCCAGAGAATCGCTGGATAGCGCGGTCCCGTTTCCGGACAGTAGCGCATCAACGACTGGCCGGAAAAAAGGCCGATGAGCAGCTTTGCGAGCAAGAATGGCACGTAAGACAAAGCGCCATAGGAAGCCTCCTGGCCTTTAGGCGCTATGGCCGCCGCGTATTCATAGACGCGAGGGGAATAAAAAGCCTCTCCAATGGAAAGCACCAGGACGAAGATGGCAATCATCACGTAGTAAGGATGAATGCTGCCAGCCAGGCCCAGATACCCGTGGCCGATGACCTGGCCGGGCCATCCCTTTGCCATTGGTTCGAACCACGCAGGCGGCAGCGCCATGATAAAAATCGATGCGGATGAAATCAGCCCGCCCAGAATCACCATCGAATAGGCCGAAAACCTTTGCGTGAGCGCGCCCACGATGGGCGCGAGCACAATGATGAAAAGGCTGTTCATCCCCCACAAAACTCCAATCGGCGCTCCTGGCCCCAGTACTCGGATGCCAAAAGTCGGATAAACATAGTCCATCTGCCGATAAATCAGCTTAATGAACGCAATCAGAACGAGAAACGCCAACAAACGATAGAATCCGGTTTGCCTCAACAAAATCGCGAAAAGCTGGACGGTTTTCCCCGCCGCGTCCCTAACTGTCATTGGAATTGATTGGAGGTAGCCGCGAGGGGAGACTTTGGCGGGCAAGGGCGTGAGTTTGACTCCCTCGTCGGTTGCCTCAGTTCCTTCGCGCAACCAGAATACCAACGGCAGCAAAAGCCCTTCGAGAACCAAACTGACTAGGAAGATCGTCCGATAGGTCGAGAGTTGCAGGCCGGCCAAATTCCAGTGGCCGTGTTCTCCCATGCCCTTCCGCACCCGGTCGAAAAGCCAGGCCGCGACGAGGAACCCAACGTTCATCATGGTGTAAATCAAGGAGAACGACATCGACCGTTGCCGGGTGTTGGAGTAACGACGGGCCGCCGCGAGCAACACCGGTGCCATCAATGCTTCTCCCACCGCCAACGGCAGCAGTCCGCCTCCCAGGGCCAGCCATTTCACCGTCGCCAGCACCATGACCAAACGGCCCGCCACGCAGAATCCAATTCCGAGAAAAAGCGTCCGCCGAATCCCCAGGACGTCCGTTAACGACCCCACTAGAAGGGTGGTCGCCGTCATTAAAAAAGACCAGGCCGACACCAGAGGAAGGGCTTGCGTGTCAGGGTAGCCCAAGTCGGAGCGCAGCCAGAGGACAATCGTGGAATTAGTCAGCGCATAGGCAGCGAAAACTAGAAATTTGATCGTGAAGGTAATCCATAATTCGGGAATGGCATCCTTGAACACCCCAAATTTGGCGGCGAAACGGTCTAGGGCGGATTCGTTGGCGTCGCCCATGGCATGGATAGCTTCCTATTTGGTGGTGGATTCCGTGCCAAGCTTTTGGCCTTCCGGCATAATTTCTTCCGCCTTAAAGTCCCACTTCCATTGGTCGAAGTATAGGTTGCCGCCTCTCCATTCCACTTCACCGCGCTGGAAATCAATGATTTCCGAGCGGGCAAAGACTTTCTCCGGGTAAAGTGGTTGGGCGTAATCGGTGTTGACCACGAATCGCGCGCCGTCGATGCCTCCGAGATAAAACCATTTTTCGCTCTGCTTCCCGCTTTGCACCAAGCCCTGATAGACGTCCACAGGCATCCAACCGTACGGCGCCAGGTAGATTTCGCACCAGTCATGCATGTCGCTAAGCTTCCCGGTAGCCCAACCGGACTCCCAGCGCGCGGGAATGCCATTGAGTCGGCAGAAAGTCATAAAAGTCATCGTTTCAATGCCGCAATCCCCATGCCCGCAACTTAAGGCGTACTGCGGCAGGCACTCCAGGGTGGAATATTCCGGGGCGTGAGCCCGGGGCACATGTTCGGACACCCATTGAAAAATGCGTCGCGCCTTCAGATAAGGATTTGTTTCCGCTCCAATAATCTCGCGCGACAATCTCCGCACCTCATCGGAGAAAGCTAGATGCGGCAGCTGCTGGGCCAGAAAAGGAGCGAGGGCCGGATCGTTCGTGGCCACGGGCGTCACTCGTGCCGGATCAATCGGTTCATAGAAACCATGGCTCGTGTATTCAAACTCTATCCTAAATTGCGTCGGCGCTCCATCCACGGCCGGCTTCTCCACATAGACGGAGGCAATGGCATCATTTGGACTTGACAGAACATACCGCTCTGGATCGGCCGAGATCAGCCGGATGTTTGCTTGCCGATTTCCCGCGTGAGGAAACGGCAGCCACGCCCGGATGGTTTCACCCGGCGGAACCTGTCCTGGCTTGACGCCCAAAACATAAGAAAACCGCCAAGTCCTGGGCGTATTGAGTTTCTCGCGAGTCTTCTCGTAATTGGCCAGGACGCTCCGCACGTCTGCCGGATTGTACGGGCACAACGTCGAACCGGGACGTTCGCCCTGAAGCGCGCGGGCCTCCGCGTTCACAAGAAACAAATTGGCCGCGGCTTTGGCGAAATACCAGCGCGTCCCATCAATATTCAGAAATTCGACGGCGCCATTCCTTTCCCAATGATCGAATTGTTCTTTACTGATGGAGGGAGCGATCTTCCGGGCCTCTTGGAAAACCTGTTCGCGGGTCTTATCAAAGTCCAGCCGCATCCGGCGCATCCGGTCGCTTTGAAAAAGCAAAGCCGCTCGGGTCTCAAAGGCGAGGTCGGATGAGCTTAATTCCCGCGTGATCTCAGTCTGCGCCTTTTGCCAACGTCCTTCGCCGACGAGTTTGCTGATTTCTTCAACCGACGCGGCCTGAAGAACGGCGACCTGTAAAAGCAGCAATACGACAACACACGGCACTCTCATGCGCGAGCACCACGATGAATGGATTAAAAACAAATGCAATGTGTTTTTCTGCCCACGACCTCAGAAGCCCCGGTCAGCCGTTGCCGATTCTTGTTCTTATTCTCGTCAGTGCGGCCTTATGCGAAGCAAGACGACACCGTGTCGAGCGACTGTCGCTCGAAATTGCCCATTGTATTCGACCAGATTCTGCTGACGCCACAAGTCGCGACCAATCCCGGGCCCGGCGAGGCCGATGTCCATCCATTGGGCGGTGATGGCCGTTTCAGATTCGCCCCGATTGAAAAGGCCGACGGCCTTGGAGCCATCGTCCATATCCCTTGCCCAAACCTCCCGGTCTTTATCCTTGGCAACACGCCGTCCGGGCCGGCCTGTTGGAATCCTGATCCACGGCGATGACTTCATCGTTGCTGAGCAGGCTCAAGGTGAAGTGGTCAAGACGGGTGATGTCGCCTCCCAAGATCAGCGGCGCAGCCAGCAGGCACCACAAGGAAACATGAGTGTACTTCTCGTCGGGCGTCAACGACGTCAGTCAATCATAGCATAAGCGAAAATGCGAAATCGCCAATGTTTACTGGGGTTTTCTAACGGTAGCCAAAGAAATCAAAACGGCGCAAAAGCTGGTTTTATGACTTGGGATCAGAAGGTTGGGGGTTCAAGTCCCTCCGGATGCACCCTGTTATCAAGGTATCAAGGGCTTACGATGAGTGGGGCGTTTTGTCACTTTCTCGAGCGGTCACAAACCTCGCACCAGAAATCGGTCTTACCGATGCAGCGATTTGTCCGGATAAGGCGGGGGCGACGGGGTGGGCGCGGGGTTTTTGCGGATTTCCTCCCGCAAATATTCCACGGCCTTCTTGAGCTGCGCATCCTCCCCTTGGAAGGTGGCGTGCGGGAGGTTGTCAACAATGATGTCCGGATCCACGCCGTGACCTTCGATCAGCCACTTGCCTTCGGGTCCGTAAACGCCGGTTTCGGCGGCCGAGGCCATGCCGTTATCCGAGAGTTGGGTGTCGAAGGAGAGCCAAATCTCGCCGCCCCACGTGCGCATGCCAATCAATTTTCCCAAACCGAGGCGTTTAAAGCCCTCGCTAAAGGCCTCGCCGTCGGAAGCGGTCTCCTGGTCGCACAAGACGACCACATGGCCGCGAAAGGCGTATTGCATGTTCCAAAATGGCTCGCCAACGCGGTCCTGCCAATAAAACCAGGCCTTGCGCATCAGTTTTTCCAAAAGCCAACTGTCGATGTTGCCGCCGTTGTTGTGGCGTACGTCGATGATCAACCCCTGGCGTTGGAAAACCGGGTAGTAATCGCGCGCCCAGCGGGCGATATCCGCAGGACCCATCGCGCGCAAGTGGAGGTAGCCAATGTCGCCCTTGCCCCATTGTTCCACTTTCTGGCGGCGCTGGTATTCCCATTCGTCATAGCGCAAATCCATTTGCCGCGAGACGGAAATAGGATTGACTACAGTCTCGCGTGAAGCCGCGGCGCCGGGCGTCCGAACCCGTAGAAGAACCTGGCGGCCAGCCTGGTTGCGCAGCAATTCCAAAGGATCCGGGGCGGAAAGTGCCGCCACGCCGTTGATCATCTCGATGATGTCGCCTTCGTGGACATCGACGCCCGGGCGCGCCAGGGGCGAGAGGTCTTCGGGATAATCCGGATCAGTCTGAGAGATGTGCGAGACGCGGTAACCACCGGCGACCGGGTCGCGCAGCAGGCTCGCGCCCAGGGTGGCGATTTCAATTTGTTCGGAAGCCTCGCGCAGATCACCGCCGAAGACAAAGATGTGGAGAGCCGACAATTCGCCCACCATTTCGGCAATCAAATCGCTCAATTCGCCGCGGTCGGTCACGCGGTCGGCCGTTGGAAGATATCGTTTGAGAATGGCCGGCCAATCCACCCCTTGCATGTTGCGGTCATAAAAGAAATCGCGCTCCAGGCGCCAGGCCTCCACAAACATTTGCCGCCATTCCTGGCGCGGTTCAACCGGGAATGACCAGTCTTTGAGGCTGACGCTCTTTTCCAGTTTGGCCGGAGGACCCGAATCGGAGTCAATTATATAAAAACTGTCGTCCTTGTGCATCAGAATTTTCTTTCGATCCTGCGAGAGTTCGTAACCCTTGACAGATTCAGCCAGCGTTTTGAGCTTGGGCTCCGTGTTGGTTATCTCCAAAGTCATCAGGTTCAGATTGGTCCTGCCGGCGAGTCCGGCGCCGTGCTCGACGAGGAAAAGGTGCTTGGCGTCAGCCGACAAATCACTGTAGTTCCCTGGCGGAACAGGCACTCTTTGAACGCGCGATTCAATCCCGGGCAGGTCAATCTTTACGTCCGGCGTGGGATTGGCCTCCTTGTCTTCGCTCTTTTCGTCCTTTTCGGTTTTCGGTTTTTCTTTATCCTTATCCTTGGCGTTTTTCTTGTCCGGTTGTGCCAGATGCAATTCATCCGCCGTTTGGAAGGGCGAACGTTGCTCGCTCAGAAGGGAAATGGAATAGAGGTTGACGGGCCTGTCGAAGAACGGCTCTGGCTCGCGCAATCCCCAAGGCGACGTTACGGCGGTTTCCAAATGCCGCTCGGACAGGAAATAAATCCACTTGCCATCGGTGCTCCAGGCGGGGCTGTAACTATTAACGCGTTCGCTGGTCAGCGCGGTCGCGCTGCCGTCCTTGATGCCGTAAACCCAGAGTTGCGGATAAGTGTTGTCCGCCGTTCGTACGTACGCCAGCCACTTGCTGTCCGGCGACCACGCCAAGTCGCCGAAGCCGCCCCAGCGCGCCGTGGCTATCCGGGTATTTCTTTTGCTCTCAACATCATAGACCCACAAATCGAGGTTCTTGTCGTCGTATGCGATCCATTTGCCGTCTGACGACGGGACGCCCGCGAACCGAAACACATGGCCGTCAGAAGTGAGTTGCCCGGCCTGGCCGACGCCGTTCGCCGGGAGACGGTAGAATTCCAGCTCACTGGTCGCGTCGGAAAGCGCCAGGAGCGACTTTCCGTCCGGCAGGAAACAGGCGTTGCGGTAGCGCACGTCGGGTTGGTGAGTGACGTTGACAAACCGGCCTTGCTCGGCTGGCGCCACGAAGACTTCGCCGCGAGCAGTCAACACTAACCTGTCCCCGTCCGGCGAGAGGTGGACCGCCGTGAGGTATTCCATCGGCGCCTTGATCCATTTCTGGCGCTCCTGGTCGAAGTCGGACGCCAAGGCGATGGGGATGACGCGGTCGGCGTTGGCGGCGATGTCATAAAGATGCAAATCCGGCCCCAGTTGATAGACAATGCGGCCCTGCGCTAAGGCGGGGGATTTGACGTCCCAATCACGGTGGTGAGTGTGCTGGCGCAAGTCGCCGCCATCCGCATTCATCGACCAGAGATTCATCGAGCCGTCGCGGTCACTGACAAAGTAAATTCGGCCCTCCCACCAAACGGGTTGCTTGCTGGTGCCGTCAAAGTAGGCGGTGAGTGGAACGGCTTCGGCATCGCCGGCGGTGTATTTCCACAGTTGTTGGACGAAGCCGCCCTTGTAACGCTTGGTGCTGCTCCCTTGGAACGGCAAGCGCGTGAAATAAAGGGTCTTGCCGGAGGGATCAAAGACGCCATCGCTGGCCTGGCTCAAGGGAAGGACGGATGGCTCGCCGTTGGATGCGTCCAAAGTGACCAATTGGCGGTCCGGTAAAGTGGAATATTGCAATGTGGAATAGAGGATTTTTCCATCGGGCGTCCAGCCAACGACTGTTGCTTCGCTCCCTTCGAACGTCCGCCGCGTGGGCAACCCGCCTTCCGCCGGCATGGTATAAACCTCGCCCGGCCCCTCATAATGCGCCGAGAACGCGAGCGTCTTGCCGTCGGGCGAAAAAGCCGCGTGCGACTCCAAACCCAGGTGGGACGTGAGCCTTTGTGCCATCCCTCCTTGCGCGCTCACTCGCCAAAGATCGCCCTCCGCCGTGAAAACGACGGTGTCGCCAAAAATCGTTGGAAAACGATAATAACCTTGGCGGCCTGGAGTTGAAGTGTCGTTCGCGCGAAGGCCAAACGGCGGGCTTGCCGCCAGCAAGGCAATGAGGTTAAGAAGCAGAATTCTCGAAAGCGTTTTCATTGCACCCTAATGACACCAAGCAGACCGAAAATGTATGCTGGTTGCAATCTATTTCGCGGTGGGTTTGGCGGGTCACGGCTCTAAGGAGCGCCTATCCATGAGCTGTCAAACGAAGCCGTCACTCCGCGGTGATGGCGATCAGAAACGGACAAGAAAGCGACCGAGTCGAAACAAAGTCCACCGTCGTGATGGGTTCGTCGGCAAAAGCATTGTTCCAGGTCAAGGCGTAGAGGCTCAATTTGTAGGTTTTGTCACTCCCACCCGCAATGCGATTCGTTCCGACCCACGCCACGGCTGCGCTTTCGATCGGCAAGGTATCCTGCATGCCCAGCCACCAATTTCTCACCTGCTCACCATAGCGCAAGGGGATCTCCTCCTTGCGGCCATCTAAGTAGTGGACGACGTAACACCCCACGAGAGTGGACTTGGCGACGGTCCAACCAGTGCCGTGCAGAAAGTAAAGGCGATTACACTTGCGTCCCACGGGGATGCCTTCGACGCAACCCGGAAATTCCAAACGCCGTTCTTCGGTGTACGCTCCGCTTAATTGGATGAGGCCGGCGACATTGAAGTACGCCGGACCCAAGCGGCGCCAACCCCGCGGCAAACTGGCCAGGTCGTTGCCGTCGAAATCGTCCAGCCAGTTGTCCGTGAGCGAGACGTTGAAAAACTTCGACAGATCAATGGGCACTTGCTTCGACAGCGCCGCGCGAGCGACACCGTTGGGCGCGCCGTGGGACAGCGGCGACCAGAGCGCGCCCGCGGCCAACCCGGCCAGGGCGGCAGCGGCATAGCCCGCCAGGCTGACGCGACGCCAACGCCGTTCGGCTCGGCGCTGCCGGCGCACCGACTGGCCACGATGCAGGAGCGCCAAGTCGGCATGAAGGTCTTCTGCCGTGGGGTAGCGGGCGCGGGGATCGGCAGCGCAGGCCCGGACGAAAATCTCATTCAACTCTGCCAAACGTGTTCGAGCCGGCTCGTCCATCGCGCCGGCAGGCAATGCCGGGAAGGACAGCCGGTCTTGCCCTGTGCTCGCCTCGTAAAGCACCTTGCCCAAGCCGAACACATCGGCCTGCGCCGCTCCCGGACCCTCCGGTGGGATGTAACCCTCTGTGCCAACATACGATGCGCTGCCGCCGACTTCGCCAACCAGGCCGATGTCGCCGAGCTTCGCGGCGCCGCCGACGTACAAAATATTCGAGGGCTTGACGTCGCGATGAACGAGGCCGTTTTGGTGGAGGTGGCTGAGAGCGCCACTGAGGTTCAGCCCCAATTGGACGCACTCCTCGAAGCTCAAGCGGCCCCGGCGTTTCAATTCTCGGGCCAGTGTCAGCGATCGGTACTGCGCGGCGCTGGTGGCGGCATCCTGCGAACGCGGGCCTTCCTGGCTGGCATCATCCGCCAGCTCCATCACATAATAGAAACAGCCTTCGGGTTCGTGACGGCCCACGTGAAGGATATCGACCAGGCCTTCGTGAGCCCGCGAGAGCGGTTCGACGCGGAGGATGCCCATGAACTCTCGCTCGTAGGGGCGAGCGTCCGCAAAGCGGTCGCGATAGATCACTTTCACGGCGCGACGCACACCCAAAACGCTGTAGGCCAGCCAGACCTCGCCGTAACTGCCCCGCCCGATCCGGCGCAAAAGCACGTGGTCCGGGACATCCGGTCGGTGGTCCTTATCAAGGTCGTCCATGGTCATTCCGTCACTGCCAGCGTCAATAGTTTGGCCCTTCGCGGGCCGTTGCGTGACCCTTAAGCGCAGAGAGTCGCTTTCAAATTCGACTGTGACACAACCGAGACAGTGTGTAAATGAATATCCGCTCGCCCAGGGTCGCACGACAAGATTCTTCCAGTCGAAAAGAGAGAGCGAAGGCATCGCGGCAGGGCACGCCCCCCCCCGGGGGGGTCACAGCGGCTCAATTTACCTCAATTGGGTTCAATTTGGTTGGGGATGGCCTGGACTTCCGGCATCTGGTTGAGCCAGGAGAGGAGGTTGTGGGCCAGTTGGCGTTTGGGAGGCGCCGGTTAAGCTGCCGGCGGAGGGGCCAGCGGGAGGCGGACGATTCTGCCATTGCGCGCCAGCGCGGCCCTCGAAAGCGTTGCCTCGTTTCCATGCGCGGCAACGATAGCAAGAATGAGTCGAGACTAAAATCCTACGGAAGGTTTTTGAACAGGTTTATTCCGCCCCCATGCAGGAAAGCTGTATTACGGTCCTGGTTTCCCATTGTGGTTTTCGGGAAAAAGAACTAGACCATCGGGCGACAACAGACAGAAAATATGAAAACGTCCCGAAGATCGTTTCTTAAGACCTTAACGGCGGCGGCTCTGGGCGCGGGGGCATCCGCGGGTGTGGGCGCCTACGAGGCCGAACTGCCGGAAGCGTCCGCCTCGAACCTCCCGCCGTGGCGCGGATTCAATCTTCTCAATAAATTCAATGGCGAGAATGGGCCGTTCGAAGAAGAGGATTTTCAATGGCTGGCGGAACTCGGTTTCAATTTTGTCCGTTTGCCAATGGATTATCGCATGTGGATTGAAGAGGGCGATTGGCTGCGGTTTCGGGAAGCGACGCTCAAAGAGATTGATCAGGCGGTGGAATTTGGCCGCCGGCATCATGTCCACGTCTGCCTGAATTTTCATCGCGCCCCCGGCTACACTGTGGCCAGGCCGGCGGAGGAGAAATCGCTCTGGTCGGACGCTGAGGCGCTGAAAGTGTGCGGGACCCACTGGGCGCGTTTCGCGGCGCGATACAAAGGTGTTCCGAACCGCCAGCTCAGCTTCGACTTGTTCAATGAGCCGCCGAAACTGGAGCCGGAGACTTATAAACGCGTCGTGGGAAGCGTCTGCGACGCTATCCGCAAGGAAGATTCGGGACGGTTGATTATTTGCGACGGACGCGATTGGGGCAACACGGCGCCGTCGGAATTGACGGGCTTGGGCGTGGCGGCGGCGACGCGCGGCTACGCGCCCACGCACATTTCTCATTACCGGGCCAGTTGGATGAACGGTGCGAATCAATGGCCGCTCCCGACCTGGCCGATTGAGCAGGACGGCACGCGCTGGGACAAGGACACCCTCTACTCGCGGCAGATTGCCCCGTGGAAGAAGCTGCAAGCACAGGGCGTGGGCGTCTTTGTGGGGGAGTTTGCCGCCTACAACAAAACGCCGCATCCGGTCGTGCTGGCCTGGATGCGCGACTATGTGGATTTGTGGAAAGCGGCGGGCTGGGGCTGGGCGATGTGGAATTTCCGCGGGGCGATGGGTGTTATTGACAGCGAGCGGAAGGATGTGGATTACGAATCCTGGCACGGCCACAACCTCGATCGCAAAATGCTGAACCTGGTGCAGGGTTAGACGGCGCCGGTTTCTGTCACGCAGGTGTTGACGGCCTTGGCGGAGACCATGCACCAGAAAAGGCAGACGAAAAAAAGAAAGAGTTTGCACGACATTTGCCGCCGTTGCGCCTGGGACTGGCATGGCGGGACGGAAACGGAGGGTTGGCGGTTTTCTTTGGCGTTCATAAAATGATGCCGTTCTGGAGCGGAGGACTGTAACCTCTTTTTCCGAAAGAAGTCAACGAAAGCAGGAGCCGTGACACTATAGTATTGACATATAAAGCGACAGGGATTTTATGTTGGCCCCGCCGCCAAACGAATTAGTCGGGCAAGACCTTGATGCGGATGTTCTTAAAGCAGGCTTTGCTGATGTGGCCCGGCATGGGCGGATGCCCCTGCAGGGCAAAGGTGCCGCGCGGCAACCAGATCGCGCCGGAGATGAGCTTGTGTTCGGTATCGGTTTCGGGAACCTGGTACGTCAGCATGGTCTGGCCGTTCAATTTGACCGTAACGAAGCCATTCTGGCAGATGATTTCCTGGGTGTACCAGACGTTGTCGGTCACGGGTGGCTTCTCCAGCACGATCGTCTCCTGTTTGTTATTGGCGTCCGGCTTTTCCGGCCCCCAGGTGAGATTGAGAATGCCATAGAGGCTGCCCGTGCGCCGCCAATCGCTGTGGCTATTATCGACCTGGCATTCAATGCCCATCCTGGGAAAGCCGGCGTCCTGGAATTTGGTATGGAAATAAATGCCGGAATTGGCTCCCGGATAGGTCATCACGTCCACGCGTATATCGAAGTTCTTGAAACTATGCTCACTCACGTCTCCCTCATAGAACAAGTGCGCCGGCCGGTGATTGGTGGCGGGACAATCCATCACGATCGTGCCGTCCTCGACGTGGAAAAGGCTGGCGTTGTCGCCCACGTGCCAGCCGTCGAGGGTCTTGCCATCGAAAAGGCTGACAAAACCTTCCTCTGGCGCCGTTTGGGCGGACAAGGAGACGCCTGCCAGCAGGACAAAAGCCGCCGTGAGGCTTAAGCCGAGCCGCAGTTGAAGTTCGTTAAAGTGACGGAAGATGTGACGTTGTTTCATGATGTGGAACAAACTGCCAGACGTTGCGGAAGGATGTCAAGAAACTGATTCTAAGGTCGGTTCGGGCCGCGCCAAAGAGCAAGAACCCGGCAGAAGCCATCTTGAATGTTTTTGGGCAAAGGAGCGGCCTGCCCGGCGACGAATTCGGCGCCCCATTTCGCCAGCTCACTTTCAGGCGCTTCCTCCCGCCAATTCTTGAGCAATTGTTCCGCTTGATCGCCGCGGCCGGATTCCTTGAGGGCCAAAGCCCGGAGGATCGCGCCGGAGCCGGTGGAACGCGAGCCGGGCTGAAAGTCAAGAATATGTTTCAACGCCTGCCCGGCCAGGGGTTGGTTTTTTTCTCCACGGTAGCACTGGTAGGACAGCCAATCCTCGATCCGTTCGTCGGAGTCTTCGGGATACGGTTTGCCGGCGCCCAGATGTTCCGGCCACTGCCGCGCCGACTCGATGAGCCGGAGCGATTCCCCGAAAGCGTTGGTTTGCATGCTCCGCACCGCGACCATGAGCAGGGCATTGCGGTAAAGCCCGCGCGCCTCGGTGCTGCCCTCGCAGGGCAGAAGCTGGAGGCCGTCCAGCAGGCTGACCACGGATGGGTAACGGCCGTTGGCGGCGAGCGCTTTCGCGTGTAAAACAGATAGCGTTCCATGGTTGGGAAACGTCCGCGCGAACTGCGTTGTTATGCCCAAGGCAGCAGCGGCGTCACCCTGCTTGAGATAATGCCGGGCCAGCATTTCGCCGTAGCGCCACTGGCCGGGGTCCAGATCAATCGCCCGGCGCAGGTCTCGCTCGGCGGTGGTTTCGCAAACCTGGGCGCGGGCGGCGTAGAAAGGACCGAACCGCGGCTCGTCCCCACAGGCTTCCAGCAACTGGCGGGCGGGCGCCATCTCTCCCTGGAACCAGCGAATCAGCGCCAGGAAATACCTGGGCTGCCACGCTTTGTCCTGCTTCATGGCCCACTCAAAAACAGGGACGGCTTCCGTCCGAAATGGAAAAACAAAGGCGGGCGAGGCGGCTTCGGCACGGGCGAGCAAAGCCGCGTCTTGGCGCAGATAGGCGCGCCAGAACAGCACCTCCGCGGTGGGCGGCGCAAGTTCCAGCACTTGGTCGGCGTCCGCGTCCAAGCCCGCATTTCGGTACCAGGCTGCCAATTCCAAATAGGTTTCGTGGGGCAATTCATTGCGAATCATCCCGGTAAACTCCGTCAGACTACCCCGGTCGAGTAAATAGTTCTCAAAGCCGCGGAAGTGGTTGAGCGGGTCCAGCTCGAATATCGCCTGGAGGCTGGCGGCAGCTTGCGGAATATTGCCCTGCAATCGCCAGATACAGGCCCGCAATTGCAGCGCCTCGAGGTTGCGGACATTGCTGTCCAGGCTCTCGCCGGCACAGGCCAAGGCACGCGCGTATTGCTTCTCGCGCAGGAAGACCTTGGCCAGCTCGGTGGAGGCGGGGCTTCGCCAGGCCGGAGAAAGCGCGGCAATGCTAAAGGCGTCTTCGGCATCCGCAGTAAGACCCAGGCCCGCGCTGGATTGGCCGAATTGGTAATTGGCTTCCGGATCATAAGTGTCGATGCTCAGCGCCTTGCGGGCGTAATCGCGGGCGACCAGGTAATCGGCGCGGCGGTTGGCCAGGCCCGCCATTTCCACGAGCGCCGGAAGAAAGTTCGGATCGGCCGTGAGGCAGGCTTGGAAGGCCTCGCCGGCTTCAGAATAAAGGCGCTGGCGCGCCTTCTCCTTGCCTTTGAGATACAAACCATAGGGCGACTGCCAGTCGAAATTTGCGGGCGCTGCCAAAGGCCGGCTTAAGACATCGTCTTTGCCGGCGGCATATTGGAGCTTGTCGCCGCCGAGGGTGACCCGGAGCCGCTGGGGTGAAACCGCGAGCGGGACAATTTCCTCGATGGGCTGCATGGGATTGAGCTTAAGACCTTTTGCATAAAGCACGCGGTCGCCGTCCAGGATTTCCAGTTTGTCTTGCAGCGCGCGGGCAGGGGATATGCCAATGACCAGCCGGCCATTCTCGCGGGTGACGTTCATGGCGCCCCACGGGCTGGCGGTGACAAATCCTTTTATGCCTTTGACAGGCTGCCAGTATTCCGTCCAGACATCGCTCGCGTAGGGAGCGAACTCCCGATGTTTGAAAGGGGTCAGAGAGCTGTTCTCCGCCGTTTGGTTAAACAGCCGTCCGGACTGGATTTCGACATACTGGCCATCGGTGTCGCTGAGCAGGTTTTCCCAAATCATGCCTTCGC
This sequence comes from Limisphaerales bacterium, assembly GCA_052139695.1. Taxonomy (GTDB): domain Bacteria; phylum Verrucomicrobiota; class Verrucomicrobiia; order Limisphaerales; family Palsa-1400; genus PLGF01. The sequence continues at coordinate 16,672 of JBKQWF010000200.1, forward strand.
GGGAGAGGCCCCAAATCCAGATTTTCCGGCCCGGCTTGTCCGCGTAGGCAGAGGACCGGGCGATGCCAAAGTCATCATCGTGCCAGTATCCGCCAAAGAATTCCGCCAATTGGCCGAAGACATGGTACGACTTGTAGGAGCCAAAGTTATTTTGCTCGTACCAGGAGAGGTCGTGGCCATTGGCCGGGTTGATCGGCCAATCGCTGACCGCTCCGTCGTGCCCAAGGTAATGGTTGCCGGGATCGACGAATTGCAGATTGCCGGCGGCTTTGATGCCGACGTTCATCCAGGTGTAGTAAGGTTGATCGGCGCCAGAAGCGTTGTGCCAGAAGGAGCGGGTCGAAAAGCAGGCCGCAGCAGCGGGGAGGCGAATTTCAAGGCGCCAAGTGGTGCGCGTGAGCAGGTCCAGCACACCGATGATACAGCTCGCGCTGCCGTCGGCATTGCGGCGGACGCAGTAATCCACGGGTGAAAAACAGTTCGGCGTGTGACCCATGATGCCGTAATTGGCCTCCATGCCGCCGCTGGTCCAGGGACCGCGCATGGAGACATCGCGGAATTTGACCGCGTGGTTGAAATAAACAAATGAGCGCCCGGTCGATTTCTCAATCGCCGCCCAAACTTTGCCGCCAATTTCCGGCAGGATGAGCACTTGAAGATAATCGTTTGAAAGTTCGACCACCTTCCATTTTTTTTGCGTCGCCCCGTTGGTGAAGCCATCGTAACGGAAGTAAGGATAGAACATGGACATCTTCGGCACGGCGTCCGGATCGGAATAGGGATAAGTCGTGAAGACGCGGTCATATTCCCGGACGGTCGCCGGGTGCCCGAATGACGCCGCGGCGGCTGCCATCTGCAAGGCGGCCAAAGCGAGCGGGAGGAGAAATTTCTTCATTTAATGGGCGCGGAGCGCGGCGGCTCCCGGTGCGAGAATTCAATCATCCGCCGGAAGCGCGATCAATGCCAAACCCATCCTGTAGCTGGCAAACTCTCCCATAATCCCAAAACGCCTTGTGCCTCACCAAGAAACCGAAAGCAGCGCGGTGGCGGCGGCTTTGGGGTCTGGACGTTCCGCCAGGGATTGCGTGATGGCGGCAAAGGAACGGGGGACCGTGCTTTCAAAAAGCGTGCGCCCTTGCGCTACGACCCGCACCGGTCGGTCCAGGTCCAGCAGGGCGTCGGAAAGGCGGAGGGTCAACTTGCCGGAGCTGGGTGTTTCGATGGTAATGGTCTGCCCTTCCACGCGTGCGGCATAGATTTCGTTTGGCTGCACTGCGTCAACGGGCCGTTCCAGCCAGTAAAAACGCGGATGCAGGGCGCGCGCGCTTTGTTTCCAGACAACGCGCTTTGGCCAGGGATCACGCGCCAGGGGCGACATGCGCGGAATCATCTCCGCTTCGCGGCTTTGCATATTGTGCGGCAAACCGGGGTAAACCGTCAGGCGATGACTGTAGCCGTCCGGGTCGGACGTTTGCAGGAGGTCGAGTTTCGCGCTGAACTCGCGCACGACCGTGTTTCTGTGGTAGGCGGAATCTTCGCCGCCCATGTAAAGAAAGAACGGCAGATTGCGCAACCCATCCGGGGTCACGTCGTTGGGGTGGCCGGCGCACATGCCGGCGGCGGCGAAACGATCGGCCAATCGCGGGGCCAGTTGATAAACGCCATCGCCGCCCGCGGAATAGCCAATCAAATAGACACGGTTCGGATCGACGTCCCGTTGCGAAACCATGTCCGCGATCAACCGATCCAGCAAACCGTCCACTTCCGGGATGTGCCACATGTCCCAAGTATCAGCCGGGGCGCGGGGCGCCACATTGATGCTGCCGGGAGGAAATTCGTATCGTCCGTAATAGCCTTTCCAATTCCGGTCGTTGTCCTCGGTGGCCGTCTGGCCGCCGCCGTGCAGGGTGATCCAGAGACTGTGGCGTTGATGATCCGGTGGTTCGCCAAACGTCCTTTCCATCCACTTCAATGTTTTGTCGCCGAGCACGATTTTTTTTGCGGACAATTCTTCGGTCGCGGCAGTCGCGCGGGTTTGGCAAACGTCAGCCCAGGCCAGGGAAAGCAATCGCTCCGCTTCGGCGCGGCCGAAATTAATATTGGTGGGAGCATCCCGATCGGACAAGGGCTTGGCCAGCCAGGTTTCGGCCTGGAGCACGGACGGCGGCACCGGCGTTAAATCGCTCCACACGAAATCAAGCGTTTGCGTGGCGATGCAAGATAAACAGGACATCGCCTTTTCCCGCGCTTCGGTGTCCCGCACGAAACGGAAGATGACACCAGTGCCGTGCTCGGGCAGGGCAAGGGCGGGCATATCGTTGAGGTCGGCCGTGCCGGACCGGGTGTGGTCGCGCGCGAGAAGCAGGCCATCCGCGGAACGCAGTTCGACCGTGGCGGGCAGTCTATCACCGCCGGCTTTTTCGCGAAGGCGGACATGCACGACCGTTGCCGGGGCGTTGCTTTCCACCACGAGCGCGGCATAGCGGGCGGAGACGCTCACCCCTGGCACGTCGCGGGAAGCCAAGTCCCAGGCGAGCGGAAAATGCTGGCCGGTGCGCCGCCAGCTTGAGGCATATATTTGATTAAGCGCATTGGTCCCGCGCACGGTTTGCGCGGCATCGCGATTGAACCAGGCACGGTTGAGACCGTTAGTGTCATATTCATCCGCGCCCGTGAAAAACCAGTCGCCGTCCCAAATCTCCGCCCAGGTATGGTTGCCTTCTTTTTGCGCCCAGGAAGGGACGCCGGCAATGCGGGCGGGCACGCCCACCGCGCGGCAGGCATCGACAAGAATGATGGAAAGTCCAGTGCAGGTGGCTTTGCCCTGATCAATCGACTCGGTGGGGTTTTGATTGGTTTTTCTGCGGGCCAAATTATAGTGGACGTTGATTTTCTTGAAGAGGTCCCGGTTGAGGGCCTGCACGGCCTCGGTTGCCGTCCGGCAATCGCGCACGATCTCGGAACCCATGCGATAAAAGTCCGGCCGCCACAAATCACGGTCCTCATTGAGCGAAGCATAGGGCAGGACGTCATTGAAGAACATTCGTTCTGGTTCGAGCTTGCCCCAGGGGAATTTATTGCGGGCCTCCAAGGCCAGGGAGAGGTTCTGCATTAAGAATTCGCAACTTACGCCGCCACGGTCCCTGGCCGGCATATTGTCCACCAGGAAATAAGCCGCGCGGCGGCCCAAATCGCCGTACTTCTCAGTCGCGGCGGTGACAAAGGTCTCGGTTTCAATCGGCAGCGCTTCATCCAACTTCAGCAACCGGTCCTGGCGAATGCGCCAGACGTGGCGCAGATCGCCGTCTTTGTAAGCCACCGAACAGGTGTAGCCGTCAGCCGTCATCTCCATGACCGGTTCCTCCACGCCGGAAGAAAGCGTCCCATTGGTCCAGGCTAAGTCTGCCAAATTTGTTGCCCAGCGTTGTTTCTCTTTCCAGAAATCGTGTTGCGCGTAATAAACACCCAGGGCGAGGTCGCGCGCCGGTTTGCCAGGGATCGGCGGGATGGAAACGTCTTCGGCAGGGGGGCGGCGAGTGAAAAGCACTTGGCCCCACATTTCGGGCCGGTGCATGTCCACCACCCCTGGGGGCGACCAAATCCAATTGTTTTCCGGCGTGGCTGGGACCTTTTGATAAGCGCCCCCGTTGGTGGTGATCTGCCATTCGACGCGGGAGAAATCGACGCGCCATTTGTCGCCCTCATAGGGCGCGCCGGGATGACGGGCATGTTCGGCCAGCACTTTCCAAGGGAATGCGATTTCAACCGTCCAACCGCGGTCGGTGTCGGCGGGGTTATTGAGCGTGCCGTTCACCCGCACAGCGGTTTGCGCGCCGGGAATTTCCCAGGCATTGTCGGGTCTGCCCTGGTCCATATAAGGCTTGTCCAGCATCAAGTCCCAAGTGGTGTTGAGGGCGTTCATTTCGAACTCGTAATAGGGCTGGGTGCAGCCGTCCGGATCGATAAACACCTCGAAATCCGGATCGCGGAAAATCACCGAGTCATGCTGCGTCAAGGTGGCCCAGACGTGCGGTTCCTCCAGCTCGGCGCCGATGTAGAGATAGTCATCATCCCACAGCAATTTGGCGCGGGTGTGGAAGCGAGGCGCTGGCTTGGCCGGGCCTTCAATATCAACAAAATTCGAGGTCCAGGGAGCGTTGGCCCATGCCGGATCGTCCAGGCTGCCGTCAATTTTGATCGGAACATCGGTGTGCCGGCAGAGATAACCTTGGGGAAGGATCGGCGCCATTTTCTCGCGCCAATCCCGCGCGTCGCCAGCCAGGCCGTTGCTCAGAGCGGCACCCCCCAGCAAGAGCGCGAGCAATGGACCGTTCATTTTCACTTCTGCAAAGAGTCGATGGGCCTAATTACATTGTCAAGGTTTTCGGGACTCAAATACCAGCGTCCATTTTACCGCTCGAGTCGCCGTCGAATGAAGCGTGAATCGCAGCAGGCCCGGCTCTTCGGCCAGGGTGGTACTGACACCCGCGGCGGCGTCCTTTTTAGATATTTTGGCGGAAACCAACTTCCATTGGCGGTCCTTCCCTTGCAGGCCGGCGATGCGCAACTCGTAAGGATCATGCGCGACGATCTGGCTGGTTCCTGTAAGGGTCTTTGCCTTCCAGGTTTCATCAGTCACATCCACCATCCCCTGTGTCACATGGCGTGAGGTGCTCAAGAGAAGGGGATGCCCCTCATCGGCCCTCACCGCGATGACCTGGCAGGATTGCGCCGGCACCTTGCTGGTGAAGTTGCCGCGAAACGCGGGCAGGAATTTGTCGCCCCAAAAGTCGAAAGCCAGGTACGCCTTGGCTGGGTCAAGGCCCAACTTCGCGCAAGGACAGTCCACCGCGAGCTCTGAGTTCTCCTGATTGAACAAGCCGATGACGTCCCGCCGGACGGATTGACCCGTATCCGTCACGAGCCAGATGGCCGGCAGGAAATTATCGAAGTAATCGACGGGGCGCGCCAGGGCATTGTGGTGGAGCATGGTGCGTTTCATCACTTCGAGCCGTTCGGTGGGAAGATCGGGAATCCAATCGCTGTTCAAATAGAATTGGCCCGCGATGGCCACCCAGGAGGCCGCCAGGCGCGCCTGGGCAAGGGAGACGGCTTTGACGCCCATGGAGGCGCCGGTAGCGCGAACGCTCGAAGGGTCCGGATCGTTCCACCAGACGCGCCCGTTCAGAAAGTAAAGGCGGGAGCCGCGGATGGGGCCGGTTTTCGTGCCTTGCCTATCGGCGTTGTAATCGGGGCCAATGCGCATCGAATCGACCAGGCCGATGGCGGCCAATTCGCGCATGTTTTGGGCAACGCAGCAACCGGAGAAAAAGACATCCGGCCCGGCGTTTTGGCGAATGAGTTTCAAGCCATCGCGGTAAGCCTCAACATTGCTGATCAGCGGATCATGGAACGGCAGATTGTCCCCGAAATGATCTTCCTTGTAGCCGTCGTTGACATAGTTTTGCGCGCAGGCTTCGCCGGTATAGAGGCCATCCATTTTATAGTATTTGACCCCCCATGAGCGCATCAGCCGCGAAATCCCGGCCAAATGGTTTCGCACCTCAGGGTTCGTCAAGTCCAGGCAGGTGCCGCCCCAGGAAGTGTCATACGGTTTGCCGTCCAAGCCTTTGACGAACCAACTCTGGCAGTTTTTATATTCCGGGTCCTGGTAATTGCGCCCGAAGGGCAGCCACCACAGCCCAAAGGTCAAACCGAGTTTGTCCACCTCCGCCGCCACGGGGGCGATGCCGTGCGGATAGGGTCCATCGGCGCGGACGCGATCAAACCCCCGCCGCGGGCCGTTGTAATGCTGGCCCGCCTGCCAGTTGTCATCGATCTGCACCACGTCGAAACCAAATGGTTTCAATTTCGCCGCGGCGAATTCCGCCAATTCCACGGTGGATTTTTCGTCGCCGGCTTCGCCATGTTTTTCGGAGTACCATGAGCAATAGACGGCGGGCGGCGGAGGCAGTTTGATAGCGTATTGTTTCTTGATCGCGTCCGCGTAGAGCTCCTCCCCAACGCGGGCGTCGTCGAAGAGGCCAATGGCGAGCGTTTCCAGCGCGGCGGATTTTCCCGGGGGAATGCGCAAGTGTCCGTAATCGATTCGCGCCTTGAAGGCCACCGTGCCGTCTTTCACTTCCGAAAAGAGGACGCCGCTGCCCCGGTCCTCCGTGACCCAGCCCGCCACCACGCCGCGCCGGGTTTGCGGATCGGCACATGTCAAGAATAGATAGCTGCCGGGATTTTTATCCGGCGCCAGCAGGCCGCCTGTGCCGACGGTCATGAGCTGGGAGGCCGTTTTGCCAAGGTCCAGGGCAAAGACCGCGGGAATCGACTGCCTCAGGTCCATCAGCTTATTCCCGCTGTTATGCCGATGGCCGCGCACCAGGAGGAAGGGGAGCTCGTTATAGAGTTCGAGCGAATTCTCGCTCCCGTCCGCAAGCGACAGGACAATTCTGCGGCCTCTCCCGAAAACCCGATCGCTCGCCGTCTCGGCAAGGGCCTTGACCGCCGTGCCCTCAAGTTTGCCATTGGCCAGGAAAACCCTGCCGGAGGATTTCTCCGTGACGGAGAACGTGCCCGCGGCATCATCATAGCTTGCCACCAGAGCGGGGTTTTCGATTTTCAGCGCGCCCGCGCCGGGAACGCGCGCCGCTGGGGAGCGCGTGGCGGCAGCCTTTTGCGGCGCCTGGGCGGACGCCGCGGAGACAGAGTTGGTGTTCTCAACCTTCCTTTTGACAGAATTGTCCATCGTGGGAGGTTTAGGGGCAGCCGCGGGTCCGGACGGCGGGTTTGCGGCCGCCGGTCGCGGGGGGGAGGCGGCTGCTACGGCGGCGACGTTTGCGTGGTTGCGGTTGGTTGGATTAACGGGCACCGGTTGAGGCGGCGTTGCGGCAATTGCGGGAGAGACGTTCACGCTTTCGCTATTTGTTTTGGGCGGGGCGTTTGCCGGCGGGGAATTGAGGGAAAGCGTGGCCGCCGGCGGTGACTCCGCGGAAGCAGGAGGAGCGGGTGCGGTGTTCTTTTCAGAGATTCCGCTGGTGCTCTCGCTACTTGTTTTGGAAGGCGCCTTTGCCGGCGCGGCGGCGATGACCCGAGCGGGGGCTGGGGCGGTTATGACGAAAGGCAAGTCCTGCAGATCGATCCGAAAGAAAGTTCCCGCGCCTACACCGCCGGCTCCGCCGAACTCGGTGGTGCCGTAGAGAGCGTCGTCGCCGCTTTGGACGAGACCGCCGTAGGGGCGTCCTCCATCGTCGCCGTTGGTGAAGGTGTAAATCTGAGTCAGCTTGCCGTTGGCGGTTATTCCAAATATGCCGCCTCCTTGCTTTAAGCCTCCGAAACGGGTTATGCCGTAGAAGTATCCATCATGGCCCTCAATCACGCCCGCGAATGGGCCGGCGCAGTCCAACCCATTGGTGAACGAATAGAGTGGTGTCAGTTTGCCGGCGGGAGTGATTTTAAAAAAGCTGCCCACGTTTTTTGTGCCGCCACCGTAGGTTGTGCCGTAGAAATTGCCATCGTTCGCCTGCACCAGGCCGGCGGTAGGGATTGCGCCATCGACTCCGTTGGTGAAGGAATACAGCGGAGTCAGCTTGCCCTGCCCGGTGATTTTAAAGATGACGCCATCGCCGCGGCTTCCCCCACTGCCCGTCGTTCCATAAAAATCTCCGTCGCGGCCTTCCACTAAAGGAGCGGAAGGACCAGCCCCATCGACTCCGTTGGTAAAGGAGTACAGCGGAGTCAATGTGCCGCCGGCACTCATTTTGAAGACGCCGCCCCAGCTTGGATGAGAGCCGCGGCCATCCGTGCCCCCGGCCGTGCCGTAGAAATTGCCGTCGCTGCCCTGGATGACACCCGCGCAAGGACACGCGCCATCCACGCCGTTCGTAAACGAATAAAGCACCGTGAACACGCCGTCGGCATTAATCCGGTAAATGTTCCCCTGACCGCGTGTGCCGCCGTAGCAGGTTGTGCCATAGAAAAGGCCGTCGCGCCCCTGGCAAAGGCGGGGTCGAGGACCCGCCACCAAGGCGCCGTCCGTCCCGTTGGTGAACGAATAAAGCGCTGCCAGGACGCCGTCTTTGCTGATCCGAAAAATCACGCCATCATTGTCGGGGCCGCCGTTGTCCGTCGTGCCGTAGAAATAGCCGTCCTTGCCCTGGATAACCCCGGCCGACGGATAGGTGCCATCGACCCCATTGGTGAAAGAATAAAGGGAAGTGAGGGAAGCGGCGGAGAGCACAGGGGCGACCAGCCCCAAAAAAAAGACGCCTAAGGCTCTGGCTAGGCGGCGCGATCCCAGTTTATCCAAGTCGAACGGGAAAACTTTCGCCGTCATTTCGGCTATGGTCCAGCAAGGCGCCCCTACCGTCAAGGGAGATTTCTCCCTCTGTTCAGCCCGGTTTGCAGGCTCGCAGTTCGTTCCCTGTTCGTTTAATCGCTTGCTTAAGGCCGCCTACTGTGGTAATCAAGTCTTGATTGCCAACATTTCCGACTCGTCGGCCAAGGGCCGCTAATTCTGGCGATTGTATTTTTGGAAGCCAAACCAAAGGCCGGTTGAGCTGTGAAAACATTCTCAAGTCCAGTCCCAAAGCCGGTATTGCCTCCGCTCATGCGGTTGCTCGTGGCAGCCACGCTCCTGCTGCCGGATTTTTGCGCCCAGGCTGGGGTGGTCCTCACCAGCTTGCATGCGTTCGACTCCAAAGATGGCGCAAATCCCTCTGGGGGGCTGGTGCAGGGCAGTGACGGCTTTTTTTATGGCACGACCTACTACGGCGGCGCGAACAGCGTGGGCACGGTGTTCAAGATCAACGCCGGTGGGGCGCTGACGAGTTTGGCTTCGTTCGACTACACTGATGGCGAATATCCCTCAGCCGGGTTGGTGCAAGGCACCGACGGCAATTTTTATGGTACGACTTCCAGAGGTGGCACGAACGCCAATGGCTATGGCACCGTATTCCAAATCAGCGCCAATGGGCTGCTGAGTAGTTTGAATTCGTTCGGCAGGACCCAGGACGTGTTCGAGGTCCCGTTTGATGGGGGTAGTCCGAACGCTCCCTTGGTGAAGGGCAGTAACGGCGTTTTTTATGGCACCTGCTCATACGGTGGCGCGAACGACTATTTCCCCGGCGGCACTGTTTTCCAAATCAGCACCAATGGGGCGCTCACGATTTTGTGGTCGTTCACCGGAGCCAGTGATGGCTCCGGTCCCGAGGCTGGACTGGTGCAGGGCAGCGACGGCAGTTTTTATGGCACAACTTCCGGCGACTTCGGTTCCTACGGCGGCGTGTTCAAATTCACACCGCCGGGAGCGGTGGTGGGTTTGTATTCATTCACCGATGGCACCGATGGCGGAAATCCTTGGGCCGGGCTGGTGCAGGGCAGTGACGGCTATTTTTATGGCACGACTGCGTTTGGTGGGACCTACACGAATGGCACCGTGTTCAGGATCAGCGCCGGTGGGGCGCTGACCAATCTGTATTCATTTACCGGCGGCAATGATGGCGGGAACCCTTACGCCGTATTGGTGCAGGGCAGTGACGGCTATTTTTACGGTACGACTGCGTTCGGCGGCGCCTACACGAATGGCACTGTGTTCAGGATCAGCGCCGGTGGGGCGCTGGCCAATCTGTATTCGTTCACCGGCGGCGATGATGGCGGGAAGCCATACGCCGGCCTGGTGCAGGGCAGCGACGGCAGTTTTTATGGCACAACTTTAGACGGCGGCGCGAAACACTACGGCACCGTTTTTCGCCTGAGCATTGTGCCGGAGTTCCTGGCCGTGACCTTAACCAACGGCACGTTGAGTCTGACTTGGAACGCGGAGCAAGGAGCAGTTTATCAGTTGCAGTACGTTTCCGATTTGAGCCTAGGCAATTGGACCGACTTGGGCAGTCCCTTCGCCGCCACCGGAGCGACGGTGACCACCACCACCGGCCCCATCACAACCGCCCCGCAACGCTTTTACCGGCTGGTGCTCTTGCAATGAACCTTGCACGCCAACCATGCATGGCACGCGGGATGCCATGAAAAGAGGCGCTGGCGCAGCTTCTCGATTGGGAACTCTTCTCCAAACCAAGGAAAGCTCATCTGACTGACCCTTTGCAACCCATCGCCGAGAATTTCCTTTTGTCCCGGCCTTTTTCAGGCCATTGTGGATTGGATGGGACAACGCCGTGAAGCCCGAGAGCGGGCCGTGCAATTTCTGTTTCAGCACGACCTCAATCCTCCAGAGAACCTGGAGGAGGCGCTGGCTCATTTCTGGAGTTCACAGCGCGCCCCGGCCATCGCGGAGGAATCCGCCTCCGCCACCTGGGGCGAAAAGGTTGAGCTGCCCCCGCCCACGACCGAAGAACTGGCCACCCGCCTTTTTGCCGACCGCTTGATTCGCGGCGTCCTCGAATACCGCGTCGAGCTGGATAAGAAGATCAGCGAACACGCCCAAAACTGGGACCTTCACCGCATCGCCGTGGTGGATCGGAACGTTTTGCGCCTGGCCATTTACGAAATGCTCCATCGGGACGATATTCCTCCTGTGGTAAGCATCAATGAGGCAGTGGATATCGCGAAAAAATTCTCCACCCGGGACAGCGGCAAATTCGTGAACGGCATCCTGGACACGATCAAGAAAGAGTTGTCGCGGCCGCCGCGCGTCGTTAAATGAGTTCCCCCGCCGTCAACCCAGCGCAGCCGGGCGGTCAAAGCGGGCCAGTGGCTTCCCGTTCGGGCGCCGGGCGGGCGGGCTTTGCCGACCTCCATTTGCACACGCTCTTCTCCGACGGCACCTTCACGCCGGAGGAACTGGCGGGTCGCGGAGCGCGCGTGGGGTTGGTGGCGATGTCATTGACCGATCATGACACGGTCGAGGGCTGTGGGCGGATGGGACAAGCCTGCCAATCCCTCGGCATGGAGTTTATCTCCGGCACCGAATTGACGGCGCAATTTGAAGGGAATGAAGTGCATTTGCTGGGCTATTTCCTGCAGGTGGACCATCCTCGTTTGCTCTCGGAAATGAAGAAATTTCAAACCGTGCGGCAGGATCGCATTCGCGAGATGGCTTCCCGGCTCAATAGGGTGGGAGTGCCGTTGCGGGCGGAATCGGTTTTTGAACTCGCCAACTGCCATTCTCCAGGCCGGCCTCACGTGGGCCGGGCGCTGGTCCTGGAAGGGCTCTGCGGCAGCATGGAGGAGGCTTTTGAAAAATATTTGAAAAAAGGCCGTCCCGCCTGGGTGCCCAAATATAAAATTTCCTCCATCGACGCCATCGAACTGATTCACGAAGCCGATGGCCTGGCCGTGCTGGCTCATCCCGCGTTGAATCACAATGACCAGATCATCCCCCGGCTGGTCGAGCAGGGGCTGGACGGCTTGGAGTGTTTTCATACCCGGCACACCGCCAGCACGCCCGAACATTATTTGCAGATGGCGGCCCGGCTCAAGCTGGCCGTGACCGGCGGGTCGGACTGCCACGGTTACAGCAAAGGCAAACCTCTCATTGGCGGCGTCAAGCTGGAGGCGGTTTACCTGGAAAAACTCAAGGAAGCCCGGCAAAACCGCGCCCGCCTCGCGCGGCCACGGGGAGTCCAATCCGTCTGATTCATGGGACTGCTGCAAAAGTTCAAAGAGGGCCTCTTCAAGACCCACAGCAAGCTGGCCCACGAGATCAAACGCATCTTCACCGCGTCGCCCAAACTGAGCGCCGCCAGCCTGGAGGAACTGGAAGCCGTTCTGATCGCCGCCGACCTCGGAACGGCCATGGCGGGACAGATCCTCACGGCTGTCAAACATTCTTATGAGACGCAGGGCCGCGCCGGTCCGGACGTCCTGGCGGTCGCCCGCGCCGAGGTGGAGCGCAGCCTGGCGGGAGCGGCGGCGGCGTTGCGCCAGCAACCGGAAGGGCTGACGGTGGTCTCCATTGCCGGGGTCAACGGGACGGGCAAAACGACGACCGCCGCCAAACTGGCCCACCTGGTGCAGGGGCGCGGCCAGACCGCCGTCCTGGCGGCCTGCGACACTTTTCGCGCGGCCGCGGTCGAGCAGCTCAAGTTGTGGGGCGAACGGCTGAAAGTCCCCGTCATTGCCGGGGCGCGCGGCGCCGACCCCGCCTCCGTGGCGCACGACGCCATCGCCGCGGCGCAAGCGCGCCACGCGGATTATCTTTTTATTGACACCGCCGGACGCCTGCACACCAAGCACAATCTGATGAAGGAACTGGAAAAGGTGCATCGCGTCATGGATAAAAAGCTCCCCGGCGCGCCGCACGAAACGCTGCTGGTGCTGGACGCCACCACCGGCATGAACGCGCTTTCGCAGGCGCGTGAATTCCATAAAGCCGTCCCGCTCTCGGGCCTGGTCATCACCAAGCTCGACGGCACCAGCAAGGGCGGCATGGTGATTGCCATCCAGCGCGAACTTGGATTGCCGGTCAAATTCATCGGCCTGGGCGAAAAGCCCGATGATTTGCAAGCCTTCGACGCCAAACAGTTCGCCGAGGCCTTGTTTGGGGAGAAGTAGATGGAGTCGGATGCTGACTATATGAGGCTGGCCTTGCGGCTGGCCAAGAGGGGGTTTGGACGGATCGCGCCCAATCCGATGGTGGGGGCGGTGCTGGTGCGAAAGAACGAGATCGTTGGCCAAGGCTGGCATCACCGGGCCGGCGCGCCGCACGCGGAGATTGAAGCCCTGGCTCAGGCCCGCAAAAACGGCGGCGCGAAGGGGAGCACCCTTTACGTGACTCTTGAGCCATGCTGCACTCACGGGCGGACCCCGCCTTGCACAGAGGCGATTATGGCCGCCGGCATACGACGCGTCGTGGCCGCGGTCGGAGATCCCAACCCATCTCATCTTGGCCGGGGGCTCAAGATTTTGGAGCGTGCCGGCATCACCGTGACGGCGGGCGTCCTCGCGGAAGAGGCGGCCGCGCTCAATGAAACCTTTTTTCATTGGATTGTCTGCCGCCGTCCTTTCGTCACGGTCAAGGCGGCGATGTCACTCGATGGAAAGATCGCCACCGTCACCGGAGAATCCAAGTGGATTACAGGGGAAGCGGCCCGCGCCCAGGGAATGAGGTTGCGGATGGGGTCGGACGCGGTCCTCGTCGGAATCAATACGATTTTGCGGGACGACCCCAGTTTGACGGTGCGGGGGCGGCGGGATGGCCAGGAAAGGCTGAGAAGGCGGATCATTTTGGACGCCCAGGCCCGCACCCCTCTGGGGGCAAAAGTCGTCTCCGATGCCGCGTCGGATTCAACGACGGTGGTGGTGACCCGAACCGCGCCCAAAGAACGGGTGGCCGTGTTGCGAAAGAAGGCGCGGGTCCTGGTGGCCCCGGCAACGAAGAAGGGAATCCGCTTGCGCTGGCTGCTGGACCGTCTGGGGCGGGAAAACATCACCGCCCTGCTGGTGGAAGGGGGCGGCGAAACCAACGCGTCTTTCCTCGAGCAAGGTCTGGCGCAACGGGTGGCTTTCTTTTATGCTCCGATTGTTCTGGGAGGGCGCGGCGCGGCCAAAGCGGTGGCCGGCAACGGGGTGGCGTGGCAAGGTGGCTTGCGCTTGCGCGAGGCGGCCTGGCGCCGGCTTGGGAATGATTTATTTTTGACGGCGCGTCCCGACGAACATTGATATGTTTACTGGCATTGTTGAAGAAACCGGGCGGGTCCACTCCATTCGTCCCGCCGCCGCGGCGATTGAGTTATGGGTGCAAGCCCGCGTTTGCGGCCGCGGCATCAAAGCGGGCGACAGCGTGGCCGTCAACGGCTGCTGTTTGACGGTGGAAAAAACCAAGGCCCGCGGAAAAGACAAACTGCTGAAATTCGCGCTGCTGAAGGAGACCTGGAATCGCACCAATTTGCAATTTGTCCAACCCGGCGCCGGGGTCAACCTGGAGCGCGCTTTGCGCGCGGGGGACCGCATGGGCGGGCATTTCGTCACCGGCCACATCGACGGCTTGGGAAAGATCGCGCGTTGGGAACAGATGGGCAAAGATTATCTCTTGGAAGTGTCAGCGTCGGCGGACCTCATGCGTTATATAGTCTATAAGGGCTCGGTCGCGGTGGACGGCATCAGCCTGACGGTGGCGGCGGTGCGCCGGAAAAACTTTCAGATTTGGATCATTCCCCACACCCGCGAGGTGACCGCGTTGAGCGAGCGGCAGGTGGGCGAAGCGGTCAACCTCGAAGCGGACATGCTCGGGAAGTTCGTGGAGAGGTTTGTTATTGACCGAATGGATGGTCGTTCTTGCGGGAATGAGGGTCAATTTGCACCACGCGCGAGGCTATAACCTTGTGCTCCTGGCCACGGACGTCTTTGTAAATATAGACGCCTGCTCCGCGGTCCAGCACGGGCTTGCTCACGTTCGTCAAACGCACGCTGTTGGTCAGCGTGATGTCGTAGCGATGAGCGCAGCCCGCCAGCAATAAAAGCGCGGTTAAACCCGGCAAGAGCAGTTTGATTGCCTTGATGATGGGCATGGCCGAACCCTGCCTTTGGAATATCTGCCTCATAAGGGATGATTGCCCGGCGGCTCCGGCGCCGCAAGATTAAATTTGTGGCGGACACACAAATGATGATCAGCTTTTGATGCGTGGCACAGAGAGGCTGGCCGCCCGGGCGCTGGTGCGGGAAAGGATTGACCGTGTTCTTGCGAACTGGTCGGGACTGTGAATTGCAGGGGGGGAACGGATGCCTTCCCGATGAAACTGATGGCGCGTCGGCAAAGGTCCGCCTGTAAGCTTCGCTCGCCATGTCCACACACCTTGGCTTGGCAACGAAGCCGGCTGGAGCAGAGAAAGAGTGGGATAGCGCTTGCGATAAAACTGGCCTTTGTGCCGGCGCAGAAGAAAATCAAGCGCCAACCCGGATGGCGCGTTCCGTATCAAGAAGCTCTCCATCAGCGATTCCACCCCGTGTTCGGACGCCAGCCGCCGGACAAAAGCCGGGCTGCTTGCGGCGTCGGTAAGAAGGTGTTGCAGGGCGTCCATTTCATCGTCGGTTAGGCCGACGCCCTTTTTGCGTAACCCGGACAGCACAAGGTTGAACCGGAGCGAATACTCCACGCCTTCGTCCGGATTGGAGAAGGCACCGATGCCCTGGTCATGGTTCAAAAACTCTGGCGGGAAGCTCATGCGCGGACGCGGGTGCTCCAGGCCATGTTCCTGCATCACCCGGGCAACGGCGTCCGGATCGGAAGCGCGCCAGTGTGCTTCCATCCGCTTTTGCTCCGCTGCCGCCAGCGCCAGGCCGTCGGAAAACACCACCAAGTCTCCCCCGTAATGGGCGATATACTTCGCATGGTTTTCGCGGGCGAACTCCAAGGCTTTGGCGGCTTCCGCCGGACAATAGCGATACGCGATGGAACTGGAGTGTTCGAGCATCTCTTTGCGGAACTTGGCCTCCTCCTGCTCCGGCACCTTTTCAAAAGTCTTCTGCGCCCCCGACCAATACCATTCCCCCCGCCAAGGAGTGAGGGCGCCATACACCACCAATCCTGGCGTGAACGGACAACCGGCCATGTTCATGCGGATTGTGTAGGGCTGGCCGTTGACCAGGTTGCGCGCGGTGATGAATTTCACTTCATCGCCCTCCTCATGGCGCGTGAGCACACGGAAAAAAGACCAGTGCCGCTCGTACCAAGTCCGCAGCGTCGCCTTGTCCTCCGGTGGCAGATTTAGCGTCCCTGCCAGAACATCAATTACCCCCAGGCCGGACCATTCGGTGCAGTGCTGGCAGACAAAATCGTCCTTGGTCTGGATGTCCGGCTCACCTTGGTGCTCGTCGAGATACTCAAAGAATTTAAAACGGAACAGGTAAGAGTTGATTCCCATCCAGAGCAGTTTGCGTTTGATGTCCCAGCCAAACTCGTTCGGGGTGGAGAGAAACCGCGTGACGCCGGAGTCCCGGGGCAAACGAGCAAACCGCTCCGTCAGCAGCCGGCTGGCGGCTTCCGCGAGCCGTTTCAAGTCCTCATGCGCGGGCGAGAGCACTCGCTCCGGATTGAAACAGGGCCACAAACTCCAGAGGAAAAACTGGATGCGCCGCGGATCAAAATCGCGCAATTCGACTTCCGGGGATTCGTCCACGATAAGCGGCAGAGGCGTGCCAAAGCTTTGCCGTTGGTGCGTTTCGACCGTACGCCATAACCCAATGTCGTTGTGGACATCCTCCGCCCATTCGACAATGAGCACCGCCACGTCACTCCAGGCGGCATCCGGCAGCCGACAGGTGGGAAAGCCGAATGTGTTCTGCGTCTTCAACAACACCCGGCGCAAGTCCTGGGCGATCTCGCCCAAATATTTGTCCCCGCGCCCGGTAAAACCGGGGAGCCGGGTGGATTGAAAAATGCGTTTAGCTTCGCTGCTCATTATGGGTTTCAGGGTAGTCCAGTCTCGCCCTCGGACAAGCCTCCTTTCGAGGCCGATGCACAGAGACCGTCCTCTCGTTTCTCCTATTGAAGGACGCGGCCGGCCGGAGAACGACCTCGCTGCAGGATGTTCCAGTTCAAAAAGTGCTGGGGCATTTGAACCTGGTATAGGCAAAATGCACTATATATATATAGTATCCGCACCGAAAAAAACTTTGAGATGACCCTCGGTTAGCTGAAACGTTTTCCCAAATCAAACTCGGGGTTGTTGGTTCCGTTAGCCCTTGTTCGCAAGGCATTGAAAATAAACAACTTATGCGCATATCCCATCCACGTCTTCCTTGCTTTGATTGCGATGGCTTCCCTTGGGCCGGCTTACGATGCATTATTTGTTCCTTTTTCCGCAAAAACATTGGATTGACGGAAGAAGCCGCCGGAATGATACTTCGCGGCATCATCGATTCATGAATGAGAAAACCTTGACGGCAAAGCTCGTTTTGCCGTGGAACAAAACCCAATACCCGACCGGCAAAGTCCGTCGCCCTTGGGCTAGGGCGCCTTTGCCGCCGGCGCTTTTTGGCCGGAGGGTCGTGCCGGTCCTGACTGCCCAACCCATCTGCGGACTTGGGAGTCCCCATTTGCCGTAAGAACGACCATGGACGCCTCAAATACCAAGGCACACGATGCAGTGATTCAGGAAGAATCCTTCCAAAAGCCAAACGTTTTTTTCAAAAAGAATCCTGAAATGAAGTTGGAGCAACTGGCGCAGGATGCCGATTTCAAAGTGGAGAAGATGGCCTCGCTCTGCGGGATTTCAGAGCGGCAATTGGAGCGCATTTTCAAACGCAATTTCGGATGCACCCCAAGGGAGAAGCTGCGGAGCCTGCAATGCCAATTGGCCAAAGAGTTGATCGCGCAAGGGTACTCCAACAAAGCCGTTGTGGCCGAATTGAAGTTTGCCAGCCAATCGCAATTCTGCCGCCAGTTCAAGCGGGTTTTTAGCGCGTCCCCGCAAACGTTCGCACCAACCTACCGGTTTAAGCTCATGATTGCCTCTTCCGAGAATCCTGCCGTTCCCGGTTGATGCGACTGCCCAGGTTTATCAAATGCCTTTGAGCCTTCTTCCAACTCATCCGACTTGCCCGAGCACGCGCGATTTGATATCCATGTCGCTGGACTGTGCGCACTGTTTTGTCCGGCGGCCATTATTAGTACCCCTTTTCCGCAGGCCTTTCGGCGGTGCCGTCGCAACCCGATGCCCGCATTATGACAGGAATTGAGCCGACCCCTTCAACGGGTCTTCGGGGCCACATTGCTAAAACTAATTTAAGGAAAAGGCGTTGCCGACAGTCAAAACGACCCTGTTCCTAGGCAATATGTCGTATTTAGACAATAATGTCGCTTTTAGAACAATACATTGATTTGCATAGAAAAGGTCTTCCGTCAAAATGCGCGCTAATGGCTTCGGTGATAAAAGGCTGCTTAAGGGGTCAGAAGTGTTTTACGATCAAGGAAATGAATGATTTCCCCCTCCCCCTCGCGCTCGAACCGGAGCCGCGCAGAAAAAAGACTGAAACAACGTTATTATGATGAAAACAACAAATAAAAACTCAATGAAAGGACGATGGGTAGCTTGCATTTACAGAGGCCTGACCCTACTCACCATTTTGTTGTTTATGACGGGAATGCGCGCCTTCGGCCAATTTTCCCTGACCAATTCTACCGGGATCACCATCAACAATGACACGGTCAACCTTGGTGAGGCCTTGAATGGCTATCCATCGACGGTCACTGTCCCCACGAACGTCGCGGGGAACCTGGAGAAGGTTACCGTCACTCTGAACAACTTCACCCACGGGTACCCCAATGACGTCGTGATATTGTTGGTCGCGCCCAACGGTTCCACCGTTGCACTGATGGGCAACGATGGTGCGGGCACGATCGTCAAGAATCTATCGTTGACGTTCGATGACGTCGCCACCGGTGCCGGCACTTTGGGCATCGCCACGCCGCTTACTTCTGGAACCTACAAAACCGGCGACAATTCTCCCTATGGCGTAACCAAGACGTTTCCCGGGCTGGCGAACCTCGCTAATGCGACTCTCGCCTCGTTTGTCGGCGCGACGCCGGCGAATTACGAGGGCACGTGGTCCCTTTATGTTCTGGATGATTCGCAGCCCAACGTTGGTTCGATTGCTTCATGGTCGCTAAATCTTTACACTCCGGCAGCGATCGCAACCGCCAACACAAGCATCGCGCTGAGCGAAAACCAATCTTCCAATTTCTTCTTCACCGTTAGCGATACAACGTCGAATACGACCTTGACGCCGTCCGTCACCATCAATTCCGCTTCCACCGGGAACATCGGCTACACCAACGCGGCGGGCAGCTTTCCCAATGTCGTTTCCGCGTCGGATTTCCTATTCTCCACCATTAATCCTAATGGAACAAATACCCTGACCATCACTCCGAATGCGAATCTCTACGGAACGGCCATCTTCACCATCAATCTGACAGACGCCAACAGCAACGTAGTCTCGTCGCAGCAAATCAACCTGACGGTGAACCATGTTGCGGTCGCGCCGAAGATTTCATTGCCGAACACAACCATCACCACGAGCGAAGGTGTGGCGTCCACGACGAATTTCATCAGCCTCATTTCGCTGGATGGCAACTCGGGAAGCACGCTTCTCTTCAATGTTGTGGGGACAAATGGCATTGGCAATATTGGCGTAAACTCAAATGTTTTCACTAACATTGTCGGCCTTCCCGCCGCCACCCCGGCAACCATCGGCATCACGAACAATTTCTACTTCTCGATTGTGCCCGGCGGTTTTCCTATCGGCACCAGTTATCTGAACTTCATTGTAACGGATCCCACTGCCAACCTGTCTGCCACCCAGACGGTTACCGTGATTGTTAACCCATTGACGAACGGGCCGCTCGCCGGGCCATTGGTCTATGCCAACACCAATGCGATAACCATCCAGCCTGGAACCGGTGTCCCTCTCGGTGCCATTACGATCACGAACCTCGCTGACATCGGTTTGATTGGAAGAGCAAGTGTATCGATTCTTGGCCTGACGAACGTCATCCCCTCTGGCCTGCAAGCGTCGTTAGTGGCACCTGATGGCACAGTTGTGATACTGCTGCAGGATCCGACCGGTGCGGGCAGCAGTCCCTCGACATACGCGGAGTTGACATTCGCAGACAGTGTTGGGGTACCTAACGTCCAGGGACCTAATGTTCTGCCCGCCGCTACCCCAAGTAATGGATCCGACCTGCTGACCAACTATGTCCTGAATGCACTTGACGGTTCATCTACGTTCGCAGCACTGCTTGGTGGGCACTCTTTGACGAATACGGGAGCCGCCAATGTCTGGATGCTCTGGGTCGGCAATTATTCGTCTAGTCCTTTTGGAGTCTCCGGAGGCTGGGTGCTTGATGTCTATCCCGCTCCTGTGCTCGCGGAGCCAGCGCAAGCTAGTATTACCATGCCGGAGTCCGCCTCCACTAATATTGTGTTTGTCACCTCTGACACGGTGGGCGTTCCGAGCGGTCCGCCGGTGGTGACCTTCAACCCTTCAATAAATCCGAATTACTCTGATACTGCCCTGACGAAAGCGACCGTTCTTGCCAGCGGCAGCAGTGCAACTATCAACGGCACCAATTTCACGGTCGGGTCAGCCATCATCGGCGGCACCAACTACACCACGAATATCGTGAACCTGACGGCCAATCCCAATGAGGCCGGCACGGCTGTCGTCACCGTAGTCGTGACGGAGACCAATGGGCTGGCGGGATCGCCGGTAAGCAGCGCGTTTACAGCCACCAACAGCTTTCAGCTCACGGTGAGTTTTGTTGCTCAAGCGCCATCCATCAGTTTTATAGAAAATCAGGTTACCTTTGCTGGAGCGCCTGTCTTCAATATTCCTTTCGTGATCAGTTCCCCCGATACCAACGCGACGGCTCTCAGTGTCACCGTCAGTTCCAGCAATCCAAATCTGCTGCCGACCTCCCAGTTTCAGAATAACGCGGTGGTCACGCGCGGACCGTCCAGCGGTTCGCCGCCCAGCACTACCCCAGCGGGAAGCGCCAGCGTGGAAACCAACTATCTCACCTTGTTCCCGGTTGGTGTAAAGGCAAGCCAATCCACCATCACCGTCACGGTTTCAGACGGCCAAAATACCGTGAGCACCAACTTCTTGTTGATTGTGGATCAGCCGGGGAGTCCGCTCTTTTACAATCCCAATTCTATTGCCAATATTACCCCCAATACAAATGGCACCCCTTATCCGTCTTCCGTTTCGGTCCAAAACTTGGTCGGGACGGTTGAGAACGTGGTTGTGACGGTTTTTGACGTGACCTACCTGAACGCGGCTGGTTTGAACCTGATCTTGGTGGGACCGACCAACGCCGCGGGTCAATCTCCGGCTGTTTATCTGATGGGTGATGCTGGCGGTGCTACGGCGTTAACCAGCGCCAACCTGATCTTTTCCAATTCCATTGCTAGCTTGCCCGACACGAACGCTGTTGTCTTGCCGTTCAACGGCCAGATCAGTTCCGATGATATCTATATTCCGACTAATTATGCCGCTAACGGATACACAACCCAAATCCCCATCGGTTCGGCTTCAGTGGCCCCTCCGGCGCCTGGCGTTACGGGTTACGGGACTAATTTAGTAAGTTCCTTTGCTGGCATCAATCCGAACGGAACATGGAGCCTCTACGCCTTTGACACCAATGGTGTTAAAGGTGGCGCCATCTTCGGCGGCTGGCAATTGTCCATCCTGACCGCGCCACACGTCAGCCCCACAACAACCAACTATACGGCTCTGGAGGGTTTTGCTCCCACCAATATCTTGATCCCTGTGGGTGACGCCGAAGCTGACAATACCTCTTTGACTGTCACAGCGACTGTAACATCACCAACCTCTCCCTCAATTACGGTCGCCAGTCCCATTTTTGTTACGAATAATGGCGTAGCCAACCTGGCCGTGTTGAATGTTTCGTCCGTTCCTTATCAATATGGCACGAATAACATTTCTATCCTTGTGACCGATGCGAGCGGGATCACCAGTACGGCAAACTTGCAGTTTGTCGTGGCGTTCAGCGCTCAGCCGCCGGTTATCCTTGTTACCAATACTAGTTTTAGCACGCCTGCCGGAATCCCCATTAGCGGCATCACGTTTGCCGTTTGGGATGCCCAGTCAACCAATAACAACAAGATTAGTGTCAGTTTTACTGGGCTGAACCCGCAACCCGCCTACACCGTGTCGCCGCTGGCGTTCGAAAACGGAACAAATTCATATACGTTGACCGTCCAGCCCGTAGGCGTGGAGACCGGCAGCGCGACTATCACGATCGCCGTGACCGACGTGGACAACCAAAGCGCCAAGACGAATCTGTCCCTCGTTATAACTCCAAACCAGGTGTATGAGAGCAGCGCTCCGATTTACCTGGGACCAGGCGCTCCCGCGCAACCGTTGTCTAGTCCCTATCCTTCTGGCATTACTGTTTCCGGCGTCGGCGGATTTGTCAGCGGAGTTCAGGTGAGTCTGATCGGCTTCACCCACAACTCCCCTGAGGATGTCGATGTCCTGCTCGTCTCCCCCGATGGAAAGCACTCCGTGGTGTTGATGGCGGACGCGGGTTACACGAATGGGGTGAACAACCTCGACCTCGAGTTCAGCCAAACGGCTGGCGCGCCAGTTCCCCAATTGAGTACTTTGACCAGTGGCACGTATCAGCCGGCAAACTATGTTTCACCTGCTAATTCTTTGGTGTTCCCAACCGTTAGCGGCCCCTACTCAGCCAGTCTGAGCGCGTTCGATGGCGTGCAACCCAACGGCACATGGAATCTCTACGTGCTGGATTCAGGCTACCCAGACAGTGGGGAAATTGCCAATTGGCTGCTCTACCTTCAGACCGGACCGTCGATCGCCGCGATTCCAACGCAGAAAGTCGGGGAGAATAGCACGCTCAACCTCCCGGTAACCATCACCGACTCCAGTGCTGGCCTCAACAATGTTACGGTTACGATTACTAATCTCGGTGGCGCCGTCTTGACCTCAAACAGCACTCCTGTTGCCGTGACGCAGCAGGGTGCCGGTTCGCCCACGGGAGTTACCAACTTGGTGATTACGCCCGAGATCGACTTCCCTTCCACAACCCAGACCGGCAATTACAGCAACGTGTTTTTTGTCACGGTGTCGGACGGCAGCGGCAACAGTGCCACAACCAGTTTTACATTGATTGTAGCCTACCTTAATCAACCTCCTGTCGCGACCCAATCATCCACTAACCTCGTCGTTAACGAGAATGGAACCATTCCGATTACGTTCACCGTATCCGACGTCGATTCCTTCCTGTCTTCCAATAATATAAGCTTGGTGTCCACGGATCCAGGGCTTGTAGCCGGCAGCGGCATCGTAAACACTATTGACGACGTTACAACGGCCCTTACACCGGGCAAGCTTGCTACGGTGACATACCAGATCACGCCGGTCGCCAATACCTTTGGGACAAATCAAGGCGCGCTGCTCTTCAGCGTCAGTGATACCAATGGGAACACGGTGACGTTATCGACCACCGTCTCTGTCAGCCATGTGATCCAGACTCCGATCATTGCTCCGTTCACCGGTCATTACCAGCAATTCGCCGGGACGACGACAAACATTCCATTCTCTGTCTCCACCGTGGAGTCCAACGCGACCTTGCTCATTACGGCATCGTCCTCGAATCCGAATGTTGTGCCGAATAGTCCTCTCAACATTATTATCAACCCCAGCTCAATTTCCAATGGGGCGCCGAGCGCTTACAGCGGGACTATTGAGCTTATTATTCCCTCCGGAGCGCTGGCCGGTAGCAGCATAATCACTGTCACCAATACTCAGGTTACCGCTGTCTCTACCAACTTCGTGACGACCACATTTACCAACGTTGTTCTGAGTTCACCAACCGCTGTTTTTGCCAATACGCAACCGATCGCCAATAACGTGACCAATGGTGAAGCTTCACCCTATCCATCAACGGTGACTGTCACGAATGAAATTGGGGGGATTTACACGGTAGCTGTCACGTTGAACGCTTTCAGCGCCAGTGATCCCAAAGATGTTTCCATCCTGCTCTCGGCTCCTAATAAAACATCCGTTCTGCTTCTGTCGGATGCGGGCGGAACAGCCGCGTCTCAGAACCTGACGCTGACATTCTCCGATACCGCTGGACTTCCGCCGGCCAATTCCCCGCTGGCCGCAAATGGCGGCTCAGTCAGCTACCATGCGACGGGTAATAATGGCAATAACAACGCGCTGCCAACCAACGCCCCTCCGCTGCCGTATTTTGACCGGCTGGCAGTGTTCGATGGCCTTAGCGGCGCAAATCTCAACGGCGTCTGGTCGCTGTGGGTGGTTGACAATACCACTGGCAACACGGTGAGCATTTCCAACGGTTGGGCGCTTTCCATCACCACTGCCCCGGAGATCACACTGGAAACAAACGAGTTGGTGATTCCAGAGAATGGCGCGCAGCTAGGCAACCAGGGATCGCTTAGCCTTAACATCATTGACGGTTCGGGCGGCGCGGTTTCTGATAACTTGCTTATCAGCAGTTCGCCGGCATCCATAAGCTCTCTGTTCTCTAGCGTGGTGCCTAGCATCACTTCCTCCAGTTCCACTAACGCGGCCTATACCGTGACGTTTACCCCGACCGCCTTCGTCACCGGAACGAACACGATTACATTTACGGCGACGCGCGTGGATGGCGGCTTCGGCGTCGCGACCGCCACGATCGCCATCGTCAAGAGCAATATTCCGCCAGTGCTGACGCGGCTTGGTCCGATAGGGGTAGCCGAGAATGTCTCCGGCCTGACCGAGTTCTTTGTTACGGAATCGGGCGATCCGCTCTCCGATGTGACGATAGCGGCTTACTCAGGCAATCCAGCCGTTATCGCTACCAGCAATCTCACCTTCAGCACAGGGTCCACGGCGATAACTCCTGGCACGTTCAACACCAACGTGGTGAACCTGGCGAACTTCGCTTCCAGCGTGGCTAATGCGGGAGACGTCGTCCTTAATCTGCTGCCGAACCCCAACGTCGTGGGATCGGCTACCATAACGGTTTATGTGACCAATGCGGATGGGGCCTTCAACAGTCCGCAAGTGGTCTCAAACTCCTTCGCGTTGACAGTTATACCTCAAGCCTACAATCCGACCTTTACCAACACTCCGCCAGCCCCGCCGGCGGTGGTCTCGATTATCCAAGGGACGACAAACTTCATTAGCTTCCAGGTCACCAGTGCGGACACCATTCTGCCGCAGATTACTGTTACCGCTACCAACCTTACCGCAGGCAGCGGGATCAGCATAGGCGTTGGGCCCGTCGCCCAAACGGCTGGTTCGACTTGGACGGTGCCCATTATTGTTGGAGCGTCCGCCAGCAAAGCACAAATTCAATTGAACGCGCTTGACTCTAATGGCAGGACGGCGAGCACTGTCTTCGTGGTCAATCCAGTGCCTCCTGAACAGCACACCTTCAGCAACACAAATGCGATCCAGATTGTTGACGCAGCGCCATCAGTTCCGTCACCGAGCCCCATCACTGTCAGCAACCTCGTGGGCTCGATTTCACAAGTGATTGTGACAGTCAACGGCTTTTCGCACCAGTATTCGTCGGACGTCGGAATCCTGCTGGTTGGCCCCAATGGCAGCAACACGGTTCTGATGAACAATGCGGGATCGGACTTCGGTGTTTCAGGTCTTACGTTGACCTTCAGTACGAACGCCGCCGGACCTGCGCCGGATCTACAATCACAGGGGCCGTTAGCCAGTACCATCTATCTGCCGTCGGATTATCAGCCCGTCAAACCGTACAACTTCGAAACCAACGGAGCGCAAAACCCGCCGCCGCCGAACGGGCCGTACCCGACAAACCTGACCGTATTCAACGGTTCCAATCCTAACGGGACTTGGTATTTGTATGTGCAAGACGACTCCCCTGGCGGAGCCGGTAGCATCAGCCAAGGGTGGTCGTTGCAAATCATCACACAGCCCACAATCGAACTTACGTCATCGACGCCGGTTTTGTTCCCTGAAAACTCGGTGAGCGGCGGCAGCACATCGTTCAGTATTCTGGACGATTCATTGGCTGGCTCGATCAGCTATACCCCTGGTTCCTTCGGCGTGACGTCCAGCAATGCCGCAGTGATACCCCCTGGTAATGTGAGTTTTAGTGGCAGCGGCACGACTTGGACAGCCAGCTATACCAATGCGCCGGATGTCGCGGGAACCACGCTCCTGACCATCTACTCAACAAATATTTACGGCCAAGTCGCCAGCGCGAGCTTTGGAGTGACCGTCACCAGCGTGCCCTTCCCGCCGACTATTTCACAACCGGCCATCGGAAGCGTCGTCACCGTTGCGGCAGGAACGCCCACTCTGGTTCCATTGGTTTACGGCGACGTTGGTTACACCACTGCTACCAACACGCTTATTGTGTCGGCGTCGTCATTGGCGCTGGGGGCTCAAAACCCGGTCCCGTCCAGCAGTTTGTCATTCGTGGGGAATGGCGCGGGTCCTTCCAACCTCGTTGTCACGCCTGTGGGGAATCTGACGGGAAGTAATTTAATCACCCTGACCGTCTCGCAACCGATTGCCAATGGGTTGTCCGCTACGGAGACGTTTATCCTGGTCGTTGGGCCTAGCACCGTGCCGGTCTTCGCCAATACCAATCCGATCACCATTAATGCTGCCGGGCCAGCCTCGCTCTATCCGTCGCAAATAACGGTCGCGGGCGTAGGATCAGATATTGCCAAGGTCACGGCGACTTTGGTCGGGTTTGCACACACCTTCCCAAGCGATGTCTCTGCTCTTCTGGTTGGACCTGGAGGCCAAAGTGCTATGCTCATGAGCGATGAAGGTTTTGGAATAGGAGTCTCGAACCTCCGCCTGACATTTGATGACGCCGGCGGGGCAATGTCACCAAATGGGCCGCTGACCAGCGGTACGAATGCACCGGCATTATCCGACTTGAACTTCATCAAGGACTTGCCCGATGTGATATTGCCAAACGCTCCGAGTAATTCTCCCCCGAGCCCGGCTTATTACCATAATCTGAGCGTCTTCAGCAACACCGCTCCCAACGGCGTCTGGTCGCTCTATGTGTATGATAACAGCACGCCCGATGTCGGACTGATCAGCGGTGGCTGGAGTCTCGATATAGAAACCATCGGGCCCATGATTACTCCGTTGGCGCCGGTGACGATCAACGAGAATACATCGATCACGATTCCGTTCTCAATCGCCTCGATCTTCGCCCCTGCCAGCAACATAACGGTTGCGGCGTCAGCCAGCGGGGAAATTCCCTCTAACCTGGTATCAAGCCTGGTGATCGAAGGCGCGGGAACAAGCAATGAGACGTTGACGATTACGCCAACGCCAAATTACCCGTCAGCCGTCTATACCGGCAATGGGATGGCGACCATTACGCTTACGCTGACCGATACCAATCATAATTATTCATCCACCAATTCATTTCCATTGACGGTGGTATATGAGGCTTTGACGCCGATATTGGGGCCCATTCCGGACACGAACATGACGGCTAATATACCGCTCAACATCGTGTTGCAGGTGGCCGATTCCGCCGTAGCCGTCTCCAACCTCATCTACAGCGCCAACATCGGGAATCCCAGCGTGATCCAAGCCGTGGACTTCTCGTTCAACGGCACCAACGAGATTGCGACCATTGTTCCCGTCTCCAAGCAGAGCGGTTCCTCTCTGGTCACTATTAACGTGAGCGATGGTAAGACCAATGTTACGCAGAGCTTTACCGTCACGGTCGTTCTGCCGCCTCCGCCCGTGCTGGGCTTTATAGCCTTGCAGCAAACCCCGGAGAATACTTCCACGAACGTTGTATTGCCTGTGACCGATTCGGTCATACCCATCTCCAATCTGACCTATAGCGCAACAATACAGCATTCTAATTTGATTCAAGCGGTGAACTTCTCCTTCGACGGCGCCAATGAAATCGCGACGATTATTCCGGTGCCCTACCAGTCGGGTGTTTCCGCTGTCACCATCTCTGTCAGTGACGGCGTCAACCCGGCCGTCTCTGATACGTTCTACGTCGATGTGACGTTTGTGGAGTATCCGCCGACCCTGGCGCCGATTCCGACCACGAACACGACGGCCAACACGCCTCTGAACCTGATGTTAGGGGTGACAAATCCGGCAGGGTCCGCCTTGACCTATAGCGCCAGTATCGTGAATCCAAGTGTGATCTCGGCCGTGAACTTCTCCGCCGTTGGCAGCAACGAATTTGCGAGCATTGTTCCCGTGGCCAACGCGATAGGTTCTTCCTCTATCACGCTGACCGTGAGTGACGGTATTACCAATGCCTCTGAGACGTTCGTTATTAACGTAATGTTGCCGCCGCCGCCGGTGCTTGGAACAATATTTAGCCTGGCAATTCCCGAAAACACTTCGACAAACTTGGTGTTGCCCGTGAGCGATTCAGTCACGCCCATCAGCAACCTGACCTACACCGCTATTATCCCGAGCCCCAGTGTGGTGGCAACCATCAAGTTCATCTACATCGGCACCAACGAAGTTGCGACGATTATTCCCGTGGCCAACCAAGTGGGGGCCTCGCTGATTACCATCGTTGTCAGTGACGGTCTTAACCCTGCCGTTTCTAACACCTTCGGCGTTACGGTCGAACAGGTGGAGCTCCCGCCGGTGCTGGCGCCGATTCCGAATACGAACACGCCTGTAAACACGCCTGTGAGCGTGACATTGCAGGTGACCGACGCGCTGACAACCATTAACAACTTGTTCTACAGCGCCACGATCGCTAACACTAATATCATCGGAGCCGTGAATTTCTCGTTCAACGGAACCAGTGAGATAGCGACCGTTGTTCCCGTGACCAACAAGGTAGGGTTGTCTGGTATCACCATTACTGTTGGTGACGGCGTCACCAATGTATCCCAGTCCTTCAATGTCACTGTGACTCAAGTCGCTGGTCCGGCATTGACCGCCACTGTTGCCAGCGGTCAGTTGAAGATAACCTTCACCGGAACGCCTGGCGTTACCTATACCATCCAGAGTTCAAGTGATCTGGAGACTTGGACGACTGCTGGGACCGCGACGGCGAGTGCCGGCACTGGCGCCGCGCAGTATATCGCCACCGTGTCGAGTACAGGTGCCGCCTATTACCGGGCCGTGGCACAGTAGTTTTGATCTGATTTAGTATTAATCGCACGAAACCGCCTGCTGGCTTAGAGGCCCTCAGGCGGTTTTTTTTTAGTCATAGGTCCAATGAAACGGCCATCGTGGCTGGCGGGTGCTTTTGGGGCATGAAGCATATCATGCATTATAATTCGGGCATTCAATATTGAGGCCTTATTCATAAGACGTTTGTTATAAGCAAGTTGTAATGGGTCATTGACCCTGGCCTGCAAGGAAACCCCCCTTTTTCCAGAAGCCATTAGCAGGCGTCTCGCCAATAAGAGTCTAGGGGACGGTAGGGCGCGGCACTCCGCGCGCCCCCTGGGCAGGGGAGCGGCCGTCCGACCTTAGAATCGCCGACGGATTTAATCGCACTCCAGTTGAATTTTCGACTTTGGTGTTGTATATTACATTTGAGAAATTATCACATACCAAGCTAGTGTCGGCAATTGGGCTTGTAACTAACTCTACACAATTCCTGGGCAAGCAACCAGGTGATGTTCTTTGCCAGCGTCATTTCGAGTTTCTGTACTCGGTAGTTGAGTTTCCGTACTTCGCGAATGTGGCAGAAGTAAGGTTTCGACCCTCTTCTCCATGTCTGGATTATTGTTCTCATGTCAACGGAGTGGAAACCGATGAAGAGACGTGAGACTCAATCGTGACCTATCAATTGTTTTAAAGAATGGAAAAACCGTCACCGCTCAAGAGAAGAAAGGGAAACGAATGGCCTCTCTGGAGGAGCACAGGAACTGGAACACGGCAGTGGACAATGATGCCATTTTCGCCTTAATGAACCCGGAGGGCGGGATTCACACAGATATCATAGGCGGCTCTGAGACGATTTTGCTCGTCGAAGACGAGGTGTTGTTGCGCCAATTGACGGCTTCATGGCTCCGCAAACTGGGTTACGCGGTGCTGGAGGCAGGCGATGGATTGGATGCGCTAAAGGTGTGGGATGAGCATCATCTAAAAGTCGCCCTGTTGTTTACGGACGTGAAGATGCCGGGACAAATCAATGGGTTCGATTTGGCGGTGCGGCTTAGGCAGGAAAAGCGTTCTTTGAAAGTCATTAGTTCCAGCGGATACAGTGTGGACCTGGACGACTTTCCTCTGGCTGCCGGCCAGGAGATTACCCATCTGCCCAAACCATTTACGCCGGCCGCTTTGGCAAAAATCGTGCGGCAGTGCCTGGACCAGACTTGACGTGAGCGCGCCCGCGAAGAGTAGCTTTACGATTTGGAGTTAATTGGCAATGTGAAAATATTACTGGTAGATGATCAACCTATGTTGCTCCGAGGATTAAGCCAGGCCCTGGCTCAACAACCCAATTTTACGGTGGCGGGTCAGGCGCCGACGGGCGCAGTAGCTCTCAAGCTGGCTCGAGAGCTAAACCCGGACTTGGTGGTATTGGATGTTCACTTGCCGGACATGAGTGGAATTGAAGCGACCCGGCAGATGCTCCTCGCCCTGCCCGCCGTCAAAATCATCATTTTCTCCAGCGACCCCGCTCGCCCACTTGTTGACCAGGCCTTGCAGGCCGGGGCGTGCGGTTATCTTTTAAAAAGCAGTGAGTTAGGAGAGTTGGTAAGGGCCATTGACCTTGTGATGCAGGGAAGGCTCTACTTAAGCCCTGAAGTAAGCAATGGCATTCTCGACGATTACCGGGCAAGCCTTGTGGAGAAAACCGAGGCCTCGAAACCCAGCCTTTCACAGCGCGAAAGGCAGTTGCTGCGGCTCATTGCTGAAGGGCGCCGGAATAAGGAAATTGCCGAGAGCTTGATGGTGACTGTCAGTTCAGTGGAGACCTATCGGTATCGCTTGATGAAAAAGCTGGGGTGCTCCAGCACGGCTGCACTGATTCGTTATGCGATTCGTGATGGCATCGCCGAGCCTTGAAACCGGAGAAGCTGCTGAACTGCCCATTCCGGGCGGGACAATCCTCCCGCTGCCCGGTTCGCTGTGCCCTGCTCTCCAGCCGTGGCATCGCCTTTTCGCTCCTGGTCGGTGTCGGCGATGACCATTCCCGGGCCCTCGTCCATCTTTTCGCGCGCCGTCATTTTGGGTTTTCCGTCCCCTGTGGTTGAGTTTCCGTACTCCGCGAACGCGGGAGAAGTAAGGTTTTGCCAGAGCTTTTCATGTCTGGATTTTTGGTTCTTATGTCAACTGCGCGAAGACCGATGAAGAAAGCATGAAAGTCGAACATGTCCTCGTTCTCATTTGGTTATCGACAAGGTAGCCGATAAGGCTTCGCTAAAAAAACTCAACGAAGCCGCAACCACATAACAGGACACTGCACATCAACCTTAAAACCGAACAAAACTCGCAAGATAAAACGCTATGAAAAATTGGACTATCGCAAAAAGACTGGCCTGCATGCTTATCGTCGTGATAGCCGGCATCCTGCTTCTGGGCCTGGTGTCCTGGCTGAAAACGGAAAGAATCTCCGGCAATGTTGAAGAAATTGTCAACCGAAGCACGCCGGAACTCGCTTTGGCGGGGAATATCCGCTTTCAAGCGGTTCTTTTGCGGGTGACCAATCTCAAGGCAGTGATGTATAGCGATCCAGCCCAGAAGGATGCTCTGGAAAAGGAAGCTGAGTCGGAGGAGCAACAGCTCTCTGATTGGCTCAAGGAATATGACAAGTATGCCGCTTCACCCGAGCAGCGCGCTATTTACTCGCAACTGGGGACTCTGTGGGAGAACTACAAAAATGAAGGCAAGAAATTGCGCGAGGCCAGCCGCCAAAACAAAACCGAGGAAGCGCAAAAGTTGCTGCTCTCGGCGGGGCAAGTTGGCAATGAACTTGTCAAAGTGGTCGAAGACTTGCGGGGCTACAGCGCGCACCGCGTGGAGGCAAACGGACACGAAGTAGTGCAGCTCCTTTCGTCAACTAAAATGTCCGTGCTGTTATTTGTCACCCTGACGGTTGTATTAAGCGCGGTTGTCGGAACCCTGACCACCCGGAGCATATCAAAGGTCCTGCATCAGGCGGCCGACGAGTTGTCTGCCGGAGCCGAGCAGACGGCGTCGGCGTCGGGCCAGGTTTCCTCAGCCAGCCAAATGCTGGCGGAGGGGGCGAGCGAACAAGCCGCCTCCCTCGAAGAAACCAGTGCTTCCCTCGAGGAGATCGCCAGCATGACAAAGAGGAACGCTGAAAACGCGCAAACGACCAAAGGGCTGGCCGATCGTGCCCGCAAGGCAGCCGACTCCGGGGCCAATGACATGCAGAAGATGAGCCAGGCCATGCAAGAAATCAAATCCTCCAGTGATGACATCAGCAAAATCATTAAAACCATAGATGAAATTGCGTTTCAAACGAACATCCTTGCTCTGAACGCGGCGGTCGAGGCGGCCCGAGCGGGTGAGGCCGGCATGGGCTTTGCCGTCGTGGCGGACGAGGTGCGCAATCTGGCGCAGAGAAGCGCCCAGGCGGCCAAGGAAACAGCGGCCAAGATCGAGACCGCCATCGCCAAGACCTCTCAAGGCGTCCAGATGAGTGATAAGGTGTCCCTCAGCCTGACGGAGATCGTCACCAATGTCCGCAAGGTGGATGAATTGATCGGCGAAATCGCTACTGCCTCACACGAACAGAATGACGGCGTCACCCAAGTGAACACGGCTGTTGCCCAAATGGACAAGGTGACCCAAAGCAACGCCTCCAGCGCCGAAGAAAGTGCCAGCGCCGCGCAAGAATTGAACGCTCAGACCCATGTGCTCCGCAACGTGGTGGGCGACTTGCTCAAGTTGGTTGGACGTCATAATGAGCAGCAATTCGTTGCTGAAGCGCCTTCCGCAAAGCTCGTTGCCGTTGAACCGCCAGGCAAGCCAGCCGTCGCTGTGGGTGCAAAGCCGTCCCAAAACGGCCACTCACGCAAGTCGCCCGTGGCTCTCTCGCTGACAGCGAAGGGCTCTCGCCAGAAATCCGAACCGACAGAAGACGATTTTACATCGTTCTAGGTCCATCCAGGGAACGCGATATTCTTCATGCTCCGAGCTCCTACGGGAGCGAAGGAGTGACCCGCCCCGCAGCCTTCGGCACCCCGCCGAAGGCTGCGGCGCGTCAAGATGTATCGTTGAATTGGCGCCAGACGAAACGGCGATGTGACGGAGCGAACCACGCCACGGCAAGTTCTGTTTTTCAACCAAGCAGTTTTTTTTCGTTAACCGTTGCGGTCAATCCTGGTCCGATTAGATTGACTGGCAGATGAAAATCACACAGCGCAAAGCGCCACTATTCGCCGCCAGTTTATTTGTCCTGGCGGGAATCGCCCAGGTGACGGCTGCCGCAAGCCTTCCCGGCAAAGCAGAGTATCTGCGCATTGCCGATGAGGTTGAGGCGAATTTGCAGAGTCAAATACTTGACAAATTTTTTCCCACCGCGGCGGACGAGCAGGGCGGGGGATTCTTCGAGAACTATGCTCTGGATTGGACGCGCCTGCCGGGAGAGGCCAAGAGCATCGTTTATCAGAGCCGCCTTACCTGGACCAGCGCGCAGGCCGCCCAACGTTTCCCCGGCAAGGCGGACATGTACTTGGCCATGACTCGCCGGGGAGCCGCCTGTTTGGCAGACACGATGTGGGATAAGGATGGCGGAGGCTTTTTCTGGACCGTCGGCCCGGGTGAGCAACCGCATAGCGCGCTCAAACAAATGTACGGGCACGCCTTCGGAATTTATGCGCTGGCGGCAAGCTATCAGGCGACGAAAGACCCGAAGACGCTGGAACTGGCCAAGAAGGCTTTCCAGTGGTTGGAGGACCATGCGCATGATCCTGAACATCGGGGATACTTCGAGAATGTTGGCCCCGACGGCAAACCGGCGAACGCCGGCCAAGGCAACGCGGTGGGCGCCGCCGCCGGCCAAAAATCCATGAACACCGGCATCCACCTTCTTGAGGCGTTGACCGGTTTATACCAGGTTTGGCCGGACCCCTTAGGAGCCGCGCAAAAATAACTGTCACATATTGTCCGCTTGTGCTATGCTAGTTGCATGTTGATCGATATGAAGAGGTTGCGCGAGAAATACGCCGCGTTGAAGGAATGCTTCGATGAAGCTCGG